>NZ_CP031425.1:2919385-3243761 GCF_003367705.1 Microbacterium foliorum | reverse complement strand
GTGCTGGCCACGTCGGAGCATGCTGCGCGACGTCTTCTCGCGGAAGCCGCACCGGAGCTCTCCCTGACGACGGCGGCCGATGCCCCCGAGATCGAGATCGTCACACTGCTGCTCGCCGCCCGGGCGCTCTCCGGCGCTCCCCGCGGTACCGGCGTGCTGACGGTCCCGGGGAGCCACACCGCCAAGGCGCTCACCCATTCGAGCGCGAAGTGGGACTGGGTCCGCGAGGCCGCCGGCGACCGTCACCTCGTGCGCGTCTCATTCGGTGCGCAGGGCGAGCCGGCCGCGACGGCCGGGCTCGACGACGACGCCGCTGCACGCGTCGCCCTGCGCGAGGCGTCCGCTCTGCTCGGGGTCCCGCTGGCGGAGGGCGATCTCGTCGACGCGCATCGCGCGCGTTACGTGCAGTCCCAGCCCGCATCGATCATCGGCTCCGGGGCCCGGCGCGAGGCCGCACGCCACGCGATCCAGTCGGTGCCCGGCATCGCGGCCGTGGGGGCGTGGCTCGCGGGCACGGGTCTCGCACAGGTGATCCCCGATGCGCAGGAGGAGGCGGATCGGCTGCGCCGGTCGCTGCTGTGGGACTGACGGCGGTGACTCGAGCGGTGCGGACCCGGCGGGTGGGGCGCGATGACGATCCGCGATCCCAAACGGAGATCCGGCCTGCTGTCAACCCTCTGCCCCGGTAGATGCCGAATTCGGCATACGGGGCTACGCTGGACTCCTGCCAGGCGGCACCGGGCCGTCAGTTCGCCCCAGGGCGTTCTACCGGAACAACGTGAGGAGACCCCATGAAGGGGAAGATCGGACTCGTCGTAGGGCTCGGAGCGGGATACGTCCTCGGAACGCGCGCAGGCCGCGAGCGCTACGAGCAGATCAAGACGCAGTGGCTCAAGGTCTGGAACCTCGACCCCGTGCAGGAGCAGGTCGACAAGGTCAAGGGGTACGTCGGCGACAAGGCCGCCGCGCTGCCCGGTGCGATCTGGAACGGCCTGCAGAAGGTGGCGGGATCCGTCGGCGGGAAGGACAAGACCGCCGGACAGCGGCTCGACTCCGCCGTCGCCGCGGGCAAGAAGGCGGCAGACGACATCGTGGATGTGGCGGAAGACGCCGTCGATGAGGCGAAGGACGCCGCGAAGAAGCCCGCCGCGAAGAAGCCGGCGTCGTCGCGGTCCACCGCCGCGAAGTCCGGGAGCTGAGATGCCCCGCGGATACCGTGATCGCGCAGAGGACAGCCTGCTGTCGCTGATCGGCGACCTCCCGGAGCTCATCACGAGCCTCGTCAAGGCCGAGATCAACGCGGCCAAGGCGTGGGTCTCGCGCGTCGCGAAGGATGCGGGCATCGGATCCGTCTGGTTCCTCGTCGCGCTGTTCTTCCTGTTCTGGGCCGTGCCCGTGATCCTGGTCTTCGCGATCGCCGGGCTGTCGTCGTGGTGGCCGGTCTGGCTGTCGGCGCTCGCCGTGCTCGGCATCCTGATTCTCGCCGTGCTGCTGTTCGCACTGCTCGGCATCCTGAAGTTCCGCAAGGTGCTCGCACGCAAGAACCCCGTCCAGGCGGTGGGCGAGGACGTCCGACTCGTGAAGGAGGCCGGCCGTGACGAACTCTGAGATCACGCGATCGCTGCCGAAGACCGCGGTCCCCGCAGGGATCGTCGACCCCGTCGAATCGGCGCGCGCCGAGCTGAAGGCCGCTCTCGCGGCGATCGAGATCAAGGGCAACTTCCCTCGCCGCATCGACAAGGCGTCGAAGCGCGCCGTCGCCGAGGCGCGGGTGTTCGCCGACCGCAACCCGAGTGCCGCCATCGCCGGCGCGGTCGGTGTCGCGGTGGTCGTCGGCGGCGCCGTCTGGGCGATCGCCCGGGCTCTCGCCCGCTGACCGAACGTCCGCCGACCGAAAGTCCGACCGAGGCGCATCAGCAATCCGACTCGCGTTCGCGAGCTCTTCACGAAGGGGGCAGACTGGAGCCATGTCCGATGAACGCGAAGAGAACCCGTCCGGCTTCACCCTCTGGGCGGTCTGGCGACGAAACCCCGATGTTCCGGTCACCGAATCCGACTCCACCGAGCTCGAGACGATCGTGTCGTACGTCGAGGACTCGGGCGTCACGGTCCGCGGTTTCTACGACGTCTCCGGCCTGAAGGCCGACGCGGATCTGCTGGTCTGGCTGCACGGCGACACGGCCGAAGGACTGCAGAAGGCCCTGCGTCGTCTGCGTCGCACCGAGCTGCTGCGCACCCTTCTTCCCGTCTGGAACGTGATGGGCGTGCATCGTGACGCGGAGTTCAACCGCGCGCACGTTCCCGGTTTCCTCCGTGGTGTGGAGCCCAAGGACTGGCTGTGCCTGTACCCGTTCGTCCGCACCCCGGAGTGGTACCTCGCACCCGAGGAGGAGCGTCGCAAGATGCTCGCCGACCACGGTCGCAAGGGCGCCGCGTTCACCGGGGTCATCGCGAACACGGTCGCGGCCTTCGCGCTCGGCGACTACGAGTGGATCCTCCCGCTCGAGGCCGACGAGGTCACCGAGCTGGTCGACCTCATGCGCGACCTCCGTTACACGGACGCCCGTCTGTACGTGAAGGAGGAGATCCCCTTCTACACGGGGCGTCGCCTTCGGTTCGACGAGATCGCCGACGTGCTGCAGTAAGCCGACCATGAGCACTCTTCGCACCAGGACCGCCCCGATCAGGCTGGGGACTCGACGCAGCGCGCTCGCGCAGGCCCAGTCCGGTCACGTCGCCGCGGCTCTCGAGAAGATCACCGGGCATGCGGTCGAGCTCGTGCCGATCACCAGCGAGGGCGATACCAACCGCGCATCGCTGTCGGAGATCGGCGGACAGGGCATCTTCGCCACCCGTCTGCGCGAGGCTCTGTTCGCGGGGGAGTGCGACTTTCTCGTGCACTCGCTGAAGGATCTGCCGACCGCGATCCCGGACGGTCTCGTGATCGCGGCGACGCCCCGTCGTGAGGATGCCCGCGACGTGGCGATCACCCGAGGCGGCACGCCGCTGCACGCGCTGCGTGCGGGCAGCAGGGTGGGCACGGGGTCGCCGCGTCGCATGGCGCAGGTGCATCGCCGGGCTCCGCATGCCGAGGTGGTCGACATCCGCGGCAACGTCGACTCGCGTCTGCAGCGGGTCGCGTCGGGGGAGCTCGAGGCCGTGATCCTCGCTGCCGCAGGCCTCTCGCGGCTGGGCTCCGATTCGCCGCTGCGGCGTGAGGAGCTCGGCCTCGCCGAGTGGCCGACCGCGCCCGGGCAGGGCTCGCTCGCAGTGGAGACCCGCACCGACGCTCCGGCCGACCTTCTCGCCGCGCTCGCCGCGCTCGACGATCACGACACCCGTGTGGCCGTGACCGCGGAGCGCGCCGTGCTCGAGGGGCTGGACGCCGGGTGCCAGGCTCCGATGGCCGCTCATGCGGTCGTCGAGGGAGGGGATATCCGCGTGCGGGCGGTCGTCTACGCCTCCGACGGGGGCCGTCGGATCGGGCTCGACGTCACCGAACCCCTGAACGGGGAGTATATTCGTCGGAACGGCAGCGGCAACGGAGCGGATGCTGCCGATGGTGCACCCCCGATGCACGCGGCACGCGCGATCGGGTTGTCTGTCGCCCATCGGCTGCTCGATCAAGGGGCGGCCGACCTCGTCTCCCGAGAGCATCCTTCATCATGACCAATACGAAGCAGGACCGACCGTTGGACGGCTGGCGCATCCTCGTACCCCGTGGGGGCCCGTGGGGCGACAGCGTCGCCGCGAGCCTGCGCGCGCAGGGCGCCGTTCCTGTCGTCGCGCCGCTCATCAACTTCGCGCCGACGACAGACCAGGCGGCGCTGGACGTCGCCCTCGAGCAGCTCGCCGCCGGATCGTATGACTGGCTGACGGTCACGAGTGCGACGACCGTCGACGTCATGTTCGCGCACCGGGCGGTGGTGCCGCGCACCACGCGGATCGCCGCGGTCGGCGAGACCACCGCGGCGGCGCTGCAGGCGGTCGGGTATGAGGTCGCGCTGGTTCCCGCGCAGGACAACTCTGCCGAGGGTATGGCGGAGCAGCTGATCGCGCTCGAGACGGAGCCGCGCCGCATCCTCGCCCTGCGCAGCGAGATCGCGAAGCCCGTGCTCAGCGTGCTGCTGCAGGAGGCCGGACACGACGTCGACAGTGTGGTGGCGTACCGCACGGTCGGCGTTCCGGTGACCGACCGCATCAAGCGCGACGTCGAGAACGGCCGTATCAACGCGATCCTGATCACGAGTGGGTCGGTCGCGGCGCAGGTGCGCGAGCAGTTCCCCGAGATCCCCGACGAGACTCTGCTGGCAGCCATCGGACCGCGGACGGCCAAGGATGCCGACAAGGCGGGCCTCCCGATCTCGGTCGTCGCCGACACGCAGACCGTCGACGCGCTGATCGACGCGGTGTCGAGCTTCACCCTTCCGCACGCGGCCGACGAGCTCGCGCCGTGAGCTTCCCGGATGTCCGGCTGCGCCGGCTGCGCCAGTCGCCCGCGGTGCGCGGGCTCGTGCGGGAGACCTCGCTGGAACCCCGGCAGCTGGTGCTGCCGCTCTTCGTCCGCGAGGGTCTGACGGAGGCCGTGCCGATCGGATCGATGCCGGGCGTGGCCCAGCACTCGCTCGACTCGCTGCGGGCCGCTGCCGCCGAGGCCGCCGAGGCGGGTGTGGGCGGTGTGATGCTCTTCGGTGTCCCGGCTGTGCGCGATGCACGGGGTTCGGGCGCCGATGACCCTCAGGGCATTCTGAATGTGGCGACCGAGGCGCTCGCCGCCGAGGTCGGCGACGCCCTCGTCGTGCAGACCGATCTCTGCCTCGACGAGTTCACCGATCACGGGCATTGCGGTGTGCTCGCGGCAGACGGCTCGGTCGACAACGACGCGACGCTCGAGCGCTATGCATCGATGGCGCTCTCCCAGGTGCGGGCCGGATCCCAGCTGCTGGGGCTGTCGGGGATGATGGACGGCCAGGTCGCGGTCATCCGCGAGGCGCTCGATTCCGAGGGATTCACCGACACCCTGCTGCTCGCGTATGCCGCGAAGTACGCGAGCGCCTTCTACGGACCGTTCCGCGAGGCCGTGGACTCCCAGCTCACGGGGGATCGCCGCACCTACCAGCTCGACCCGGGCAACCGCCGCGAGGGCGTGCGGGAAGCCGTCGTCGACGAGCAGGAGGGTGCCGACATCGTCATGGTGAAGCCGGCTATGGCCTTCCTCGACGTGCTGCGCGAGGTGCGTGACACCGTCCACATCCCGGTGTGGGCGTATCAGGTGTCCGGCGAGTACGCGATGATCGAGGCGGCTTCCGCGAACGGCTGGATCAACCGCCGTGCGTCGATCCTCGAATCGCTGCTCTCGATCCGCCGCGCAGGCGCCGATGTCGTGCTGACCTACTGGGCCACCGAGGCCGCTCGCTGGCTGCGCGGTTGACCTGAGCCGGCCCGGTCCGGACACCCAGCCCAGGTCTGCCCCGCCCAGCCCAGCCCAGGTCTGCGGGTCTGAGTCCTGTCTCTGGTCTGAGTCCTGAGTCCTGTCTTGGGTCTGCGCTCTGTCTCGGGTCTGAGTCTTGTCTCGGTTCTGAGTCCTGAGTCCTGTCTCTGGTCTGAGTCCGGTGCCCAGCTCTTCGGGCTAGCCTTGAGGGGGCGCCGGGAGACCTCCGCGCGCCGCTGAGGAGTGTGCTGTGACCGACCGCATGACCGACCGCAATGACGACCTGTTCTCCGCTGCCCGTGCGGTGATCCCCGGTGGCGTGAACTCGCCGGTGCGCGCGTACGGTTCGGTCGGTGGAACGCCGCGCTTCCTCGCGTCGGCGTCGGGTGCGACGGTCACCGATGCCGCGGGCAACGACTACGTCGACCTGGTCGCGTCGTGGGGTCCTGCGCTGCTCGGCCACACGCAGCCCGAGGTCGTCGCTGCGGTGCAGGAGGCAGCGACCCGCGGTCTGTCCTTCGGTGCTCCGACCGAGGGCGAGGTCGAACTCGCGTCCGTGATCGCCGACCGCGTGCGTGTGGGGGAGGCCCGGCCCGTCGAGCGCGTGCGTCTGGTCTCGACCGGCACGGAGGCCACGATGACGGCGATCCGTCTCGCCCGCGGTGCGACGGGACGCGACCTGCTGGTGAAGTTCGCCGGCCACTACCACGGGCACTCCGACGGGCTGCTCGCCGCGGCGGGTTCGGGTGTCGCCACGCTCGCCCTGCCCGGTTCGGCGGGTGTCCCCGCCCCGATCGCCGCGCAGACGCTCGTGATCGACTACAACGACCCCGGCGCGCTGGAGGCGGTGTTCGCCGAGCACGGCGATCGCATCGCCGCGGTGATCGTCGAGGCGGCTGCGGCCAACATGGGCGTCGTGCCGCCCGCGCCCGGCTTCAACCGGCTGCTGGCCGATACCGCGCACGCGCACGGCGCGCTGCTGATCCTCGACGAGGTGCTGACCGGCTTCCGCGTGCACCCGGCGGGATTCTGGGGTCTGCAGGCGGCAGCGGGGGAGCAGTACCTGCCCGACATCATCACCTTCGGCAAGGTCGTCGGCGGGGGGATGCCCCTGGCTGCTCTCGGCGGACGCGCGGACGTCATGGACATGCTGGCGCCCCTCGGCCCTGTGTATCAGGCGGGCACCCTCTCGGGTAACCCGCTCTCGGTCGCCGCGGGTCTCGCGACGCTGAGGCTCGCGACCCCCGAGGTCTACGCCACGGTCGATGCGGCGGCCGCCCGGGTCTCGGCGGCGCTCGATGCCGCGCTCACGGATGCCGGCGTGACCCACGCCGTCGCTCACGCCGGCAGCCTGTTCAGCGCGTCGTTCCGCGCGTCGGCGCCCCGCACGTACGTGGACGCACTGGCACAGGAGTCGTACCGCTACGCACCGTTCTTCCACGCGATGCGCGAGCAGGGCGTCGCCCTGCCGCCGAGTGTGTTCGAAGCATGGTTCCTCACCGCCGCACACCGCGAAGAGGAGCTGCAGAGGATCGAAGCGGCGCTGCCGATCGCCGCTCGCGCCGCTGCCGCCGTCGCTGCGCCCGCAGCGACGGCGTGAGCACGCGACCGTCTTCGCACTGACCAGCACGCGACCGTCTTCGCACTGACCGGCACGCGACCGTCTTCGCACTGACCGGCACGCGACCGTCTTCGCACTGACCGGCATGCGACCGTCTTCGCACTGACCGGCATGCGGCCGTCTCGGGTCGTCATACGAACATGACCCGGCGCGGCGGACTATCACGGTAGGTGCGTCCGAGTGGACTGCGCCAGTCGATGGTTCCGTCCGGGAGCTGGTGGGCGGTCCACCGATGGTCATCGCCGACGTCGGGATGCTTGAGTACGTGGTGGGTCGCGCAGAGATGACCCAGATTGTGGATCTCGGTCCTGCCGCCCTTCGCATGATCGAACGTGTGGTCGATCTGGCATCGGTGCACCGGCATTCTGCATCCGGGGAATCGGCAGTGCTGGTCTCTGGCTCGCAGGAATCGCCGCATCGACTCGGTCGGCGTATAGGCGTCCGTCTCCGCGACGAGTCCGGACGGATCGAGGAACAGACGCGACCACCCGCCGTTGCGTCCTGCGAGGTCGCGAGCCACGTCGGGGTGCAGCGGTCCGTGTCCGTCGAGGTGGGCAGGACGGTCATCGATCCCGGCGAGCGTCGTCGCCGCGACGGTCACCTGGATCCGAGCCTGGATGCTGTCGAGACCCGAGCCGTTCGCCGCGCTCGGGTCGGAGGCCAGAAGCAGGTCGATGAGGAGATCGGTGCGCACCTGGTCGATGGTGCGGGAGTCCGTCGTCTCGAAGCGCGGTTCCGCGCCGCTCCGCCCGGCGATCACCACTCGCGCCAACCGGGTGAGACGGTCGTGGATCGCTGTGGCGAGATACTCCGGAAGGACGACGGTCATCACAGAGAGGCCATCGTCAGCAGAACGCACGGTGACGGTCCTCTCGGATGCGGCTCGTTCATGACGTTCAACCGTCGTCGAGTCGGCGAGCGCAGCGGCGAGTTCACGCATCTGCGCGCGGGTGCGGGCCGGTGTCTCATGCTCTGCGACGATGACGGCCGCGCTGTCGTAGAAGGGCAGCACATCGGGGTCGGTCCGTCTGTTGTTCACTGCCTCTCGGACCACTCCGGCCGCCCGCACGATCTCGCGGACATGCGCGGCCGAGATCGCTCCGGCTCGGAACGCCTCCTGCACGCGCGGATGGTGGCCGTCGGCGAGGAACCCCGCGTCGGTGAGCGCATACTCGACGCTGCCCTGACTCATCCGCCCGGCGGCCGCGTACTCCGCGACCATCGATCGATGGATCGCGTCGCGGTGGTAGGGGTGCTCGTCGGACTCGGCCGTGCAGAGCCGCATCCGCTCGGCGAGGATGTCGGACGCCTCCGCCTCCAGTCGGGCGATCTGACGTCGCTTCTCGACCCAGGCATCGAGCAGTGCACGGCGCTGCTCGATGCTGAGGTCGGTGGTCGAGGTCATACTCCGATTCTAGTACATTTGTTCGAAGGTCGAGCGGAACATCGGAATGGGAGAAAGACGTGAACACGTGGGAACCGACAAGGGATCGTTGCCTTCCTGTGAGCAAGACACAGACATCTGGGCGGGTGCCGCTGGCAGACTGGACTCATGGTGACGTTGCTGCTTGATCAGACGCGACTCGAGGTCGTGCTCTCGCCGATCGAGCGGGCTGCGAGCTTTCACCGCGACAATCTCCGCATCGAGCGGGAGACCATCGCCAAGGTGCAGCTGATCGACGACGCGTGGACGTGGCTTCGGGGAGTGCCCAATCCCGGGACGCACATTCCCGGCATCCTCGCCGCCGGAACGTGGAAGGCCGCCGGCAGCACCGACTTCGTGCTGATCCGCAGACGCCGACCCAGCGTGGTCGTCGACCTCGTCGGCGATGAGCAGTATCGGCGGCTGATCCTCACGACGAGCCACGGCCTCGCACTGACTCAGGCACTCAGGCTCGACGTGACGGACGAGCCCGCAGATGTCGAGGAGATCGTCGCCACCTCACCGGTCCCCGTGTCGAAGGGCAGCCGACGTCCGGTGATCCGCCCGCGTCCGGCGTGAGGCCGGGGAGCGCCGAGACTCCCTCATGAACGAGGAACGCCCTCCATCGCCGTGCGGCGTGGAGGGCGTTCTCGTCAGGTCTCAGTAACGATGAGGCTCGGAGTCGTCCTGCTCCGAGTCGTCGCTCTGGTCCGCCTCGTTCTGGGCAGCATCGTTCTGGTCCGCCTCGTTCTGGGCAGCATCGTTCTGGTGCTCCGAGTGGTGGTCCTCGGCGTGCTCGTGGTCGTCGGCAGCACCCTCGTCGGCAGCACCCTCGGGCGCAGCACCCTCGGACGCAGTCTCGTCGATGCTCTCGACGACGCTGTCCTCACTCGATGCGTTCTCGAGCGGGTACTCCTTCGGCTCGTCCTCGTAATAGGCCCGAGCCGCCTGGGCGAGCATGGAGCTGACGGCTGCGGACCGCGGGTCGTCGTCCTCCGCCTCGTCGTCTGCAGTAGTCGCCGGCGTCGTGCCGAACAGGATCTCATCGAAAGACGGTGCGGTGGCGGACTCGGCAGGTGCCTCGGATCCGGTTGACGCCGCATCCTCGGCGGACTCGGCGGGTGCGTCCTCCTCCTCGGCTGACGACTCCTCGGCAGGCGCCTCGGGCTCGGCAGGCGCCGACTCCTCGGCGGACGCTGCGCCCGCGACGTCGGTCTCGTCGTCAGCCGTCTCGACCGCATCAGCCCCGACCGCATCAGCCTCGACCGCATCCGCCTCGACCGCATCCGTCTCGACAACAGGTGTCGCGACAGCCTCAGGCGCCTCGACGGCGGCAGGCGCCTCGATCGCCGCGGGCGCCGCGTCGGTGCGCGGGTCGAACCGGCCGCCGCGCACGAGATCGATGAAGACGTCTTCGAGGGTGGGTCCACGCTGCACGAGCGTGCTGAGCGCGATCCCGGCCGATGCCGCGATCGCACCGACGGTGCCGGCATCGCTTCCGCGCACCGTGAGCCCGGAGCGGAGCACCTCGACCTCGAGCCCGCCGGCCGAGAGCGCGGCGGTGAGCGCGGCGCGATCGGCGGCGTCGACGACCACGGATCCGGCCGACGGATCGGCGAGCGTCTCGATGCCGCTCGAGAGCATAAGCTGGCCCTTCGAGAGCACGAGCACGTTGTCGGCGACCTGTTCGACCTCGCTCAGGACGTGCGAGGAGACGAGCACCGTGCGACCTTCGTCGGCCAGCCGGCGCATCAGGAGGCGGATCCAGCGGATGCCTTCGGGGTCGAGGCCGTTCGCCGGCTCGTCGAAGACGAGGGCGCCCGGGTCGCCCAGCAGGGCGTGCGCGACGCTCAGGCGCTGGCGCATGCCGAGCGAGAAGCTGCCGATGCGGCCTTCGGCCTCCTGCTCGAGGCCGACCAGCGAGAGCACCTCGTCGACGCGGGAGAGCGGGATGCCGTTCGCCTTGGCCGCGATGGTGAGCTGGCGCGCGGCCGAACGGCGGGGGCGGTAGGCCGTCTCCTCGAGGACCGATCCGATGGTGCGCAGCGGGTGGCGCAGGTCGGGGAATGCGACACCGCCGATCGTCGCGGTTCCGCTGGTGGCGCGCACCTGACCGAGGAGGATGCGCAGCGTCGTGGTCTTTCCGGCTCCGTTCGGGCCGAGGAAAGCGGTGACGACGCCGGGTTCGACTCGCGCTGAGAAGTCGGACACCGCCGTCACGTCATTGAAGCGCTTGGTCACGTGCGTGAACTCCAGCACCTGTCCGTCGGGCATCTGCGACCTCTCGTTGCAGTGGGCAGTTCTGTCTATCCTGCCGGAAAAGCCGCCGGATCGCGTATTTACCCCACGAACGGCCGCCGTGGCAAGGCCGAATGTACGGGGTAGCCTGGCACCCGTGACCGATACCCTCGACGTCCCCCGGGTCCTCGTCCGCACCGACGGCGCCCTCGGCAGGCTCACTCTCAACAGGCCCGAGGCCATCAACGCGCTCGATTTCGGCATGGTCCGGCTGCTGGCCGGAGCCCTCGAGGCGTGGCGGGACGACACCGACGTGCAGATCGTCGTCATCGACGGGGCGGGCGAGCGCGGGATGTGCGCCGGTGGCGACGTGAGGGGGCTGCACGCGCAGATCGTGGCGGGTCACGCGGACGAGGCTGCGGAGTTCTTCCGCGCGGAATACGCGCTCAACGCCATGATCGCCGAGTACCCGAAGCCGATCGTGTCGATCGCCGACGGCATCACGATGGGCGGCGGCGTCGGGCTCTCGGGACACGCGTCGATCCGCATCGTCACGGAACGCTCGAAGCTCGCGATGCCGGAGACCCGCATCGGGTTCACCCCGGATGTCGGGGGGACATGGCTGCTCGGGCGCGCGCCGGGGCGGTTCGGGGAGTACTTCGGACTCACCGGCGGCACCATGAGCGGCGCCGACGCGGTGCTGCTCGGATTCGCCGACCACTTCGTGCCCTCCGACCGGCTGGATGCCCTGCGCGAGGCGCTCGCGTACCGCGCGGACCCCACCGGTCCCGCCGAGATCGTGCTGCTGTTCGACGAGACCCCCGAGCCCTCCGCCCTACCGGAATCCCGCGGATGGATCGATGAGGCGTTCTCCGCCGACACGGTCGCGGGGATCCTCGAGCGCCTCCACGCCCACGACGCTCCCGAGGCCGCCGCAGCCGCCGAGGTGCTCGAAGCCCTGGCGCCGACCGGGCTGGCGGTGACTCTCGACGCCGTGCGCGAGGCGCGGGAGCTCCCGGGCCTGCGCGCAGCGCTCGAGGGCGAGTACCGCCGTGTGATGTGGTTCGTCACGCGCCACCCCGACCTCGTCGAGGGGATCCGCGCGCAGCTGATCGACAAGGATCGCAACCCGCGGTGGGACCCGGCATCCATCGCCGACCTGCCGGCGGATGCCGGTGCCGGCGCCCGCGAGTTCACGCCCGAGCCGGGGCTTTTCTGAGGGCCCGACGCCACCTGAGCGGGTGGCGTCGGTTCGCTGTGAGCGAAGGTCCACCAGCAGGGGGATACGAATGTCCGCGGTTCGTGGCACTCTAGCTTGTGCGCGATCTCGGCCCGCGTCCGCCCGTCGAGAGATCAGCGACCTCATCCTTCCTAGAAAGTCCGCCTGTGCTGGGAAAAATCCTCGTCCGATATCTGTCCCGCTATAAGTGGTTGCTCGCGGCCGTGCTGGTCTTCCAGTTCGCCAGCGCGATCGCGACTCTCTACCTGCCTCGTCTGAACGAAGACATCATCAACAAGGGCGTCGCACAGTCCGACACCGAGTACATCTGGCGCACCGGGCTGTTCATGCTCGCCGTGTCGCTCGGGCAGATCACCGCGTCGGTCATCGCCACGTACTTCGCCGCACGCGCCTCGATGAGCGCCGGCCGCGACATCCGCGCCGACGTCTTCGGAAAGGTGAGCGGGTTCTCCGAGCGCGAGGTCTCGCAGTTCGGCGCAGGGTCGCTCATCACCCGCAACACCAACGACGTGCAGCAGGTGCAGATGCTCGCGATGATGGGTGCGACGATGCTCGTCACCGCGCCGCTCCTCGCGATCGGCGGCATCATCTTCGCGGTGCAGACGAACATCGGCCTCAGCTGGCTGATCGCCGTCTCGGTTCCGCTGCTGCTGATCGTCGCGGGGCTCGTCGTCAGCCGGATGGTGCCGCTCTTCCGCAGCTACCAGGGCAGGCTCGACACGGTGAACCGCGTCATGCGCGAGCAGCTGACCGGCGTCCGAGTGGTGCGCGCCTTCGTGCGAGAGCGCATCGAAGAGGAGCGCTTCCGCGGTGCGAACACCGACATCATGGTCGTCGGCCGCAAGGTCGGCTCGCTCTTCGTGCTCCTGTTCCCGCTGTTCATGCTCATCCTCAACGTCACCGTGGTCGCCGTCGTCTGGTTCGGAGGGATCGAGGTCAACAGCGGCACCGTGCAGGTGGGAACGATCTTCGCCTTCATGCAGTACATCGGTCAGATCATGGGCGGTGTGATCATGGCCAGCTTCATGGCGATCATGATCCCCCGCGCGGCCGTCTCGGCCGAGCGCATCGGCGAGGTCCTCGACACCGAGTCGAGCATGGAGCGCCCGACGAACGGCGTCACCGACTTCCCGACGCCCGGATCCGTCGCCTTCGACGGCGTCGAGTTCACCTATCCGGGGGCCGATTCTCCGGTGCTCACGGGCATCAGCTTCGGCGCTGAGCCCGGTGAGACCGTGGCGATCGTCGGATCGACGGGTGCGGGCAAGACCACGCTCGTGTCGCTGATCCCGCGCCTGTTCGACGCCTCGGGCGGCGCGGTCTTCGTGGGGGGCGCCGACGTGCGCGAAGCCGATGTGGAGTCGCTGTGGGCGACGATCGGCCTGGTGCCGCAGCGCCCGTTCCTCTTCACCGGCACCGTCGCATCGAACCTGCGTTACGGACGCGAGGACGCGACGGACGAGGAACTCTGGCACGCGCTGGAGATCGCGCAGGGGCGTGACTTCGTCGAGGAGATGCCTCAGGGACTGGAGTCCCGCATCACCCAGGGCGGTACGAACGTGTCGGGCGGTCAACGACAGCGTCTCGCGATCGCCAGGGCGATCGTCCGTCAGCCGCAGATCCTCGTCTTCGACGATTCGTTCTCCGCTCTCGACCTCACCACTGACGCCCGCCTCCGGCAGGCGCTGTGGCGCGAGCTTCCGCATGTGACCAAGATCGTGGTCGCGCAGCGAGTGTCCTCCATCACGGATGCGGATCGCATCGTCGTGCTCGAGGGGGGCACCATGGTCGGCGTGGGCACGCACGCGGAACTGCTGGAGACGAGCACGACCTATCGGGAGATCGTCGAGTCGCAGCTGGGGGTGGACGCATGAGCGACCAGAACACGCCGAAGACCCGCCGCGGTCGCGCGGCCGCGCAGACGACCGGTGCACAGACGACCGGTGCACAGACGACCGGCGCGCAGACGGCCGAGTCGGAGCTCACCGAAGAAGAGAAGTACGAGGCCGAACTCGCCGAGAAGGCACGCCAGAACGGCGGCGGGTGGGACAGCGTCGCACCGGGCAAGGCCGACAACTTCGGCAAGAGCTTCAGCCGGATGATCGGACTGCTCAAGCCGTCGGCCGTGTGGTTCATCCTCGTGTCGATCGCCGGCGCCGTCGGGGTCGTGCTCACGGTCGCCGCCCCCAAGGTGCTCGGCGAGGCGACCAACCTCATCTACAAGGGCTTCATCTCGGTGCAGCTCGGGCAGGCGAACGGGGATTTCCCCGGCTTCCCCGCCGGCACCGCGAAGGACGACGTGGTCGAAGCCCTTCGTCAGGGCGGGCAGGACGACTACGCGAACCAGATCTCGGCCCTCGGTGACTTCCGGGTCGGCGCCGGGGTGGACTTCGAGGCGCTGCGGTGGGTCATCATCGCCGTGCTCGCGATCTACATCGTCGCGGCCTTCCTCAGCTGGATCCAGGGCTACGTCATCAACGTGATCATGGTGCGCACCATGTGGCGTCTGCGCGAGTCGGTCGAGGCGAAGATCAACCGTCTGCCTCTGTCGTACTTCGACAAGGTGCAGCGCGGTGACCTGATCTCCCGCGTCACCAACGACATCGACAACATCACCCAGACCATGCAGCAGTCGCTGTCGGGCGCGATCACCGCCGTGCTCACGGTGGTGGGCGTGCTGGTGCTGATGTTCTCGATCTCCTGGCAGCTCGCCCTCGTCGCGCTCGTCGCGCTGCCGCTCATGGGTGTGATCTTCGGCGTCATCGGTCCGCGGTCGCAGAAGGCCTTCGGAACGCAGTGGCGCAAGGTGGGTCGTCTGAACGCCCGCGTCGAGGAGGCGTTCTCAGGGCACGCGCTCGTCAAGGTGTTCGGTCGTGAGAAAGACGCCCTCGACAAGTTCAAGGACGAGAACGAGGAGCTGTTCCAGGCCAGCTTCAAGGCGCAGTTCCTCTCGGGCATCATCATGCCGGCGATGACCTTCGTCGGCAGTCTCACCTACGTCGGCATCGCCGTGCTCGGCGGTCTCATGGTCGCGAGCGGCCAGCTGCGTCTCGGCGACGTGCAGGCGTTCATCCAGTACTCGCAGCAGTTCACGCAGCCGCTGTCGGAGCTGGGCGGCATGGCTGCGGTCGTGCAGTCGGGAACCGCATCGGCGGAGCGCGTGTTCGAGCTTCTCGACACCGACGAGCAGGAGGCCGACGAGCCCGATGCGCCGATGCTCGCCGACGGCGAGGGCGTCGTCGAGTTCGAGAACGTCGCGTTCTCGTACACGCCCGATCGCCCGCTGATCACCGACCTGTCGTTCCGCGTCGAGCCCGGCCAGACCGTGGCGATCGTCGGACCGACCGGAGCGGGAAAGACGACGCTGGTCAATCTGATCATGCGGTTCTACGAGCTCGACGGTGGACGCATCCTCCTCGACGGCCAGGACATCTCCGAGATCACGCGGGACCAGTTGCGCTCGCGCACGGGCATGGTGCTGCAGGATCCGTGGCTGTTCGCCGGCTCCATCCGCGAGAACATCCGGTACGGGAGATCGACCGCGACCGACGCGGACGTGCTCGAGGCCGCGAAGGCGACGTACGTCGACCGCTTCGTGCACGCCCTCCCCGAGGGCTACGACACCGTGCTCGATGAAGACGCCTCCAACGTCTCGGCAGGAGAACGGCAGCTCATCACGATCGCGCGAGCGTTCGTCGCCCAGCCGTCGATCCTCATCCTCGACGAGGCGACATCGGCGGTCGACACCCGCACCGAGCTGCTGCTGCAGAATGCGATGGCCGCGCTGCGACAGGGTCGCACGTCGTTCGTGATCGCGCACCGCCTGTCGACGATCCGTGATGCCGATCTCATCCTGGTCATGGAACACGGAGACATCGTCGAGAAGGGCACCCACGACGAGCTCATCACGGCACAGGGCGCGTACTGGCGTCTGTACCAGTCGCAGTTCGAGCAGGCCGCGACCGACATCGATGCCGAAGACGCGCTCACCGGGTCGACCCCGGTGGTCGTGAGCGGCGATGCCGACGGCACAGCGAGCGCCGCGCAGATCGGTGCGTCGGTCGGGGCGCAGGCGCCGACCGCCGAGGCCGCCGCGGCCCAGGCGATCGTCGAACGTCCGGACGCGGGAGAGACCGCGCACTGACCGCAGACGACGAACGCCCCACCCGATCATCCGGGTGGGGCGTTCGTCGTCTCGCGCTCGGCGCTCGCCGTGCGCGGTGCCCGCTGCCGGGGTCAGCGGTCGTCGGTGAGACCGAAGAGCTCGAGAGGGTGTGTCAGGCGCCACCAGGGACTCGGCCCCTCGACGTCGTCGACGAGGGAGACCGAGGTGGTCACGGTGTTCAGCGGTCCGACGCTCGTCGCGGTGCCGATCGCCTCACCCGACTCCCGATTCTCACCGAGGCTGAATGTCGTCGTCGTCTGCCCGGTCGTGCCGTTCCACAGCACGAGCTCGGCGTCGGCATCCGTCACCACATCCGTGGTCGTGCCCCATCGGGTCGTGACGGTGCCCACGACCGTGCCCTTCGGGACAGCGGCCGCCTGACCTGTCAGAGCGGTCTCGATCTGCGAGAACAGCGAGCGCGTCTCGGCCAGGCGCTGCGCATCGTCCGTCTGGCCGAGCACAGCGGCATACAGGTGCACCGTGGTGTCGTCGACGGTGATGTCCTTCGCCGTCAGCAGATTCCAGCTCTCGTCGAGCGTGCCGGTCTTCACGCCGACCACTCCCGGATCGGCGAGCATGCCGTTGGTGTTGACGACGGTCCCGGCTCCGGGCAGATCGACCGACGGCGTGCCCACGATCCCCGCGAACACCGGGTTCCGCATCGCGAGCTCGGCGAGCGCCACCAGTGCTTGCGGGGTGGCCGTGTTGCGGGCGTCGAACCCCGACGGCGTGACGATCGTGATGCCGTCGAGGCCGCGATCGCTCAACCATTCCGCGGCGGCCGCGGTGAATGCCGACTCCGACCCCCAGATCTCGCGGGAGAGACGATCGATGTAGTTGTTCGCGGACCCGAGCAGAGTGCCCTGCAGCATCTGCAGTTCGGTGAGCGTGCCGCCCACCGGCACGTCCAGCGCAGACTGGTCGGAGCGGCGGTAGTCCCAGTAGGCCAGGTTGTCGGCTCGCGTGAAGCCGAACTCCGGGCCCTGCTCGCCGACCGCGAGCGGCATGCGGTCGAGCACCATCAGGCTCGAGACGACTTTCGTGACGCTGGCGATCGCGGCCTGGTCGACCGACGACGACGCCGTGCCGATCCCCGCGATGCCGGCGGCCGCGCTTCCCTGCCCCGGCCACGTCAACGCCGCTGCGGCGGCGGAGACCGGGGCGATCTCCACGGCCTGCACGGTCGGCGCCACCTCGTGCAGCGGCCACAGCATGGTGGTGCCGGCATACGCGCCGACCAGTGCGACGAGGATGCCGGCCGGAACCAGCAGCCCCGGACGGGCGATCGCCGGCCGCAGGCTCGCGTCGCCCAGCAGAGCGGCCTCGCGCGTCGGATGCGGTGCGGTGTCGAGGGAGCCCGCAGACGTGTGCTCGGCCACATCGAGCGGGTCGACCCACGTGAGGGGAGTGCCGCCACTGCCCGGATCCGCCCACTGCGGCTCGGCATCCGCACTCGCGGCATGGAGCGTCGCGGCATCGACGATCTCGGCAGTACCGGATGCAGCAGTACCGGAGGCAGCAGCGCCGGGTGCGACAGCACCGGAGGCATCGGCGTCGGGGGCATCGGCGCCCGAGACATCGGACGGAGTGGCCTCGGCGGAGTCGGGAGCGGTCACCTCCTCACGGTACCGAACCCGCACGCAGATCTGCGGCGCGGCAACAGAAGCAGACGGGAGTGTCGGCACTGGGTAAGATCGAGAGCACAACCACGGGAGTCCGGCGAGCCGGGCTGAGAGGGAGCGAATCGCGCTTCGACCGTCGAACCTGATCTGGGTCATGCCAGCGCAGGGAGGAGTCACTGATGAGTACATCCACGTCCGGATCCACCACCGGATCCGCATCCGCTTCGGCGTCCACCGCCTCGTCCCCTCGGGGCCTCGGCCGCCCGGAGCTGTGGCGGTGGCGGGTCGTCGACATCGTCGTCGCCAGCGTCATCGCCGTCGCCTGCGCCCTGATCTTCCTGCTCTGGAACGTCGGATACGAGGTGCCGAGCAGCATCCTGAAGCCCCTGCTCCCGGGAGTGCAGGGCCTTCTCGCCGGCCCCTGGCTGATCGCCGGAGTCCTCGGAGCGCTGATCATCCGCAAGCCGGGTGCGGCGCTCTACACCGAGCTGGTGGCGGCCGTCATCTCGGCCCTCGTCGGCAACGCCTGGGGTCCGCTCACCATCGTGTCGGGTCTCGTCCAGGGGCTCGGTGCCGAACTGGTCTTCCTCGTCTTCCTGTACGGCGTCTGGCGCCTGCCGGTCGCGATGCTCGCCGGTGCCGGCGCGGGACTCGCCTGCGGCATCAACGACCGCATCCTCTGGTACGCCGGGGCGGACACGCTCTTCACCACCGTCTACATCGTCTCGACCACCATCTCGGGCGCGGTGATCGCCGGACTGGGAGCGTGGCTGATCGCCCGGGGTCTCGCCGCCACGGGCGCGCTCGGCCGGTTCGCCGCCGGTCGTGAGGTCACCGCACGGGTGTGAGTGCCCCCACGACGCCCGCCACCCTCGAAGCCCGTGGCTGGGGGTGGCGGTACGCCACCCGGCTGCGGTGGGCCGTGCGCGCCGTCGACCTGCGTATCGAACCGGGGGAGCGGGTGCTGCTGCTCGGCTCCTCCGGTGCGGGCAAGTCGACTCTGCTCCAGGGGTTCGGCGGCGTGCTCGGCGGGTCCGACGAGGGCGAGACGCACGGGGCGCTGCTCGTCGACGGTCATCCGGCGGCTGCAGAGCGCGGCCGGGTGGGCATGGTGCTGCAGGACCCCGACACGCAGACGATCCTCGCGCGGGTCGGTGACGACGTGGCCTTCGGATGCGAGAACCTCGGGGTTCCCCGTCACGAGATCTGGACGCGAGTGCGGGCGGCATTGGACGCCGTGCGGCTCGACGTCCCGATGGACCGCTCGACCTCGGCGCTGTCGGGCGGGCAGAAGCAGCGGCTCGCGCTCGCCGGCGTGCTCGCGATGCGGCCGGGAGCGATCCTGCTCGACGAACCGACCGCCAATCTCGACCCCCAGGGAGTGCGGGACGTGCGGGATGCCGTGGCAGCGGCGCTCGAGGTCAGTGGCGCGACCCTGGTCGTGATCGAGCATCGCATCGACGTCTGGCTGCCGCTGGTCACCCGGGTGATCGTGCTCGGCGCAGACCCCGACGGCACCGTCGTGCTCGCCGACGGCAGCCCCGACGAGGTGCTCGGGGCGCGCGGCGCGGAGCTCGCGGCATCCGGGGTCTGGGTGCCGGGGCATCCGCCGACCGCGCCGCCCGCTCCCGCACGCGACGCCGGGGAGCGCCTCCTCGAGGCCCGCGGCGTCACCGTCGCCCGGCAGCGCGGCCTGCCCGTCGCCGGTCCGTTCGACCTCGACGTGCGCGCCGGCGAGGTGCTCGGGGTGACCGGTGCGAACGGCACGGGCAAGTCGACGCTCGGGCTGACCCTCGCCGGCCTGCTCCCTCCGGAGGACGGCCGCGTCCGCGCTCTGCTCGCGCTCGCCGCGGGCGAGCGGGAGGATCCCTTCCGATGGTCGTCGCGCGCGCTGCTCACCCGCATCGCGACCGTCATGCAGGCTCCCGAGCACCAGCTGCTCGCGAAGACCGTGCGCGACGAGCTGGCGGTCGGCCCTCGGGCGCTGCGGATGCCGGAGCCCGAGATCACCGCGCGCGTCGACGAGCTGCTGGAGCGCCTGAGGCTCGCACCGGTCGCCGGCGCGAATCCGTACACGCTCTCCGGGGGCGAGAAACGGCGGCTGACCGTCGCCGCTGCGCTCGCCACCCGCCCACGGATGCTGGTGCTCGACGAGCCGACGTTCGGTCAGGACGCCACCACCTGGGCCGAACTCGTCGCGCTGATCGCCGATCTGCGGGACCAGGGCGCCGCTGTCGTCGCGATCAGCCACGACGAGGCCGTCCTCGAAGCCCTGTACGCCCGACGTCTCGAGGTCGGGCGGTGATCGACCCGATGACCGCCCGCATCGAACGGTCGGGACCCGTCGCCCCGCGCTCGGCACTGGCGAAGCTCGCCGCCGCCCTGCTCATCGCGGTGCCGCTCGTGCTGACGATCGACGTCGTGTCGGCATCCGTCGCGCTGCTCCTGGAGATCCCGCTGCTGCTGCTCGCGGGTCTGCGCGCCCGGGAATTCTGGGTCCGCACGGCCGTGCTGTGGGTCGCGGCGCCGTTGAGCGCCGTCACCATCGCGCTGTACGGCGCGACGAGCGGCACGGTGCACTTCGAGTGGCTGGTCATGCGCGTCAGCGACGGGTCGCTGGCGCTCGCCGCGGCGACGGCCGTGCGCGTGCTCGCGATCGGCCTCCCCGCGGTGGTGCTGTTCGTGACCGTCGACCCCACCGACCTCGCGGACGACCTCGCGCAGCGCGCCAAGCTGCCCGCCCGTTTCGTGGTCGGCGCGCTCGCCGGAATGCGGATGCTCGGTCTGCTCGTCGATGACTGGCGTGCGCTCGCGCTGGCGCGGCGTGCCCGGGGCGTCGCCGACGAGGGGCGGGTGCGCCGCGCGTTCGGCATGGCGTTCGCCCTGTTCGTGCTCGCCATCCGGCGCGGCTCTTCTCTGGCGACGGCGATGGAGGCGCGCGGCTTCGGCGGCCCGACACCGAGATCCTGGGCCCGCGAGTCGAGGTGGGATCGCCGCGACACCCTGCTGGTGCTCCTCGCCGCGGTCATCCCGGCCGTGGCGATCGTGGCGGCCGTGGCGACGGGCGCGTGGAACTTCATCCTCGGACCGACCGCCTGATCGGCTGCGCCTGATCGGCTGCGCCTGGACGGCTGCGCCCGATCGGTGCGAGCCCCGACCGATATTCAGCTTTCTCATAGCTGGGGCGCCGATGTATTCGCTAGCATCGAATGAACCCAAGGGGAGTACTCCACCACGGGCGGCTCGTCATTACGGATGTCCCTGCATCCCGGGTCCCCGGTCCTCGTTCGCGAGGATGGAGAAGACCTTGGCGTCGACATCGTCACGCCTACGTCTTCTGGAGACCTCTTGAACATCACGCCTCTCGTGTGGATCATCACGATCGCCGTCACGATCGCCTTCTTCGTGTACGAGTTCTTCGCCCACGTGCGAAAGCCCCATGAGCCCACCATCGGCGAGTCCGCCCGCTGGTCGGCGTTCTACATCGGCCTCGCACTGCTGTTCGGTGTCGGAATCGGCACGGTCTCGGGCTGGACCTACGGCGGCGAGTACTTCGCCGGATACCTCACGGAGAAGGCGCTGTCGATCGACAACCTCTTCGTCTTCCTCATCGTGATGACCGGCTTCGCCGTGCCGCGCAAGTATCAGCAGAAGGTGCTGATGATCGGAATCGTCATCGCGCTGATCATGCGCGGGGCGTTCATCGCGCTCGGCGCGGCTCTGATCGAGAACTACTCCTGGATCTTCTACCTCTTCGGCGCGCTGCTGCTGTTCCTCGCCTACCGCCAGGCCTTCGCCCACGGCGAGTCCGACCCGGCCAATGGCCGCTTCATGCGCCTCGTTCGCCGCGTCCTGCCCGTGAGCAACGAGTACAACGGCGACCGCCTCACCGTCCGGCGCGACGGCAAGCGCTTCTTCACCCCGATGTTCCTCGTGATCATCGCGATCGGTTTCATCGACCTGATCTTCGCGGTCGACTCGATCCCCGCGATCTACGGTCTGACCGAAGAGGCGTACATCGTCTTCACGGCCAACGCCTTCGCCCTCATGGGTCTGCGCCAGCTGTACTTCCTCATCGGCGGCCTGCTCGAGCGCCTGGTCTACCTGGCGCAGGGGCTCGCGGTCATCCTCGCCTTCATCGGCGTCAAGCTCGTGCTGCACGCGATGCACGTCAACGAGCTGCCGTTCATCAACGGCGGTGAGCCGATGCTGTGGGCGCCCGAGATCCCCATCTGGTTCTCGCTCGTGTTCATCGGCGCGACCATCGCCGTGGCGACCGTCGCGAGCCTCATGAAGACGCGCCGCGACGACCGGATCGATGCCGCCGCGTCCTCGACCTCTGCACCCCTCACCACCGACACACAGAAGGAACACTCGTGAACCAGTCGCGCCGCTCCGACGCGTCCGCAGACCCTGACAGACCCGGTGCCCGAGTGACCTCGGGCACCCCCGCACCGCTCGAGGTGACCCGCTGATGGGCGATCTCGCGGTCAACATCGCCCTGGTGTTCGTGTTCGTCCTCGTCGGCGGAGTGTTCGCCGCGACGGAGATGGCACTCGTCACGTTGCGCGAGAGCCAGCTCAACGCGATCGCCGCTCGCGGCAAGCGCGGAGAGAAGGTCGCGGGCCTGGCGAGGAACCCCAACACCTTCCTCTCGGCGGTGCAGATCGGCGTGACCGTCGCCGGGTTCGCCTCGGCGGCCTACGGTGCGACCTCGATCGCCCCGTCGGTCGCGCCGCTGCTCGAGAATCTCGGCGTCGCGGCACCGCTGGCACTGACGCTCGCGACGGTGCTGCTCACCCTCGTGATCGCGTACCTGTCTCTCGTGCTGGGCGAGCTCGTGCCCAAGCGCCTCGCCATCCAGCGCAACGCGCAGTTCGCCTACGCGGTCGCCCCCGTGCTCGACGGGTTCGCGACGGTCATGCGACCCGTCATCTGGCTGCTCTCGGTGTCGACGAACGCGGTCGTGCGCCTGCTGGGCGGCGACCCGAACAAGGCGGCGGACGAGCTCAGCGACGAAGAGCTGCGCGACATCGTGGCGACCCACCAGAGTCTGCCCGATGAGGAGCGACGGATCCTCGACGACGTGCTGTCGCTGCGGGGACGCCAGGTGAGCGAGGTCATGCGGCCTCGCCCCGAGGTCGTCGCGCTCGACGGGGCCGCGCCCCTGGCCGAGGCGATCGCCCAGGTGCGGGAGCTGCCGTTCTCGCGATACCCGGTGATCGACGCCTCGCTCGACGACATCGTCGGGTTCGTGCACGTGCGCGACCTGTTCGAGGCCGCGGCGGCCGATGCCGAGCGACCCGTGGTCGAGCTCATGCGCCCGGTCGAGTACGTCCCGTCGACGGCCGGGGTGCTGCCGACGCTGACCCGCCTGCGGGCATCATCGCACCACATCGCGGTCGTCGTCGACGAGTACGGCGGAACCGACGGCATCGTGACCCTCGAAGACCTCGTCGAAGAGGTCGTCGGCGAGATCTTCGACGAGTACGACACCGAGGAGCGCATGCCGGCTGCCGGCGGTGCCCTCGACGGCCGCCTGAATCTGCAGGACTTCGCCGAGATCACCGGCATCGCGCTGCCCCGAGGGGCGTCGGACACGGTCGCCGGGTTCGTCACCGAGATGCTCGGACGCCTCGCGGTGGTGGGCGATGCGGTCGAGGTGCCCGGTGCGACGATCCGCGTCACGGCCGTGGATCGTCGACGGATCTCGGAGATCCGCGTGGCGCTGCATGAAGGGGCGGATGCTCCGGTCGAATCCGCCGGCGGGAACTGACGCTCAGGTCTCGTTCCACAGCCTCCGGTAGTACTCCAGTCGCTCCCGATCGGGGGCGACGCCGTAGGCCTCGATGAGTGCATCGGCCCAGCCGGGGCCGACATTCCATTCCGTGCTCATCGAGGCCGCGGCGAGGTCCGCCCAGCGATCGGCGACGCCGAGGGCTGCGAGGTCGACGTGCGCGAGGGGGCGACCCTCGTCGTCGAGAAGCGTGTTGGGCATGCACGCATCGCCGTGGCACACCACGAGCCGGTCGATGCTCGGTGGCGTGTGCAGGTCGTCGGGCACGACGACGCCGCGCTCGAGGGCGTTCGAGATCCGCCACTGCGGACTCCAGTCCCAGGGGCATCTCTCGACGGGCAGGGCGTCGTGCAGACTCCGCAGCGCCCTCCCGACCGCGCGCACCGCCGTCGCGGGCTCGTCGGCCCATCGGGGGTCGACGGCGCTGACGCCCGGCAGCGCCGCGGTGACCAGCCACTCGTGGGTCGCGTCCTGCCCCTGATCGAGCACCTCGGGGACCTCGATCCACCGCCGAGCCCAGCGCATGCGCTCGGCCTCGTCGCGCATGTTCGCCTCGGCGTCGTGCGGACCCCACTTGATGTAGCGTCCGTCGTCGGTGCGGAAGGTGAGGCCGCCGATGCCGTTCACCCAGACGGGGGTCAGGGCGGCGTCGCCGGCGAGGGACCGCACGACGGCCGGGATCTCGACGGCCTGGCCGGGGATGCTCATGGTGCGGGTCCTCTTCGTATCGGTGGCGGATGCAGGGCCATTCTCTCGTGCGGCCTCCCCGTCGGCCTTCCGCGGCGTAGGCTCGGGGGCGGCTCGCCGTCTCCGTGCGGCCCGGGCGCAGTCTGACACTCCGAATCAGCTAAACTGACACTGAGTCGCACACGTTCGAAGGAGAACCGCATGCAGATCCAGGGCTCGAGCGCTCTCATCACCGGCGGTGCGTCCGGTCTGGGCCTCGCCACCGCGCGCAGGCTCGCCACCGCCGGCGCCGCCGTCACCATCCTCGACCTGCCGTCGTCATCCGGTGCCGAGATCGCCGCCGAGCTCGGCGGGGTGTTCATCGCCGGCGACGTGACGAACGCGGACGACGCGGCCGCTGCCGCCGCCCGGGCCCAGGAGGCCGCCCCGCTGCGCATCGTCGTGAACTGCGCGGGCATCGCCCCGCCCGCCAAGGTGCTGGACCGCGAGGGCAACCCGGCCGTGCTCGCCGACTTCGAGCGCGTCGTGCGCATCAACCTGGTCGGCACGTTCAACGTGCTGTCGCAGGCCGCAGCCGTCATGGCGAAGAACGACCCGACCGACGACGGCGACCGCGGCGTGATCGTGAACACCGCGAGCGTGGCGGCGTTCGACGGACAGATCGGTCAGCCCGCCTACTCCGCCTCCAAGGGCGGCGTGCACGCGATGACCCTGCCGGTCGCCCGTGAGCTCGCCCGCCACGGCATCCGCGTCTGCACGATCGCGCCCGGCATCATGGAGACCCCGATGCTGATGGGGCTGCCGCAGGCCGCCCAGGATTCGCTCGGTCAGCAGGTGCCGTTCCCCTCCCGTCTCGGGCGCCCCGACGAGTACGCCGCCCTCGTGCAGCAGATCGCCGAGAACGGCTACCTCAACGGCGAGACCATCCGGCTCGACGGCGCCATCCGCATGGCGCCGAAGTAGACCGCGAGCCCCCGACCGCGACCCTCGCACCGCCGCCCTCGCTCCGCCGCCCTCGCACCGCCGCCCACTCCAAGGAGACCGCATGTCCCTCGCAGGAAAGACCATCCTCATGTCCGGCGGCAGCCGCGGCATCGGCCTCGCGATCGCGCTGCGCGCCGCGGCCGACGGCGCCAACATCGCGATGCTCGCGAAGACCGACACCCCGCACCCCAAGCTCGAGGGCACCGTGCACAGCGCCGCCGAGCAGATCCGGGCCGCCGGGGGCCGTGCGTTGCCCATCGTCGGCGATGTGCGCGACGACGACGACATCACCGAGGCCGTGCTGAAGACGCAGGGCGAGTTCGGCGGCATCGACATCGTCATCAACAACGCCAGCGTCATCGACCTCTCGCGCTCGCTCGACCTCGGCGCGAAGAAGTACGACCTGATGCAGGATGTCAACGTGCGCGGCACGTTCATGCTGTCCCGCGCGGCGATCCCGATCCTCAAGGATGCCGAGAACCCGCACATCCTGTCGCTGTCACCGCCCCTGAACCCCAGCCCGAAGTGGCTCGGCGCGCACACCGGATACACGCTCGCGAAGTTCGGGATGACGATGGTCACTCTCGGGCTCGCCGCGGAGTTCGCCCGCGACGGGATCGCCGCGAACACCCTGTGGCCCCGCACGACGATCGCGACGGCGGCCGTGCAGAACCTGCTCGGCGGCGACAAGGTCATGGCCGCGAGCCGCACGCCCGACATCTATGCCGACGCCGCCTACGCCGTGCTGTGCAAGCCCGCCGCGGAGTACACCGGTCAGACGCTGATCGTCGAGGACGTGCTCGAGGCCGACGGCGTCACCGACTTCTCGGGCTACGCCGCGGTGGGCGGCACCCCGGACGCGCAGCTGTTCCCCGACATCTTCCTCGACTGAGGCTCGACCGGCCGGCGGCCGGCGGCGGGCGGCCTGCGGCGGGCACCTCAGAAGAGCAGATAGACCGCGCCCGCGATCGTCAGGGCGATCACGATGCGGTCGAACAGCACCTGGTCCATGCGCTTCGCCAGGCGGATGCCGCCGAGGGCGCCGATCACGACGAGCGGCGCCAGCACGGCATCCATGAGCAGCACGTGTCCCTCGAAAAGGCCGAGCCCCGCGAGGAACGGGATCTTCACGAGGTTGATGATCGCGAAGAACCAGGCGGAGGTGCCCAGGAACACCTGCACCGGTGTGCGGGTGGCGAGGAAGTACATCGACAGGACGGGCCCGCCCGCGTTCGCGACCATCGTCGTGAAACCACCGAGCGTGCCGTAGACACCGGAGAGCAGGATGCCGCCCGGGGCCGGTGCGACCGCATCCGCTCTGTGCTGCCGCCATCGCCGCCACAGCGTGACGGCGATCATCGCGAGCAGGATCACTCCGATCGCGCGCCGCACGATCCCGTCTCCCGCGAGGGCGAGGAAGGCGAACCCTGCAAGGAGTCCGGCGACCACGGCCGGGGCCAGGCGCAACAGGGTGGGCCAGTGCGCATGCCGCCGATAGGTGATCAGGGCGAAGACGTCGCCCACGATCAGCAGCAGGAGCATCGCCGCGGTCGAGGTGCGTGCGGGCAGGACGGTCGCGAACAGCGCGATCGCCAGGATGCTGCCGCCCGGCAGCGCGGTCTTCGAGACGCCGATCGTGAGGGCCGCGACGCCGAGTGCCGCCCAGGCGAGGGGCTCGAGTCCGATCACCGTCGCGCGAGGGGACGTGCGGTCATGGGCGGCGCTGCTGCGGTCATGGGCGGCGCTGCACTGGCCAGGCCTCGACGACATCCTTCGACGCCTTGAGCCCGAGACCGGTGTGCTCGCGCACCAGCTTGATCGCATGGATCTTCTGGTCGGCGGCGATGAGGCGGTCGACCTCTGCCGCGACGGATGCCGGAAGGGCGCCGCGCACCGACGACGGTGTGGCCGTGATCGATGAGTATGCGGCCGAGGCGTTCGAGACCGCCGCGAGATGCGGTGCCGTGGTGCTGACCGACCAGTGGTCGATGCGGTCCTTCGCCTCCTGCAGGCGCACACCGGTGTTCTCGCGGTAGACCTTGATGGCCTGGATCTTCTGTCCGGCGGCGACGAGGCGATCGATCTCGGCGATCGCGGTCGGGCTGAGCGCCGAGGCCGACGCGGTCGAGGTGGAGGTGGCGGCGACAGAGCGCCCCATCGTGGGGGACGGGGTGTACGTCTGCGGCTCGGGGGGCTGCGGGCGCATCGACCGCAGCGCGGCAGCGAGGATCAGCACGCCGACGGCGATGACGAGGATGACTCCGCCGATGACGAGGATGGTGTCCATCCGCTCAGTCTAGGGACGCGTGCGCTCTCGCCGCAGGGCCTTCCCACCTGCCACCGCGTACCCTGGAGGTATGACCGAGACTCCCCGCACGCCCGAGACGCGCCCGACCACGGCACCCGCGTCGTCCCGTTCGGGGGCTGTCCGCTCCACCGGACCCGCCCAGGTGCGTCCGGCGACCGAGGGCTGGACCCAGCTGAAGGATGCCGAGGGGCGTCCGCTGCTGCAGTTCGCGAGCCCCAAGCGCGGCAAGCCGCCGGTGCACCTCGCCGATCTGACCCCCGCCGAGCGCGTCGAGAAGGTCAAGGAGCTCGGCCTGCCCGGCTTCCGCGCGAAGCAGCTCTCGACCCACTACTTCCGTCACTACACGTCGGATGCGGCGGAGATGACCGATCTTCCGGCCGACACTCGCGAGCAGCTCGTGGCAGGCATGCTGCCGCCGCTGCTCACCGAGGTGCGCCGCCTCGAGACCGACCGCGGCGACACGATCAAGTTCCTCTGGCGCCTGCACGACGGTGCGCTCGTCGAATCGGTGCTGATGCGCTACCCCGGCCGGATCACGCTGTGCGTGTCGAGCCAGGCGGGCTGCGGCATGAACTGCCCGTTCTGCGCCACCGGGCAGGCGGGGCTGACCCGCAACATGTCGACCGCCGAGATCATCGAGCAGATCGTCCGCGCCAACCGTCTGATCGCCGAGGGCGGCCTCGGCGGCAAGACCCTTCGTCAGTCTCAGGGACCGGGGCAGACGCCGGAGCGCGTGTCGAACATCGTCTTCATGGGCATGGGGGAGCCGCTCGCCAACTACAAGCGGGTCATGGACGCGGTGCGTTCGATGGTCGCGCCGCAGCCGGACGGACTCGGCATGAGCGCCCGCGGCATCACGATCTCGACCGTCGGACTCGTGCCGGCGATCAAGAAGCTCGCCGACGAGGGCATCCCCGTCACCTTCGCCCTCTCGCTGCACGCGCCGGACGACCATCTGCGCGACGAGCTCATTCCGGTGAACTCCCGGTGGAAGGTCGACGAGGCACTGGATGCCGCCTACGACTACTACGCCAAGACCGGCCGTCGTGTCTCGATCGAGTACGCGCTGATCAAGGACATGAACGACCACGCCTGGCGTGCGGACCTGCTCGCCGACAAGCTCAACGAGCGCGGCCGCGGATGGGTGCACGTGAACCCGATCCCGCTGAACCCGACGCCGGGATCGATCTGGACCTCGTCGGACAAGGACGTCACAGACGAGTTCGTGCGCCGACTGAACGACGCAGGCATCCCGACCACCCTGCGCGACACCCGCGGCAAGGAGATCGACGGCGCGTGCGGTCAGCTCGTCGCGACGACGGAGGACGAAGCGTCCTCCGCCGCGATGGCCTGAGGCCCGGCGGCACTGCTCCGATCGCGGAGGCCGTCCCGGCGACCGAGTGACTCGGCGCGGGACAGCCATGACGCGATGCGCTCGGGGCGCGCATCCTTGACGCCGAGCATCCGCGTGGTGCGCACCGCGCGGATGCCGCAGAATCGCAGCGTTCCTCGGGCGACGTGCGTCTGCGCCGGCAGCCCGGTGAACGGCGTGAGGAACCACGGGGTGTCGGCCAGCAGGAACAGGCGACCGTTCGCGGCGGTCAGCAGACCCTCGGGCATCCCGCGCGTCGAGTAGCGGTACTCCTGCTGCGGCAGGAGCGCCCGATCGAAGAATCCCTTGAGCACCGCGGGCACCGATCCCCACCAGAGCGGCGTGAAGACCGCGACCGTCCGCGCCTCGGCCAGTGCGCGCTTGGCCTCGATCAGGTCGGGCTCGAGCGGCATGCGCTCGCGGTAGCCGAAGCGCAGCGAGGGGTCGAAGTCGAGGTCGCGCAGCGCGAGGATGCGGGCGTCGCCGTGTGCCGCCGCGTACCGCCGGGCGAGTTCTGCGGTGAGAGAGCGGGCATCCGGGTGGCCGTCGATGATCAGGGCGGAAGACATGCGGACTCCTATGTTGACAGTGTCAAGCTTTGGTGGACACTGTCAAGATAGGCAACAATGTTGCTTGTGTCAAGTTCCCGATCCGGCTATCACCACGGCGACCTCGCCCACGCGCTCGAGGCGGCGGCGATGCAGCTGCTCGTCGACAGGCCGGCGCAGGAGATCAGCCTGCGCGAGGTCGCGCGCGCGGCGGACGTGAGCCACAACGCGCCCTACCACCACTTCTCCGACCGCCGAGGTCTGCTCAAGGTGCTGGCCGAGCGGAGCATGGCCGACCTGGTCACGGCGGTGCGCACGTCGATCGAGGGCGCCTCCGACCCCGCCTCCGCCGCGGTCGAGGGCGGGGCCGCCTACATCCGCTTCGCCGTCGAGCACCCGCACGGCTTCGATGTGATCTACGACCCGACCGTGTGCATCCCCGGTGAGCCGAGCGAGACCATGGCGCCGCTGATCGCCGAGCTCGAAGAGCTGCTGTCGACCGCCTCCGTCGCCGCGGGCCTCGAGAGCGAGAGCGGCGTCACCGCCGTCTGGGGACTCGTGCACGGCCTCGGGACCCTGTGCGCCGCCGGGCACTTCTCCCTCGACGATGCGCTCGCCGCGAGTGCCGAGGCGCTCGCCCGGATGCTCTCCCGCTGACCTCCGCGCGGCGTCCGCGCACGGGCCGCGCGCCCTCCCTGCGCCCGCGGAACAGCGCCGCAGAGGCGGAAACACAGGCTTCGTCCACGCTTTCCACAGGCGGTGTTTCGTAGATTATCGGAATGCCCTATTCTGCTCACCGTCCCGGACGGTTCGATTCCCAGGGTCGGATCATCCTCGACAGCGACCCGAACGCTGACACGGACGACCTCGACTTCCTGCGCGAGTACGAGCCGACCGGTGCCGATCTGCGGGAGCCGCGGCAGGCCGACCAGACCCCCGCGTCCGAGCAGACCCCCGCGTCCGAGCAGATGCCGGAGCAGGATGCCACGGCATCCGCTCGTCCGGTGCGTGAGCCGAAGCCGCGCCGCCAGCCGCGCGAGCGCGCTCCCCGCGTGCCCGGATCCCGCCTTCGTCAGCTGGCGATCCTCGGCGGCGCCGACGGCGAGATCCTCGACCGCGTGCCCGGCGAGACCCCCCGCTTCGTGCAGATGTTCTTCGTGCTCGCCGGGACCGCGCTGGTCTCGGCCATCTCGATGCTGTTCGCGCTGACCACCGGCGTGCAGGCCGCGATCTGGCTCGCCGCCCCGCTGGCGATCGTGTGGGCGCTGATCATCTTCAACCTCGACCGCTTCCTGACCTCGACCATGACCTCGACGAGGAACGTGTGGCGCCTCATCGGCCTCGCCATCCCGCGTGTGGTCATGGCCGCGATCATCGGATTCGTCGTGGCCGAGCCGCTCGTGCTGCAGATCTTCCACAACGACATCGCCCGCGAGGTCGCCTCGACCAACATCACCCAGGCGCAGTCCGATCAGGACGCGCTGGAGACCGGCCCCGAGCGCAAGGCGCTCGATGCCGCCTCCGACCGCGTCGCCGCACTCGAGAACCAGGCGGCGACGGGGATCGTCGCCGGCACCGACTCGGCGTCCGCGACCGAGTCCGCCGCGCAGAGCACGGTCGACGGCCTCACCGCCAAGATGACCGCCCAGCAGGGCGTCATCGACCAGGCGCGGGTGCTGTACCAGTGCGAGCTGACCGGCGAAGGCGCGGGCACGGTGCCCGGCTGCACCGGGGTGAACGGCGAGGGCGCCAGCTCGGATGCCGCACAGGCCCAGCTCGCCGAGGCGCAGCAGACCTATGACGCACTCGCCGCGCAGCTGCGCACCGCGAACGAGGAGCTGGCGGCGGCCGGCACCGCGGCCAAGGAGAACACCAGCACGTCGGAGACGCAGAACCGCGAGGAGGCGCAGTCGCAGCTGCCCGCCGCCCGTGACAGCTACGACACCGCGCTCGCCGCGTACAACGCGCGTGCCGAGTCGGTGGCCTCCGGCAATGCCGGCGCGATCGGCCTGCTCAGTCAGATCAGCGGGCTGAACAGACTGAGCGAGAAGGAGCCCACGATCCTCTGGGCGCACATCCTGATCGCCTCGCTGTTCTTCATGATCGAGCTGCTGCCGGTGCTGGTGAAGGTGCTCACGTCGTACGGAGACCCCTCGCTCTACGAGAAGGCGGCCGCGATCCGCAAGCAGGTCGCACTCGACCGGGTCACCGCCGAGGGCTTCCGCGACCGGGCGGCGATCGTGACCGAGCAGTCGCAGGGCATGACGGCGGATGCCGCGACCGGAGAGCCGCAGACCCGCGCCGAGCGCAAGGAGGCGTCGCAGGTCGCCGCCGCGCGTGCCGAAGCGCAGGAGCGCGAGCTCTCGGAGAAGCGCGCGCAGGCCCAGACGCTCGCCGAGCAGGAGCAGCTGGTCGAACCCCGCGTCTGAGACGCGGGGGAGGGGTCCGGCTCTGAGACCGGTCACGGAGATCCGGCCCCGGTGTCGGTGGCGCCGGGTAGCGTTTAGCCATGGTCAACTATCGCTATCTCGGCAACAGCGGTCTCAAGGTCTCTGAGATCACCTACGGCAACTGGGTCACGCACGCCTCGCAGGTCGGCGACGACGCCGCCGTGAAGACGGTGCACGCGGCTCTCGACGCCGGCATCACCACGTTCGACACGGCAGACACGTACGCCAACACGGCGGCCGAGGTCGTGCTCGGCAAGGCTCTCGAGGGGCAGCGCCGCGACGGGCTCGAGATCTTCACGAAGGTCTACTTCCCGACCGGTCCGAAGGGGCCCAACGACACCGGGCTGAGCCGCAAGCACATCCTGCGCTCGATCGACGGCTCGCTCGAGCGCCTCGGCACCGACTACGTCGACCTGTACCAGGCGCACCGCTTCGACTACGAGACCCCGCTGGAGGAGACCTTCCAGGCGTTCGCCGACGTCGTCCGCCAGGGCAAGGCGCTCTACATCGGAGTCTCCGAGTGGACGGCGGAGCAGCTTCGCGAGGGGCACGCTCTCGCGACGCAGCTCGGCATCCAGCTGATCTCGAACCAGCCCCAGTACTCCATGCTCTGGCGCGTCATCGAGGGCAAGGTCGTGCCGGCCTCCGAGGAGCTGGGCATCTCGCAGATCGTCTGGTCGCCGATGGCGCAGGGCGTGCTCAGCGGCAAGTACCTGCCCGGCCAGCCGGTTCCCGACGGCTCGCGGGCGACCGACACGAACAGCGGTGCCGAGTTCATCAAGAGCTTCCTGCAGGACGACATCCTCACCGCCGTGCAGCGCCTGAAGCCGATCGCCGACGAGGCGGGTCTGTCGATGCCGCAGCTCGCGATCGCCTGGGTGCTGCAGAACCCCAACGTCGCCGCCGCGCTCGTGGGGGCATCGCGCCCCGAGCAGCTCGCCCAGACCGTCAAGGCCTCGGGCGTGACTCTCGACGCCGACACGCTCGCCGCGATCGACACGGCGCTCGGCGACGCGGTCACCAGCGACCCCGAGCACACCTACTCGACCTCGCCCAAGACCCGCCTGGTCTGAGACCCGCCTGGTCTGAGCGCAGCTATGGCGAAGGCCGTCGCCCCGAGGGGCGGCGGCCTTCGTCATACCGCGCGGGTTACTCCTTCACGGCGCCGGCGGTCAGGCCCTGCACGATCCAGCGGCTCGCGAGCGCGAACATCGCCATGGTCGGCAGGATCGTCAGCACCGCGGCTGCCGACATGGACCCCCAGTCGATGTTGAACGTCGAGATGAAGCCGTTCAGCGCCGAGGGCACCGTGCGGTTCGCATCGGTGTTCATCAGCACGACCGACAGGAACAGCTCGTTCCAGCAGTTGACGAAGTTGAAGATGAACGCGGCGATGATGCCCGGGGTCATGACAGGCACGAGCACCCGGAACAGTGCGCCGAAGCGCGAGCATCCGTCGATCATCGCCGCCTCTTCGAGCGCGTCGGGGACGTTCTCGAAGAAGCCCCGCAGCATCACGGTGGAGAACGGGATGCAGATCGCGATGTACACGAGGATCAGGCCGGGCTTGGTGTCGACGAGCCCGAGGTCGGTCATCATCGAGTAGAGCGGTCCGAGTGCGATGAAGGCGGGGATCATCTGCGTGAGCAGGAACGCCACCAGAACCGTGCCCTTGCCGCGGAACTCGAAACGCGCGATCACGTAGGCGCTCAGCAGTGCGATCAGCGTGGCCACGGCCCCCGCGATGATCGCGACGAGCGCCGAGTTTCCGAGGAACGTCGCGAACGCGCTCTGCTGGAAGAGCGTGACGTAGTTGTCGAACGACGGCTCGCTCGGCCAGTACTCGATCGGGAACCGATTGATGGTGCCCGGGGACTTGATCGAGGTCAGCGCGATCCAGTAGAGCGGGAACAGCGTGATCAGGAGCCAGAGGCCGAGCCCCACCACGCGGACCACGCCGCCGGGTGTGATCCGCCGCTTCGGCTTCGGCCGCGGGGCCTTCGCGAGATCGGGGACGGTGAGCCGCCGTGTCTCGGTGACCGTGGTACCGGTGATGGTCATCGCTGGACCCTCCGCATCGCCATCAGGTAGAACGCGCAGAACACGAACAGGAACGCGACGACGATGAGTCCGATCGCGCTCGCGATGCCGTAGTTGCCCTGCTGGGTGTAGTTGATCATCCACGTGGTGATGATGTGCGTCTGGTTCGCCGGACCGCCGTTCGTCATCGCGTAGATGATGTCGGGGAAGTTGAAGATCCAGATGATGCGCAGCAGGATCGTGAGCAGCAGCGTCATCGAGATGTACGGGATGATGATCGAGAACAGCTGACGGGCCTTGCCCGCGCCGTCGAGGCTCGCGGCCTCGAGCATCTCATCGGGCACGGACTGCAGGGCCGCGAGGATCATGATCGCGAAGAAGGTCACGCCGTACCAGACGTTGGCCGCGATCACCGCGAACATCGCCAGCTTCGGATCCGCGAGCCACGGCAGCGGAGCCTCGATGAGTCCCGCCTTCATGAGCAGGTCGTTCACGACACCGAACTCGGCGTTGAACATCCAGCGGAACAGCATGCCGATGAGAAAGCCCGACACCGCCCACGGGAAGAACACGAGCGCCTGGTAGAGGCCGCGGAAGCGGAAGCGCTTGCGCAGCGCGAGTGCGATCAGGAATCCGATCACGAGCTGCGGCACGAGCGACCCGACGACCCAGAGCACCGAGTTCCACGCGACGATGGGGAAGGCCGGGTCCTGGAAGACGGTGACGAAGTTGTCGAAGCCCACCCAGGGGGTGGAGGTGAGATCCCACAGGTTCCAGTCGTGGAAGGCCATGCGTGCGCCCTGCAGCATGGGCCAGTAGGTGAACCAGCACACGAACACGATCGCCGGGGCCATGAAGGCCAGCAGCGTCAGCGCGTGGCGGCCACGGAAGGGGCGGCGCCGGCGGGATGCCGGGGAGGCCCCGCCGGCGGTGCCGACGGAGCCCCCTTCGAGTGCGGTCCGGGTCACGGATCAGCCCTTGTCCGCTGCGTACTTCTCGGTCCAGAACGCGTCCCACGACTCGAGCAGCTCGCTCGTCGACATGTTGCCCAGCAGCACGTTCTGCACATCCTGGTCGGACTTCTGGATCCACTCGGTCCACCAGCTGACACCGCGCGGCTGGCGCACGTTGACGTAGGTGTCGGGGTCCTCGGTCATGGTCACGTAGCTGGTCCACGGTCCGGTCGAGTAGAACTCGTCATCGGCCGCCTCCGAGATGATCGGCACGAGGCTGTTGGCCTGCGCGAACTCGGTGGCCGGTTCGGCGGACGAGAGGAACTCGACGAGCTTGACGGCAGCATCCTGGTGCTCGCTCTTCTCGGCGACACCCCATCCGGCGACGGCGAGCGGCTGCGCGGCCTTGCCCGAAGGGCCGACGAGGAGCGGCGCGGTGTCCCACTGGTCCTCGGTCAGCGAGGAGTCCTGCACGGTCGCGATGACCTCGGGGTCCTGCAGCAGGAACGCGGTGGTGCCGTTGGTGAAGCCCGCGACCATCTCGGGGTAGCCCCACGACACGGCCGACGGCGGCGACGCCTTCGCGAACAGCTCGAAGTAGTCGTCGACAGCATCCTGCGCCTCGGGGGCCGCGAAGATCGTCGAGCCGTCCTTCAGCAGGAAGGCGTCGTCGACGTCGAGGTCGTCGATCGTGTACGCCTCGATGGCCGCGACCACGTTGCTGTTGGCATTCGCCCCGCCGCGGAACGCGTACCCGTAGATGTTGTTCGACGGGTCCTGGATGGCGCTGGCCTGCTCGAGCAGGTCCTTCCAGCTGTGCGGCGGGCCGTCGAAGCCGGCCTTCTCGACCAGATCAGTGCGGTAGAAGAGCGAGAGGCCGTAGAAGCCGTACGGCACGAAGTAGCTCTTGCCGTCGGCTGCGACCGACGCCGCCTGCGCGTTGTCGGTCAGAGCGTCCCAGCCGTCCCACTTCTCGAGGTCGCCCGAGATGTCGTGCAGCCAGCCGTTGTTGGCGAACGGGCCGACGGTGATGTCGCGGACCTCGAGGACGTCGACGCCCTTGCCGGACTGCAGCATCTGCTGGATCTTCTGGTCGGCCTGCTCGGTGGGCGGCGAGACGAGGTTGACCTTGATCTTCGGGTTGTCGGCCTCGAACTCGTCGAGCAGCCCGCGGATCAGGTCGGTGCGGGCGGGGTTGGTCAGGCTCTCGACCATCTGCAGGGTGACGGTGCCGTCGGCGGATTCGCCGCCGCTGCCGCCGGAACAGCCGGTGAGCGCGAGCACGGCGACGGTGCCGAATCCGGCGGCCGTCAAGATTCTGTTCTTCTTCACGAGGTGCCTCTCGATTGGTGGTTGTGGTGGGTCGGGTGAGGGATGGAGCGGGTCAGGAGACGACGATCGCGTCGGCGGTGCGGATGCCGGCGCGGCGCAGGATCTGCGGGATGCAGCGGTCGACGAAGGCCTCGAAGTCCGACGCCTCGCTGTACAGATGCGCGGACAGGCGGAAGTAGCCGATGCCGCGGAAGCTGGTGAACGCCGTCTCGACCCCGGTCGCGTCGAGGAGATCCATGCGCAGGGCGTCGGCCTCTTCTCGGGTGGAGCCGAGCCCGAGGGGCAGGCGCACGAGCCGCATCGACGGAACGGGAGAGGGCAGGGGGGTGAGCGGGTCTTCGTCGCCATACGGACGCAGGCCCTCGGCGATGATCTCGGCGCCGGCATCCGCCATCTGCGCCATCGCGTGCCGCGTGTGCGCCCACCCGAACTCGGTCTCGATGAAGTCGATCGAGGCGGGAGTGGCGAGGTAGGTGGTCGCGTCGATGGTGCCCTGTGTGTCGAAACGCTCGGGGTACGGCTCGTTCGCGGCCCACGAGTCGATCAGCGGCCACAGGTCGTCGCGGTCGGGCGCGGTGGTGACGAGCAGCGCCGACCCGCGCGGTGCGCAGGGCCACTTGTGCAGATTGCCGAACCACCAGTCGCCGCCGGCGACGGCCGCGGCATCGGCGACGAGCCCCGGAGCGTGCGCTCCGTCGACCAGCGTGCGGACTCCGCGTTCGGCGGCGAGCTCGGCGATGCGACGGGTGGGCAGCATGCGGGCGGTGGGTGAGGTGATCTGGTCGACGACGATCAGGCGGGTGCTCGGGGTGAGTGCGTCGGCGAAACGCTGCACGACCTCGTCGTCGGAGGCGAGCAGCGGCAGCTCGACCGCGCGCACGGATGCTCCGAAACGGCGGGCCAGGCGCTGCGCGCCCATCGTGATCGCGCCGTATCCCTGGTCGGTGACGAGGATCTCGTCGCCCGCGCTCAGCCGCAGGGCGTTGTAGACGACGGTGGCCGCCGCGGAGGCGTTGGGCACGAAGGCGCTGTCCTCGGGGCGGGCACCGACGAAGGGTGCGGTGCGCTCGCGGGCGGCCTGCACCCGTTCGGCGATGCGCGGGAACCACTCGACCGGGCTGAGGTCGGCGCGGCGACGCAGAGCATCCTGCTGTGCGACGACGGCGCTGGGCACGGCACCGAACGACCCGTGGTTCAGGTGGATGACCTCGGGGTCGAGGGGCCACGCGTCACGGGCTCGCAGGCCGGAGTTCAGCGTGAGCGGTGCGGGGAAAACTGGTGCGGGCATCGGTCCTCGTCGGTGCATCAGGGGGAGTTGTTGCACAACTTTGCCACACAGGTTCCGAAATGACCATGAAAAGGTGAAGATGAAACATAGTCGTCATACGAATTTGACGATGTCGGTATGTCCGACAGACTCTCAGAGGAATCGGGCGGTGTCAGGAGGATGTCGATGAGCGCTCTGGATACTGCTCTGCATGGACTGCGCGCACTGATCGCCGACGGAGCACTGAGACCCGGCGATCGACTGCCCAGCGAGGGTGAGCTCTGCGAACGGCTCGGCGTCTCTCGCGGGTCGTTGCGCGAGGGCATCCGCATGCTGGCCGCCCTCGGCGTGCTCGAGACCCGCCACGGATCGGGCAGCTATGTGAGCGAGCTTCGCGCCGCCGACCTCATCGGCAGCCTCTCGCTCACCGTCGGGCTGCTGCCGATGGCGGGCGTGCTCGAACTGACCGAGCTGCGTCGGGTGCTCGAACCGCATGCGGCCGCGCTCGCGGCAGCTCGCATCGACACCTCGACCCTTGAGGAGCTCAGTGCGGTGCTCGATGAGATCGAGGCCAGCGACGACTTCGAGGACCACTCGCGCCTCGACCACGCCTTCCACATGACGATCTCGCGGGTGGCGGGCAACGACGCGCTCACCAGCCTGATCGACGTGCTGCGCTCACGCTCGCGGGCCTACCGGATTCCGGACGCCGGTGACGCCGCCGAGCTCAAGCTGCACTCCGACGCAGGGCACCGCGCGATCCTGCGAGGACTCGCGGCGGCAGACCCGGTCGCGGCATCCGCTGCGGCATCCGCGCACGTCGCCCAGACCGAGTACTGGGTGCGCCGGTACACCGACGTGAGTCTGATCGAACCCACGTCGGCGCCGGCATCCGACTGACCCGCGCGCCGCGCTGCGCCGTTCTGGCGCCCCGGGTTGCGTCCCGGGTTGGCGTCCCGATCTGCGGGCGCTGCCCCGTTCTGCGGTCCGATCGCACCGATCCGCCCGCTGATCGTGACGATGTCCGCTGATCGGGCGTCCCGTCAGCTCGATCGCGGAGCGAATCTCAGGACGTTCGTGTCTCGACGCACGAAGCCGACCGACTCGTAGAGGCGCAGCGCGGATTCGCGAGCCGGGCGCGACGTCAGATCGAGCTTCTCCGCACCCCGGCCCTGCGCCTCATCGATGATCGCCTCGAGCAGCAGGCGCGCGATGCCGCGCCCTCGGGTGCTCTGATCCACGACGACGTCTTCGATGCTGCCGTGCAATCCGGTGACGAGCGGTGCCAGCACGAGGGTGGCCATCCCCACGATCCGGCCGGACTCGCGCGCGACGAAGAGGTCTGCGTTCTGCGCATCGAGCAGAGAGAGCACTCGTTCCGGGTCGAATCGAGCGGTCGAGGAGAGCTGGGGGAGAAGCGTCTCGATCCGCTGAAGGTCGCTCTGTGTGAGGCTGTCTGCGATCGAGATGCGGAGGTCGTCGGCCATGGGCGACGACTCAGGCGAGGGTGATGTCGACCTGGATCTCGGTCGCGATGCGCTCGAGGTCACGGCGCAGCGCGTCGAGGTCGACCGATGCGGGGACTCGGGCGATCACGGATGCCTCGAACAGGCGCCCGCCGGCCATCGCCGCATCGCGGGTCTCGGTCGCCAGCTCTTCGATGCTCAGCTCATGGGCGCTCAGCACGTTCGAGATCTCGCGGACGATGCCGGAGCGGTCGTTGCCGAGCACCCGGATCTCGAGCACCTCCGCCTCGGCGTCCGTCGCGGGCGAGCCGGCGAGGACCGCGAGCGTGAGCAGCCCCTGGCCCTGCAGCTCTCGAAGTGCGGTCTGCAGTCCCTCCGAGTGTTCCGCAGCGACTGAGACCTCGATCACGCCCGCGAACGTCCCGGCGAGTTCGGCCAGCGAGCTGTTCTCCCAGTTGCCGCGGTGGGCATCGACGACATCGGCGACGGCGGCGACGAGACCGGGGCGGTCAGCACCCGCGACAGTGAGGATGAGAGTAGTCATGCGGCCAGCGTAGCTGTTCGCAATTCAGCACCCAGCGGTCTCATCCCCGGCGATGGGGTGATCAGGTGGGAGAACGAGGGCATCCGTGCTGAATTGTGAACGAGTAGGTCAGCGACACCATCACGCGGGAACCGGCAGAGGGATCAGTCGACCCACACCCCGGTCTCGAGGAGGTGATCGAGCCGGGCGCGGTGCGGGGCGAGGTCCCACCCCTGTTCCGCGACCCAGTCGTCATTGAAGTACGTGCCCGCATAGCGGATGCCGCTGTCGCAGATCAGTGTGACGATGCTGCCGGTCTCGCCCGCCGCGCGCATCCGCGCGATCAACTGGAACGCGCCGTACAGGTTGGTGCCGGTCGACCCTCCGGCGAGGTGCAGGGTGCGCTCGCGCAGCATCCGGATCGCGGCGATCGAACCGGCGTCGGGCACCTGGATCATCTCGTCGATCACCGTCGGCACGAAAGACGCCTCGACGCGCGGCCGGCCGATGCCCTCGATGCGGCTGGGGCGCCCCACGGGCGGATCGACCGTGCCCGCCCATCCGTCGTAGAAAGCTGAGCCCTCAGGGTCGACGACCGCGACCCTGGTCTCGTGCCTGCGGTACTTCACATACCGGCCGAACGTCGCGCTCGTGCCGCCGGTGCCCGCGCCCACGACGATCCAGCGGGGGATCGGATGCCGCTCCTGAGCCAGCTGGCTGAACACGCTCTCGGCGATGTTGTTGTTGCCGCGCCAGTCGGTGGCGCGTTCGGCGAACGTGAACTGGTCGAGGTAGTGGCCGTGGCACTCCGCAGCGAGGCGCTGCGCCTCGGGCGACATGTCCTCGGCGCGGTCGACGAAATGACACCGCCCGCCGTAGAACTCGATCAGATCGATCTTCTCCTGGCTCGTCGACCGCGGCACGACCGTCACGAAGGGCAGCCCGAGCATCCGGGCGAAATACGCCTCGGAGACGGCGGTCGATCCGCTCGAGGACTCGACGAGCGTGGAGTTCTCGTCGATGCGGCCGTTCACGAGTCCGTACAGGATGAGCGAGCGCGCCAGACGGTGCTTGAGCGACCCCGTAGGGTGCACCGACTCGTCCTTCAGGTACAGATCGATGCCCCACTCCGGCGGCAACGGGAACAGGTGCAGGTGGGTGTCGGCGCTGCGGTTGGCGTCGGCCTCCAGCAGGGCGATCGCAGTGCTGGTCCAGTCGCTCATCCTTCGAGCGTAACGGTCGCCTACTTCGGCGTGAACCCGCCCTCGCCCGTCTCGCCGTCGTACGTGAAGACCTGATCCTCCAGTGTGATCTTGATGTCGTCGCCGAGCGGCTGCTGGGCGAGCAGACGCTCCTCGAGCATCGTCATCCGCTCCTCGTACTCCTGCGCCTGCGCCGCGTCGACGCCCCAGATCGTGGCGACCTTCATGTCGGTGAGGAAGAAGAGGAAGGCCGCGACCGCGGTGCGGTTGAAGTCGTTGTCGGGAATGCTCTGCCAGAGCGCGCCGCTGTCGCGGAGGCGCTTGTACTCGTCCATCTTGGCGTCGAGGATGTCGGCGATCTCGGCACCCGCCCCGGCATCGGTGTCCGGGCTGCGGGGAGGCTCGCTGATCGATGGGGGGAGCGGCGCGGTCGACGGATCGGTCCTCGTCGCGGTGAGGGCTCCCAGCAGCATGGCGACCGCGATGATGCCGACGATCAGCACCGCTCCGATCGAACCGAACACGATCCCGATCGCGCGGCCGGACGTCCGCGCCGGGGCGGGTGCGCCGATGCCGGGGTGGGCGGCAGTCGGGTAGATCCCGGGCTGGGGGCCGGCGTCGGGCTGCGCGTATCCGCCGGGCTGCTGCCCCATCGCCGCGTAGGGCGGAAGCTGCGGGGGCGGCGGAGCGCCGTACCCACCGGGGGCCGTCGGGGGAGCAGCCGGTGCAGGAGAGACGGAACCGCTCAGCGGAGGCGCGAGCGGTACGACGGGAGAAGCCGCCTCGGACGCCCCGGGAACGGCGGGCGGTGGCGGGATAACGGGGTCGGAGTGCGCATCGCGCTCATGCGGATCGACCATCGTGCTCCCCCTCCGTCGACACCGGGCTCGGCGCGCTCTCGCCCCCAGGCTAGCGGCCCCGGATCACCGATCGGATCACCCCGAGGGCCGCCGGGCCGCCGGGCCGCCGGGCCGCCGGGCCGCCGCTCAGATCACCGTGCCCGCTCGCGAGGCGCCGCCGTCGCCGTCGATGTGCAGCAATGACGCCTGCGACTGCTCCTGCTGCAGCTGGAACTCGAAACGTGAGCGGTCGCCGCGGTGATACGCGACGAAGTACTCGATCGGCACGCCGTCGGCCGACCTGCTCACGCTGCGCAGCCGCAGGAGGGCGGAGCCGGCGCTCACGCCCAGATGCTGCGCCTGATCGTGGGTCGCGACGGTGGCCTCGGCCGAGCGCACCCCGCTCGTCGCCACGATGTCGTTGTCGGCGAGGAGTCGGTAGAGAGACGCCTCAGACAGGTCGACGTCGAGAGTGGCGCGGCCGACAGCCTCCGGCATCCACGTCGTGGAGAGCGACCACGGCTCGCCGTCGACGTGGCGCAGCCGATCGAGCACGACGACGGGCGCGCCCGGCTCGAGGTCGAGGGCGGCGGCGATCTCGTCGTCGGCGACGGCGGGCTCGTGGCGCAGCACGTCGCTGTGCACATGCCCGCCACGTCGCTCGACGTCGTCGTAGAGACCGATCAGGGTGTGCACCAGGCTCTCGCTGGTGCGGGGGCGGGACACGAACGTGCCCTTGCCCTTGACGCGTTCGACGAGCCCCTCGTGCTCGAGCTGCGCCAGAGCCTGCCGCACCACGGTGCGGGAGATGCCGTAGCGCTCGCAGAGCCGATGCTCGCCCGGGAGCGGATCGCCCGGCTGCAGGCCATCGCGCGAGATGCCCTCGACGATGAGCTGACGCAGCTGGTCGTACATGGGTGCCGCGGAATGGCGGTCGATCGCATCATCCATGTCAGTACGCGACCCCCGCATGCAGGATCACGTTGGCGTAGGGGGTGAACTCGCCCGAGCGCACGAACGCCCGCGCGGAGTGCGTGAGCGCCTTGAACTCGACGTGGGGCACCAGAGCGATCTCGAAATCCTGATCGGCGAACCTCTCGCGCAGCGCCGCCAGAATCTCGGGGCTCTTCTCGGCGACCTCCTGCGAGACGGTCGCGCCCTCGACGACGAGCTCGGCGAGCACCGTGTCGAGCACGTCGAGGAATGCCGGTGCGCCCGGGCGATACGCGAGATCGATGCGCTCGGATCCCGGCGGAATCGGCAGCCCCGCATCGGTCACGACCAGCAGATCGGTGTGCCCGGTCTCGCTGATGACCCGCGAGAGGGCGGGGTTGATGGTCGTCGCTGTCTTTCGCATGATGTCTCCTCGTGCGGGATCGGACGGATGTCGGGGCCGGCGGCCGGATGCGGTCAGAGGGCGTCGCGGGCGGCGAGGAAGGCATCGACCTCGGCGCGCAGCGGCAGGCTCGGCGACGCACCCTGCTTGGTGACGGCGAGGGCGCCGGCGGCGGTGGCCAGGCGAACGGCATCGGTCAGCGCCCACCCGTTCGCGAGCGCGGCGCCGAGGTACCCGGCGTAAGCGTCGCCGGCCGCGGTGGTGTCGACGGCCTCGACGGGGAAGGGCGGGACGACGAAGGCGGCGTCCGCCGTGACGACGCACGATCCCTGTCCTGCGAGGGTGATCACGGCCGCGCCGACACCCCTGTCGAGGAACCAGCGGCCCGCCAGCTCGGCGCTGGTCGCGTCGACGACCGAGACGCCGCTGAGCACCGTGGCCTCGGTCTCGTTCGGGGTCACGATGTCGATGTTCGCCCACACCGAGTCGTCGAGCGGGGCGGCGGGGGCCGGATCGAGGATGACCGTCATGCCGTGCTCCCGCGCGCGGGCGGTGATGTGCGCGGTCAGCGCCGAAGGCGTCTCGAGCTGGGTGAGCAGCACCGAGGTCGTGGGCGCCAGGGCGGCCAGCGCCGCGTCGATCTGCGCGGTGCTCAGGGCCGCGTTGGCGAGCGGCACCATGACGATGTCGTTCTGCGCCGATGCATCGACGCGGATGTGCGCGATGCCTGTGGGGCCGGGCACGGTGCGCAGATGGGTGAGATCGACGCCCGCCGCGCTCAGCCCGTCGACGACGAGGTCGTGGAAGAGGTCGTCGCCCACGCATCCGACGAAGCTCGTGCGCGCCCCCGAGCGTCCGGCCGCGACGGCCTGGTTCGCGCCCTTGCCGCCGAGCATGAGGGTGAACTCGTCGCCGAGGATGGTCTCGCCTCGGGCCGGAAGCCGGGTCGAGAAGGTCGTCACGTCTGCGGTCACACTGCCGACGATGACGACGCCGGTGCGATCGGGCGAGGTGGCGGCTGTCATGGCACTCCTGATCGTCGTCGATGCGGGGGGCTTTGACATCCTCCGCGGCTGTCATTACATTAGCCGAATCCGAACCTGTAACGACAGGTTGTGCACAAGGAGACCCGATGACTGCCGCGGCCCCCCGTCTCTACGTCGACAGCGCGGACGTCGACCGCGTCGCCTCTCTCCTCACCTCGGGCGTCGTCCATGGTGTGACGACGAACCCGACGATCCTCGAGCGGGGCGGGCGCACCGCCGTCGAGATCCCCGACCTGTATGCACGGTGGTCCGACGAGGGCGCGCGAGAGATCTTCTTCCAGACCTGGGGCGGCGACACAGCCTCGCTGCTGCGCAACGCCGAGACGATCCGGGCGCTCGGAGACCGCGTGGCGGTGAAGGTCCCCGCCACGCGCGACGGCTTCGCCGCGGCATCCGCTCTCGTCGCCGACGGCGCCAGCGTGCTCGTCACCGCCGTCTACTCCGTCGCTCAGGCGCTGGTCTGCTCGTCGATCGGCGTGCGGTACATCGCCCCCTACCTCGGCCGGATGCGGGACGCCGGCATCGACGGCGACGCCATGATCGCCCGGATGCAGGAGGTCTGCGCCGGCAGCGGCACCGACGTGCTCGCCGCCAGTCTGCGCTCGCCCGCCGACATCACCGGGCTGCGTCTCGCCGGGGTGCCGTACTTCACCGCCGCGCCCGATGTGATCGAGCAGATGATGTTCCACGAGGTCAGCGACGGGTCGGCGGCCGAGTTCGACGCGGCGATGGCGCGGCTCGGAGCCTGAGCCCTCGGTCGCCGCGTTCACAATTCAGCAGGGGCGTGTCCGCAGGCGGACTGGAGCCGCGCGGTTCCGCAGTTCGGCGGTCGCCGCGGAAGAATCTGTGCTGAGAACCGAACGACCTACGCGGAGGCCGCCTGGCGCAGCCACCGCTCGACGCCGGCGATGTGCGCGGTGGCGAGCGACGTGGCGAGCGCCGGGTCGTGCCGGCCGATGGCCTCGGCGATGGCGCGATGCTCCGACAGAGTGCGCTCGACCGCCCCGGCCTCGGTCAGCCCGCGCCACACCCGGGCCCGCACGGTCTGACTGCTCAGGTGCTCGATGAGGCTCGCGAGGTAGGCGTTTCCGGCCATGCCGACGATCTCGCGGTGAAAGCGGATGTCGTGCTCGACGAGCTCCTCGATGCCGACGCCGGCATCGATCGATCCGACCTCGCTCTCGAGGTCCGCGATCGCCTCGTCGCTGCCGAGGGTCGCGGCGAGGCCGGTCGCCTGCGATTCCAGCATCCGTCTGACGGCGAAGATCTCGAGCATCGAGTCGTCATCGTGCATGTCGACCACGAACGAGATCGCTTCGAGCAGCAGGTGCGGTTCGAGGCTCGTCACGTAGGTGCCGTCGCCACGCCGCACGTCGAGGACGCGGATGACCTCGAGAGCCTTCACGGCTTCGCGCATCGAGTTGCGCGACAGGCCGAGGCGCTCCGACAGCTCCTTCTCGGGAGGCAGCCGGTCGCCCGGCGCGAGCTCGCCCGACACGATCATCGCCTTGATCTTCTCGATCGCCTCGTCAGTCACTGCCATGGCGTCATCCTAGCCAGTCATCGGATGTCTGCGGCAGGATGGGGGTATGCGCGTACTCGATTCGCACCTGCATCTCTGGGACCCGGAGCTTCTGCACTACACCTGGCTCGACGGGCCGCTCGCCTGGCTGTTCGGCGCGACCGAGATCGAGCACGCGCGGATCCCGCGTGCGACGACCGAGCGGGCGGTGTTCGTGCAGGCCGAGACGGTCGAAGACGACTTCCTCGACGAGGTGCGCTGGGTGGCCTCCCTCGCGCAGCGCGTCGGCGTGGTCGGCATCGTCGCCGGTGCGAGACTCGACCGCGGCACCGACACGACCGCACATCTCGAGGGCCTCGCCGGCGAGCCCCTCGTGGTCGGCGTGCGTCACAACCTGCAGGGCGAACCGGACGGACTCGCGGTGTCCGCCGCGTTCGTGACCGGCGCGCGCGAGGTCGCCGCCCGCGGCTGGTCTTTCGACGCGTGCGCGCGCGCCTCGCAGCTGCCCGAGATCGCCCGCCTCGCGGCGGCGGTGCCCGAGCTGCGGATGGTGCTCGATCACCTCGGCAAGCCGACGGTCGGCACCGCGGACGTCCCGGTCGCGCCGACGATGGAGTGGGTGCGCGACCTCGACGATCTGGCCCGGCATCCGAACGTCTGGTGCAAGTTGTCGGGGCTCCCCGCGGAGGCCGGCGGCGACTGGTCGCCGGAGCAGCTCGCGCCCTTCCTCGACGCGGCCGCGGATGCCTTCGGCGTCGAACGTCTCATGTGGGGGAGCGACTGGCCCGTCTCGGTCATCGGCCCCGCCGAGGCCGATGACCCGTATGCGAACGACGACGGCTCCCCGATGTACCAGCCCACCGCGCGCAGCCGCTGGGCGGAGACGGTGATCGCCTGGGCGGAGCGCCGCGGGCACGACGTCGATGCGATCCTCTGGCGCAATGCCGAGGAGTTCTATCGGATCGGTGCGCGGCCGACCCCTGCGGATGCGCGTGAGGAGCGGCCGCGCCGCGGCCTCCTGGGCTGGCTGCGCGGCGAGCGCACGTAGGCGAGCGCACGTAGGCGGGCGCACGTAGGCGGGGTCGCGGTCGGAGCGACCGCCCGGGTGCGACCCGGGCGGTCGAGACTCAGCTTCCGGCGGGGCGCAGACGCAGCTGGGCCATTCCGCCGTCGACCTCGATGAACGTCCCGGTGGTGGATCCCGCGGCGGGGCTCACCAGATACGCGACGGCCGCGGCCACCTCGTCGGGCGAGACCAGCCGGCCATGCGGCTGACGGGCTTCGAGGGCGGCGCGTTCGGCAGCGGGGTCGTCGGCCGAGTCGAGCAGCCGGCCGACCCACGGGGTGTCGGCGGTGCCCGGGTTGACGGCGTTGACGCGGATGCCCTCGCGCAGGTGGTCGGCGGCCATGGCGCGGGTCAGCGCCGAGACGGCACCCTTCGACGCGCTGTACAGGGCGCGCTGCGGGAGGCCGGTGGTCGACGCGATGGATGCCGTGTTGCACACCGCCGCGCTCGGCGACCTCTTGAGCCAGGGCAGCGCGGCCGACGTCACGCGGGCTATGCCGGTGACGTTGATCGAGAGCACGCGCGCCCATTCCTCGTCGTCGTTCGCGCTGACGTCGCCCTGCGCGCCGACGCCGGCGTTGTTGACCACGATGTCGATGCGGCCGAACTGCTCGGCGACGGCGGCGACGGCCGCGTCCACCGATGCGCGGTCGGACACGTCGGCCGTGAACGCGGCGAAGGCGGCATCCGCCCCCGAGGTGTCGCGGTCGAGCACGGCGATCCGCGCTCCCTCGGCGTGCAGGCGGGCCGCGATGGCGGCCCCGATGCCGGATGCTCCGCCGGTGACGATCGCGACGAGCCCCTCGAGTGCCGGGGTCTGGATCTGTGCGCTCACTTCTGTGCCTCCCAGGCCACGAACTCCTGACGCTGACGCCCGAGCCCCTCGATCTCGATCTCGACCACGTCACCCGCCTTCAGATACGGGAACCTGCCGCCGAACGCGACGCCCTGCGGGGTGCCGGTGAGGATCAGATCCCCCGGCTCGAGAGTGACGTACTGCGACAGGTGGTGCACGATCGCGCGCACGTCGAAGATCATGTCGTTCGTGTTCGAGTCCTGACGGGGCTCGCCGTTGACCCAGCTGCGCAGCCGCAGCTCGTCGACGTCGACCTCGTCGGGGGTGACCAGCCAGGGGCCGGTGGGGTTGAAGCCCGGGGCGATCTTGCCCTTGGACCACTGTCCGCCCGAGACCTCCATCTGGAAGGCGCGCTCGGAGACGTCGTTCGCGACCACGTAGCCGGCGATGTGGGCGTCGGCCTCGTCGGGGGAGTCGAGGTAGGAGGCTCGGGCGCCGATCACGATGCCCAGCTCCACCTCCCAGTCGGTCTTCTCGCTGCCGCGGGGGATCGTGACCGCATCGTTCGGGCCGACGACCGTGTTCGGCGTCTTCAGGAACATGATCGGCACGGTGGGCGGCTCGGACCCGGATTCCCTCGCGTGCGCGGCATAGTTCTGCCCGATGCAGATGACGGCGCTGGGGCGGACGATCGGGGCGCCGATGCGCAGTGCGGCGGCATCCTCGAGCACGGGGAGGTCGCCGGCCGCACGGGCCGCCTCGACGCGTGCGACGACGTCGCCGGCGAGGAAGTCGCCGTTCACATCGGATGTCACGGACCGCAGGTCGAGGTAGCGGTCACCCTCGACGAGGACGGGGATCTCGGCGCCGAGGCTGCCTAGACGTGCGAACTTCATGTCTCTCCTGATCAGTGCCGTTCCGCGGGTGCGGGGCGCGCTGCCGTAGCGCGGCTCGTTGACAGTATAGACATCGGATGTTTACACTCCAAGAGATCTGCACGAATCCTTCCCCCCGTGCACGAGAGGATCCCGTGAGCCGCATCGTCGCCCTCGACACGACCGACATCCGCTTCCCGACGTCGCTGAGCCTGGACGGCTCGGATGCGATGAATCCCGACCCCGACTACTCCGCCGCGTACGTGATCGTGCGCACGGATGCCGAGGACGGCGTCGACGGCCACGCCTTCGTCTTCACGATCGGCCGCGGCAACGACGTGCAGGTCGCGGCGATCGACGCGCTCGCCGGACACCTCGTCGGTCGTGAGATCGAGCCGCTCCTCGACGACATGGGCGGCACGTTCCGCGACATCATCGGGGACTCCCAGCTGCGCTGGCTCGGACCGGAGAAAGGCGTCATGCACATGGCGATCGGCGCCGTCATCAATGCGCTGTGGGACATCAAGGCCAAGCGCGCGGGGCTCCCGCTCTGGCAGCTGCTGGCGCGGATGACGCCCGAAGAGCTGGTGGACCTGGTGGACTTCCGCTATCTCACCAACGCACTGACCCGCGACGACGCCCTCGAGATCCTGCGCGCCGCCGAGCCCGGCCGCGCCGAGCGCGAGCGCGAGCTGCTCGCCACCGGCTACCCCGGGTACACGACCAGCCCCGGCTGGCTCGGCTACTCGGACGAGAAGCTCGAACGGCTCGCCCGCGAGGCGATGGCCGACGGCTTCACCCAGATCAAGCTCAAGGTCGGTGCCGACCTCGACGACGACATCCGCCGTTTCCGCAAGGCGCGCGAGGTCTGCGGACCGGACTTCCCGATCGCGATCGACGCCAACCAGCGTTGGGAGGTGTCGGAGGCGATCGAGTGGGTCACCGCGCTCGCCGAGTTCCACCCGGCCTGGATCGAAGAGCCCACGAGCCCCGACGACGTGCTCGGTCATGCCGAGATCGCACGAGGCATCGCGCCCATCCGCGTCGCCACCGGCGAGCACGCGCAGAACCGGGTCATCTTCAAGCAGCTGCTGCAGGCCGAGGCGATCTCGGTCATGCAGATCGACGCCGTGCGGGTCGCCGGCGTCAACGAGAACATCGCCAACCTGCTGCTCGCCGCGAAGTTCGGGGTGCCGGTCTGCCCGCACGCCGGGGGAGTCGGTCTCTGCGAGGCCGTGCAGCACCTGTCGATGTTCGACTTCGTCGCCGTCACCGGCACCCGTGAGGGACGCATGATCGAGTTCGTCGACCACCTGCACGAGCACTTCGTGATCCCCACCGACATCCGGGGAGGCTCCTACATGGCGCCGACCGCGGCGGGATCGGGCATGGAGATGAAGGCCGAGAGCATCGCCGCCTACACGTGGACGGGACGGCATGTCGGTGTCTGAGGCTGCGCCCACGTCGGCGCGACTGACGATCCCCCGCCTCGGCTACGGTGCCGCGAACGTCGGCAACCTCTTCCGGGCGCTGAGCGACGAGGAGTCGTGGGAGATCCTCGAGGCGGCGTGGGAGAGCGGCATCCGCTACTTCGACACGGCTCCGCACTACGGGCTGGGGCTCTCGGAGCGGCGCCTCGGCGCCTTCCTCCGGACGAGACCGCGCGACGAGTACGTGCTGTCGACGAAGGCCGGCCGGCTGCTGCGGCCGAACCCGGATCACGACGGCGGCCTCGACACCGACAACGACTTCCATGTGCCCGACGACCTGCGCCGCGAGTGGGACTTCTCGGCGGACGGCATCCGCCGCAGCCTCGACGAGTCCCGCGAGCGCCTCGGCATCGAGCGCATCGACCTCGTCTACCTTCACGACCCCGAGCGGCATGACCTCGACCTCGCGCTCGCCGAGGCGCTGCCGGCGCTCGAGCAGGTGCGGGCAGACGGCGACGTGACAGCGGTCGGCGTGGGCTCGATGGTGTCGGACGCGCTCGCCGCGTCGGTGCGCGCGGCGGATCTCGACCTGATCATGGTCGCCGGCCGATACACGCTGCTCGAGCAGCCGGCCGCCGAGGACGTGCTCCCGGCATGCCGGGAGACCGGAACGGGGATCGTCGCGGCATCCGTCTTCAACTCGGGTCTGCTCGCGTCGAACGAGCCGCGACGCGACGGCCGGTACGAGTACGGTCAGCTGCCGGACGAGCTGTGGGAGCGGCTGCTGCGGATCGCCGCGGTGTGTGCGGCGCATGACGTGCCGGTGCCGGCAGCCGCGATCCAGTACCCGCTGCAGTCCGACGTCGTGCACTCCGTCGTCGTGGGTGGCAGTCGCGCGGCGCAGCTGCGTCAGAACGCCGAGTACGCCGCGCGGGAGATCCCGTCCGCACTGTGGGAGGAGCTGGCTGCAGAGGGGCTGATCCCCGCCTGACTCGCGCGGAGCGTGTGCACGATTCAGCAAGGATGCGCCCGGGAAGCGGATTCCCGATGCTCGGTATCGGTTTCAGCGCGGTGTCATGCTGAATTGTGAACGGGACAGCGGCGGGTTCAGGCGCCGACGGTCGACTCGCGGACCACGAGCTCGGCCGCGAACGGCGTCGGCGCGGGCAGCTCGCCCGTCGGATCGGTGAGCTGGCGGATCAGCGCCGCCCCCGCGGCGCGGCCGATCTCGTACCCGGGCTGGCGCACGCTCGTCAGCGGCACGACGCTCTGTCGCGCCTGCGCGACGTCGTCGAAACCCACGATCGCGACGTCGTCGGGAACGCGGATGCCGTGTCGCAGCAGCTGCGTCAGCACGCCGATCGCGACCATGTCGTTCGCGGCGAAGATCGCGTCGGGGCGTTCGGCGGCGGGCAGCGCGGCGACGCGCCGGCCGGCCTCGAGCCCGTCGTCGGTCGCGAGATGCGGCACGTCGATCACCTCGATCGTGGCGTCGGTGCCGGCGACGGCGTCCTGCAGCCCGCTCAGCCGATCGTTCGACTGGCTGACGCTGGGCGCTCCGAGGAACAGGATGCGGCGACGGCCGAGCGCGAGCAGGTGCTCTCCGGCGAGGCGCCCGCCGCCGTGGTCGTCGAAGCGCACCGATCCGACCGTGGACGACCGGGGGATGGGGCCGACGACGACCGAGCGGATGCCGCGACCGGCGAGCTGTTCGAGTCGGGGCACCACGTCTTCGAGCGGATAGATGACGATGCCCTGCACACGGTGCGCCTCGAACATGTCGATGTTGCTGCGCTCGGTGTCGCCGTCGCGGTTGCTGTTGCTGAAGAACAGCGACCAGCCGCCTTCGCGGGCGACGTCCTCGACGCCGCGGGAGAGCTCGTGGAAGTAGGGCAGCCAGGCGTCGAGCAGGATCAGCGCGAGAGTCTTGCTCGACCCCGCGCGCAGTTGACGCGCCGACTCGTTCGGCACGTATCCGAGTCGATCGATCGCGTCTCTGACCTTCGCGGCGCTGGACTCTCCGAGCACATGCGGGTGATTGAGGTAGTTCGAGACGGTGGACGACGAGACCCCGGCGAGGGCGGCGACATCTTTGACGCTGGCGGGCATGGAGCTCCTTGTCGATGGCGTCGGCGCGCGCATGCGCAGGGGTGACCGCGCGGCCGCGCGGCAGCGACGGATCCACAGTATCCCAGCGATTGGCACGTGCCAAGAAAGTTCTTGACACCGTATCGACGCTCCGCGTACGGTGACTGAACACGGAGTTGGCACGTGCCAATCCGCCGAGGCGACGGTGCCCCACACCCGCCTTCGAGAGGTCTCATGAACATCGGATGCCACGGGCTCGTCTGGACCGGACACTTCGATGCCGACGGCATCCGCCTCGCGGTCGAGAAGACGAAGCAGGCGGGTTTCGACCTGATCGAGTTCCCTCTCATGGACCCGTTCTCGTTCGATGTCGCCGCCGCCCGCGATGCTCTCGAAGAGCACGACCTCTCGGTCAGCGCGTCATTGGGGCTGTCCGAGGCCACCGACGTGACCAGCGCGGATCCCGCGGTCGTCGCCGCCGGCGAGGCGCTGCTGCTCAAGGCGGTCGACGTGCTCGCCGATCTCGGTGGACAGCACTTCTGCGGCGTGATCTACAGCGCGATGAAGAAGTACATGGACCCGGTGACCGCCGAGGGCTTGGCGAGCAGTCGTGCCACGATCGCGCGGGTCGCCGACCACGCCGCCGAGCGCGGTGTCTCGGTGTCGCTCGAGGTCGTCAACCGCTACGAGACGAACGTCCTCAACACGGCGCGTCAGGCGATCGCTTTCGTCGACGAGGTGCAGCGGCCGAACGTCGGCATCCATCTCGACACGTACCACATGAACATCGAGGAGTCGGATATGTTCGCGCCGGTGCTCGATGCGGCGCCGTCGCTGCGCTACGTGCACATCGGCGAGAGCCATCGCGGCTATCTCGGCACCGGCACGGTCGACTTCGACACGTTCTTCAAGGCGCTGGGGCGCATCGGCTACGACGGGCCGATCGTGTTCGAGTCGTTCTCGTCGGCGGTCGTCGCTCCCGACCTCAGCCGGATGCTCGGGATCTGGCGCAACCTGTGGACCGACAACGTCGAGCTCGGAGCGCACGCGAACGCGTACATCCGCGACAAGCTCGTCGCCATCGATTCGATCCGGCTGCACTGAGCCCGTCGGGGAACCTGTTGTCAACTTGTTATTACAGGCCTTCCCTTCGCAGAAGCACTTAGTTACATTTAGATACAACTTGCGCAGAGCGGTGCGCAAGCCGCAGAATTGATCCGATGTTTCCGGCTCGACCGGAAACAGCGGATGACGACCTCCAAGGAAGCAGGTGAGCACATGAGTGACCCCATTCTCAGAGTCGACGGGATCAGCAAGGGATTCCCCGGTGTGCAGGCTCTCAAGCAGGTGCACCTCGAGGTGCGCGCCGGAGAGGTCCTCGTGCTCGTCGGCGAGAACGGCGCAGGCAAGTCCACCCTGATGAAGATCCTCTCGGGCATCTACACCAAGGACGAGGGCACGATCACCTTCGAGGGGTCGGAGGTGGAGCTCACCAGCCCGCTGCAGGCCCAGCAGCTCGGGATCACGATCATCCACCAGGAACTCAACCTGATGCCCGATCTCACCGTGGCGCAGAACATCTTCGTGGGGCGCGAGCCGACCACCGGTCCGTTCCTCTCGGAGCGCAAGCTCAACGCGCAGACCGCCGAACTGCTGCAGCGCCTCGGCATCGGGCTGAACCCGAAGCAGCTCGTCGGCGAGCTCACGGTGGCCGAGCAGCAGATGGTCGAGATCGCCAAGGCGCTCTCCTTCAACGCCAAGGTCCTGATCATGGACGAGCCCACCTCGGCGCTCACCGACTCCGAGACCGAGACGCTGTTCGTGCTGATCGAGCAGCTGCGGGCGTCGGGCACCGGCATCGTCTACATCTCGCACCGCATGGACGAGCTGCGACGTCTCGCCGACCGGGTCACGGTGCTCCGAGACGGCACATACATCGGATCACTGGACCGATCCGAGGTCAGCATCCCCAAGATCATCGAGATGATGGTCGGCCGCGTGATCGACGAAGGAACGCGCCCCGCGGCCCGCGAGCACGCCGACGACCCGATCGTCCTCGACGTGCGGGGGCTCTCGACCCGCACCCTGCTCAAGGACGTCTCGTTCCAGCTGCACCGGGGAGAGATCCTGGGCTTCGCGGGGCTCATGGGGGCAGGGCGCACCGAGACCGCCCGCGCGATCATCGGCGCCGACCGCAGCGACGGTGGCGAGATCACGATCGGCGGACGTGCGGCCAAGATCACGCAGCCCGCGGATGCCGTCAAGCACGGCCTCGGGTACCTCTCGGAGGACCGCAAGCTGCTCGGGCTGATGCTCGAGCAGGACGTCACCTTCAACACCGTGCTCGCCTCGCTCGGCACCTACGCCAACGGCATCGGCTGGATGGGCGACAGCAAGGCCAAGACCCGCACCAAGGAGTACGTCGAGCAGCTGCGGGTCAAGACGCCCTCGGTGAACCAGATCGTGAAGCTGCTGTCGGGAGGCAACCAGCAGAAGGTCGTCATCGCCCGGTGGCTGATGCGCGACTGCGACATCCTCATCTTCGACGAGCCCACCCGGGGCATCGACGTCGGCGCCAAAGAAGAGATCTACCGCCTCATGCAGCAGCTCGCGGATGCGGGCAAATCCATCATCGTCATCTCGTCGGAACTGCCGGAGATCCTCCGCGTCGCGAACCGCATCGCGGTCTTCGCGAACGGACGCATCACCGGCACCCTCCGCAACGAGGACGCCAGCCAGGAGAAGATCATGCAACTCGCAGCACACGGGGAGGAAGACTGATGAGCGCTCCGCAGAACGGGTCGTCCACGACGACGATCATCCAGACCGCCCTCGACGAGAACACCGACAAGCGCGACGTCGTCGGATTCCTGAAGCGTCAGGTCCAGCAGTCGCTCGCATTCGGCACGCTCATCGTGCTGGTGCTGTTCTTCTCGATCGCCAGCCCCAACTTCTTCACCTTCAGCAACATCGCCACTGTGCTGCTGTCGACGGCGGTCATCGGCATCCTCGCCCTCGGCACGACCTTCGTGATCATCACCGGCGGCATCGACCTGTCGATCGGAACCGGCATGGCGCTGTGCGCCGTGATGACCGGCGTCATCGTCACGAACCTGGGCCTGCCGGTCTGGGTCGGTGTGATCGGCGGCGTCCTCACCGGTGTGCTGATGGGCCTGGTCAACGGTGTGAACATCACGTTCCTCCGGCTGCCCCCGTTCATCGCCACCCTCGCGATGATGATGATCGCCGGCGGTCTCGCCCTGGTGATCTCCAACGTCGCACCGATCTACTTCTCGACCTCGGCCCCCGACTTCAAGAAGATCGCCCTCGGCGTCATCATCCCCGGCATCCCGAATGCCGTGCTGATCACCGCCGCCCTCGCGATCGTGGCCTGGCTGGTGCTGTCGAAGACCCTGCTCGGTCGCTACACGTTCGCGATCGGATCCAACGAGGAGGCCACCCGCCTGTCGGGTGTGAACACCCGCCGCTGGACGATCCTCATCTACATGTTCGCCGGTGCGTTCACCGGGATCGCGGGCATCGTCATCGCCGCCCGCCTCGACTCCGCGCAGCCGCAGATCGGCACCGGCTACGAGCTGCAGGCGATCGCCGCGGTGATCATCGGCGGAACCTCGCTGCTCGGCGGACGCGGCTCGATCCTCGGCACCGTGATCGGTGCGCTCATCATGAGCGTGCTCGTCAACGGCCTGCGCATCCTGTCGATCCAGTCGGAGTGGCAGAACATCGTCGTCGGCGTCGTCGTGCTCCTGGCCGTCTTCCTCGACTCGCTGCGCAACCGCCAGCACACCTGACCCATCCATCACCCGAGAACGCAGCACCAGAGAACGCAGCACCGTCTGCGATCCGCACCACCTCACACGCAGTCCCATCCACCACAGAACAATGGAGTTTTCATGAAATTCGGCAAGAAGACCGCATTCGCGGCGCTCGTGGCCGCATCGGCCCTCGTCTTCGCAGGCTGTGCAGGCGGCGGCGGTGACGTCATCGAAGAAGGAAGCGGCGACGGAGGCAGCGGCGACGGCGAGATGTACATCGCGCTCGTGTCGAAGGGCTTCCAGCACCAGTTCTGGCAGGCCGTGAAGAAGGGCGCCGAGGACAAGGCCGAAGAGCTGGGTGTGCGCATCACGTTCGAAGGCCCCGCTGCCGAGACCGAGATCGCGCAGCAGCTCGAGATGCTCACCAGCGCCATCGACAAGAACCCGGATGCCATCGCCTACGCCGCCCTCGACCCCGAGGCGTGCGTCGCCCCGCTCGAGCAGGCCAAGGCCAAGGACATCCCGGTCGTCTACTTCGACGCCCCCTGCGACGGCGACGTGGGCCTGAGCCTCTCGGCCACCGACAGCAAGGTCGCCGGCGCGCTGGCGGCCGAGCACATGGCCGAGCTCATCGGCGGCAAGGGAGAGGTCGCGATCGTCGGCCACTCGCAGATCAACTCCACCGGTGTCGAGCGTCGCGACGGCTTCGTCGACAAGATCGAGGCCGACTACCCCGACATCGACATCGTCGACATCCAGTACGGCGACGGCGACCACCTGAAGTCGGCCGACATCGCGAAGACGCTGATCGCCGCGCACCCCGACCTCAAGGGCATCTACGGCACCAACGAGGGCTCGGCCATCGGCGTCGTCAACGCCGTGAACGAGCTCGGTCTCGAGAAGGGCAAGATCACGATCGTCGGCTTCGACTCGGGCGCCGCCCAGATCAACGCCATCAAGGACGGTACCATGGCCGGTGCGATCACGCAGGACCCGATCGGCATCGGCGCGCAGGTCGTGCAGGCCGCCTACGACGCCGCCAACGGCGAGTCGGTCGAGAAGTTCTACGACACCGGTTCGTACTGGTACGACAGCACCAACCTCGAGGACAAGGACATCGCCGCGGTCCTCTACGAGTGACCTGAGCAGATCGTCGGAAGCCCCTCGCCTTCGGGCGGGGGGCTTCTTCCGTGTCCGGGGCGGATGCCGGATCTGCGGGGGCGGATGCCGGATCTGCGGGGGCGGATGCCGGATCAGAGGCGGCGGATCAGAGGCGGCGGAGGAAGGTGAGGATCGACGACGGCTCGACGATGAGCTGCTGCAGCGCCTCGTTGAAAGGAACGCCGGCGGGAGCGGCGATGTGCGCCTGGAAGGCCGCGTCGTCGCGGTACACCTCGTAGACGAAGAACCGGTCGGGGTCGTCGACCAGGCGCGTCGCATCGAACACGACATTGCCCTCTTCGGCACGGACGACATCGGCGAAGTCGCGCAACAGCACGGCGACCTCGTCGCCCCTCCCCGGGCGGGCGGTGAACACGGCGTGCAGGATGGTCGGTTCGGTCATGCGGGCTCCTCGGGGTTCGTAGTGCGGCGTTTCGTCTCGGGGCTTCGCTCCTCGCTCAACGGGCGGGGCGAGTGGGGTGGGCGTTTCGTCTCGGGGCTTCGCTCCTCGCTCAACGGGCGGGGCGAGTGGGGTGGGCGTTTCGTCTCGGGGCTTCGCTCCTCGCTCAACGGGCGGGGCGAGTGGGGTGGGCGTTTCGTCTCGGGGCTTCGCTCCTCGCTCAACGGGCGGGGCGAGTGGGGTGGGCGTTTCGTCTCGGGGCTTCGCTCCTCGCTCAACGGGCGGGGGCTTCGGGCTTCGCTGCTTGCCACCGGGCGGGGCTTCGGGCGGAGAGCAGCGTGAGCAGGCGGGCGGGGTTGGCGACCAGCATCCGCTCGACGGCGTCGTCGCCGATCGCCGAACGCAGACGAGGCACGTAGCGCTCGCCGAGGTAGGCGAGGCCGGGCATTCCGCCGTACGAGACGTACCGGGTGCGGCGGGCGACATCGCCGCCGAGCACGATGCGGTCGACGGCGCCGTACTCGACCACCCGCGCGGTCAGCGCGAGCAGCTCGGCATCGGAGCGGGTGCGCGGACGGGCGAAGCCGTCATAGCCCAGATACGCGCCGCGTTCGGCGAGGGACGAGTGCAGCCCGGGATCCGGGTCGCGATCGGCGTGCGCGAGCACCACGCGGTCGGCGGACACACCCTCGCCCTCGAGCAGATCGAGCACCTCATGCGCGGCGGTGCAGAATTCCAGATGCACCATCACCGGCGCCCCCGTCGTCCGCTGCGCCGCCGCGACCGCGAGCAGCGTCGTGTGCTCGAACGGACTGACGCTCCAGTAGCCGACTCCGGCCTTGAGAAGGCCTGCCCGCACGGGCCGAGCGTCGTCGGGGCCGAGCGCGCGCACGCCGTCGGGATCGTCGTCGTGGCGCGGCATCCCCTCGTCGACCTCGCGGATGAAGCGCGCCGACAGCGTCTCGGCATCCACCGAGCGCGTGGGGTGGTCTGCGCCGTAGTGCGCTTCGCGGTGGCGGCCCGTCGAGGCGACGACGTGCACCCCGGTGCCGGCGCTGATGCGTGCGACCGCCTCGGGATCGCGTCCCAGCCCGAACGGCGTCGCGTCGACCATCGCCGTGAACCCGCTGGCTCTCAGCAGCGCCGTCTCGCGCCCCGAGCGGTCTTCGTCGTCGAGTTCGTCGCCGACCAGCAGCGGCGAGATCTGGAAGAGGTGCTCGTGATAGTCCGTCGGCCCGAGCCGCCGCGGGTCGATGTCGCCGAGAACCGTGCGGACGAGCGGCATCAGCGTGCCGATTCGGCGGCCTCGGCGAGCCGCTCGACGATCTCGGGCGTCAGGTCGATCTCGAAGACATCGGCGACCACCTGCGACCAGCCGTGGATGAAGTACCGCCACCCGTCGACCACGTGCAGCCCGCGCTCTGCGTGCTGCGCGCGGGCCTGGTGCAGCAACTCGAGCGAACCGCGGTAGTTGAACTCCCACACCCAGGCGCCCTCGGGGAACACGACATCGTCGGGCAGTGGAGAGCCGGGGCGGTCCTTGCCGAGGCCGGTGGCGTTCACGATCAGCGACCCGGCGGGCGCCGACGCGACGATCGCGGCGGCCTCCTGCACCGTGTCGGTGCGGGCGTACGAGAGCAGCCCCTCGGGGGTGCCGTGCTGGCGGTGCACCTCCCGCAGGTGCGCCAGGGCGTCATCGTCGCGGGCGGTCACGGTGACCTTCGCCGGGGCATCCGCCCGTTCCGCCAGCGCCCAGCTGAGGGCGGTGCCCGAGCCCCCGGCGCCGAGGATCACGACCTCAGCCCCCGTGCGGGCGAAATGATCGGCGGGCAGGAAGTCGTTCAGCGCGAGGTCCACCGTGAGCGGATCCTTGGCCCTCCCGATCAGCCGGTCGCCGCGTTTCGAGATGCTGGAGATCTCGGCGCACGAGACGGCGAACGGATCGAGCTCGTCGAAGAGGTCGGATGCGGCGGCGAACACGTTCATCTTGTGCGTCGTCACGAGCGCGCCGCGATGGTGGGGGTCGTCGCGGATCTGCTCGACCATCGCGACGTACTGTGCGGGCGTCGCATCCATGGGCAGGTCGTGGCCGACGAGGTTCGCGGTGGGCAGGCCCAGCACCTCGGCCCACGCCGGGAACACCCGCATGATCGACGATGAGCCGGTGCTCACGCCGATGAATCCCATGTAGCCGCCGGTCGTGGTGGCGGGAGTCTCGGTGAGTGTCATTGCCTGGGTCCTTCAGAGTCGAGGGGAGACGGGATGCAGGGGAGGGCGGCCCGCGAGCACGGCGAGCACGTCATCGAGTGACATCGAGCCCATGTTGTCGACGGCCTGGGTCGTCTGCGCGCCGAGGTGCGGGGTCACGGTCACACGGTCGGCGAGGTCGTCGGCGAGCAGCGGACTCGCGCTCGCCGCGGTGTCGCCGTCGAGCGTGTCGGCAGCGTACGCGCCGAGACGTCCGTCGCGCAGCGCCTCGGCGAGCGCCGGCTCGTCGACCAGATCGGGGCGCGCGGTGTTCACCAGGATCAGGCCGGGGCGGATGCCGTCGAGCCGCGCCGCACCGACGAGCGTTCGACCGCCCGGGGCGTGCAGCGTGATGACGTCGGCGGTGCGGAACAGGTCGTCGAGGTCGGCGGGTTCGGCACCCGCGTCCGCGATCACGGCGGCCGGCAGGAACGGGTCGGTGGCGAGGATGCGGGCGCCGAAGCCGCTCAGCCGCCGGGCGACACCCTGCCCGATCCTTCCGAATCCGACGATGCCGACGGTCGCCGCGCCGAGCTCCCGCCCTCGACGCACGCTCCAATCGCCGCGGCGCACGCGACGGTCGCCGTCGGAGATGTGCCGCAGCGCCGCGAGCATGAGTCCGACGGCATGGTCGGCGACGGCATCCGCGTTCGCTCCTGGGGTGTTGGTGACCGGGATGCCGCGGCGCAGCGCGGCATCGAGATCCACCGCCTCGGTGCCGACGCCGTAGCGCGCGATGACTCTGAGGTTCGGTGCGGCGGCCAGATGGTCGTCGGTCACCGGTCCGGTGCCGGCGATCCAGCCGTCCGCCGCGGCCAGCAGCGGTGCGAGCTCGGTCAGGCCGTGGTGTGCGGGGCCGCGGACGATCTCGTGGCCCGCGGCGTGCGCCAGGGCGACGAGGTCGACGTCGCCGTCGGAGAACGAGCGGCTGGTCGCGAGGATGACGCCCATCAGCTCTCCCGGGCGGCGTTCGCGGCGGCGTTCGCGGGTGCCGTCGCGGGGGCCGACGTGGGGGCCGTCGCGAACCAGGGTTCGAGGGCGTCGTACGCCGCCGTGAAACGGGCGTGCCGCTGTGCGTGCACGGCGTGCCGACCGGCATCCGGGGTGAACTCCGCCGTGACCTCGCTGAGCGCGCGGGCCGCGGAGAAGTCCGCGAGCCCGAGTCCCACGGCGCCCGTGACCGCCGCGCCGAGGCTGTTCGCCTCTTCGACGATGGTGCGGCGGCGGATCGGCACGCCCCACACGTCGGCGAGGATGCCGAGCCAGGCGTCGCTCTGGGCGCCGCCGCCGACGGCGTCGATGCGCTCGATCGTCGCGCCCGACTCCCGGAACGCCTCGATGCAGGTGAGCAGGTTGTACGCCACCCCCTCGAGCACCGCACGGGTGAGGTGCGCGCGGGTGTGGTGGCGTCCGAGCCCGACGAACGCCCCTCGGGCGTGGGGGTCCCAGAGGGGCGATCGCTCACCCAGCAGGTAGGGGAGGAAGTAGAGATCCTCGGTGTCGAGGTCGCCGCCGGCCTCGGCCGTCAGCCGCGCGGTGTCGGGGTGAGCGGGGTCGGGGGAGAGCGCCTCGGAGATCCACTGCACCGAGGCGCCGCCCGCCTGCATGGTCGCCGTCGGCACGAACGACCCCGGCACGACGTTGTCGAACGTCATGGTGCGCATCTGCGCGTCGTGCAGCGGTGCGAGGCTCGCGAACGAGATCCACGACGAGGTGCCCAGGCACACGTACGCCCCGTCCTCCGGGGCGACGATGCCCGAGCCGACGGCGGCGAGCGGTCCGTCGCCACCGCCCATGACGACGCGGACGGAGGCGGGGAGGCCGAGCGCATCCGCCGCCGCGGCCGTGAGGGATCCGGCGACGGTCGTCGATTCGAGGATCTCGGGGAACAGCGCGGCGTCGAGTCCCGCGGCCGCGAGCACCTCGGTCGACCAGGTGCCACCCTGCTGGTCGTAGGCGTTCGTGCCGGAGGCATCCGATCGCTCGGTCGCGAGGCGGCCGGTGAGCCGGTAGACGATGTAGTCCTTCGCGACGCAGAAGTGGCGCACCCGCGCCCACACGTCGGGCTCGTTGTCGCGCACCCACATGATCTTCTCGACCGAGTAGGTGGGGTTCAGGCGGTGGCCGAGCACGCGGTACGCGTCGTGAGCGCCGAGGCTCTGCTCGAGGGCCCGGGTCTGGGGGCCCGAGCGGGTGTCGGCCCAGATGATCGCGGGCCGCACCGGATGCCCGTGGGCGTCGAGGAGCACCGTGCCCATCATCTGGCCGCTGACGACGAGGCCGCCGATGGTCTCCGGTGCGACGGTGGCGCGGTCGAGCAGCTGGCGGGTGGCCGCGACCACGGCATCCCACCAGTGATCCGGGTCCTGCTCGGCGATGCCGCCCGCGGCGAAGTGAGCGGGGTAGGGCACGGTGACCGAGGTGACGAGGCGCCCGTCGTCGTGGTGCAGCGACGCCTTGTTCCCCGTCGTGCCGAGATCGTGCGCGATCAGCATGGCCCGACCCTCATCCCGCCGAGGGGGTCGCGGAATAAGCGCGCAGGTCCACGCCCTCGCTCGCGCGGTAGGCGCGTGCGCCCATCCCGTGTTCGAGGACCCACCCGTAGTCGTGTCCGGCGCCGCCGGGGTAGACCGCGAGAAACGCATAGGGCTCGTCGCCCGTGTTGACCGAGCGGTGCGCCCAGCCCGGCGGGATGTAGCCGATCGTGCCCGGCAGCATGTCGAGCCACTCGGTACGCTCGCCGTCGAACATCAGCAGACCCCCGCGGCCCTTCAGCGCGAGGTAGATCTCGCCCTGGTGGTTCGGATGCTGGTGGCCCTTGGTCATCCAGAGCTCTCCCGAGGTGTCGCCCGGCATGATCGTCGTGATCGACTGCGGCAGCTCGCGATCCACCTCGGGGACGGGCGAGCTGACCACGGTGTAGACGACGGGGTTCTCGCCGGCGGACGCGGCGGCCCAGGCATCCGCATCGAGGAACAGTCCCTCGAGATCGGACATCCGGCGCGTGAGCGTGGGGCCCTCCGGACTCAGCGTGAGCGCCTCGGCGTCGAACGAGATCGCCATCGGGGAGATCGGGGGCGTGTGGAACTGGGGCATCGATGCTCCTCGTGCGGATGCTGCGGCGCTGCGCAACCTGTAATGACAAGTCGAGTGTACCTGTGATGACAGGTGCCGTCCAGTGCGCGGATGCGCACCGCGAACTGCGCGAGTGCGAGTGCGGGTGCGAGCGCGGGCGGGCGCTGGCGGTAGCGCCAGGGCTCGATCTCAGGATGCGGCGCGCAGCGCGCGAGCGAGGTGGGCGCGGCTGCCCGTGATCGCCTCGTCCATCACCTCGTCGAGTCCCGGGTACTCGGCGTGGCCGGCGGGGAGGACGGCCAGCTCGAGCATGCGCGCCGCGTTCGCGACCCCGAACTGTCCCTGCGGCGGCACGGACTGATCCCACAGCGCCGCCTCGACGCGCACCGGCACGCGAGCGACGCCGAGCGCAGTCGACGCGTCGAACCAGCGCAGCACCTCTCGCGCCTCGGGATGCACGGCGATGTGCGCGCGCACCGCCTCACCGCTGCCGAGGCACCGCGCCGCCAGCCGCTCGTCGTACTGCCCGAAGCTGGGCACGATGAGGGTCGCGCCGACGAAGCGGTCGTCCCACGGGAGGGCCAGGGCGCCGATGCCGCCGCCGAAGCTCTCGCCGATGTAATAGAGCGGCAGGGGTTCCGCCAGGGCGGTCAGCGCATCCGCGGCGAGCCAGAGGTCGCGGGCGCACAGCCCCAGCATGTAGCGTTCCGGATCGCCGATGCCGGCCACCACATGCTCGAGCGGCTGGTCGGGGGCGCCGACGCCCGCGTTCAACGTCGCGAGGCCGCGGGCGACGGGAAAGATCGCGGCGGCGTCGGCGGGCACGCGCGACAGGTCGATCGCATCCCGCCCGCCATACCCGTGGCCGTGCACGACGCCGACCCGGGCGGGGCCCTCGAGCGGCTCGACGAGCCAGGCGCGCAGGCGGATGCCGTCGACTCCCGCATGCTCGATGATCGACACCTGTCGGCCGTCGACGACAGAGGAGGAGAGCACGGTGGGGGCGGCATCCGTCGTGCGCGCCTCCTCGCGCCAGCGCCTCCACCGCTCGGCGAAGCCCGGCGGGGCGGGGACCGGCGCGATCTCGCGCAACGTGCTCAGCGTGTGGCCGTAGGTGCCGTCGAACTCGGCATCGGGGAACCACGTGTCATAGGGGGAGGGGAAGGAGGTCATCAGTCACCGAGAGGGTCAGGCGTTCGCGCGCCGTGCCCGATAGGCGGCCACGGCGTTGCGGTTGGTGCAGGTGGTCGAGCAGTAGCGCTTCGAGCGGTTGCGCGACAGGTCGAGGGCCAGGGCCTCGCAGGTCTCGTCGGCGCAGATCGAGATGCGGGAGCCCTCGTCGGCGCGGATGACATCGATCAGGGCCATGGCGGTCTCGATCAGCACGCGCTCGGCGAGCGGACGCTCGTCGTCGACGGCGTGCAGGTGCCAGTCGATGCCGTCATGGCGCACGAGCCGGGGCGCGAGGCGCGCCTCGGCGAGGGCGGCGTTCACGTGCCGGGCCATCTCATCGCGGGGTGCGAGCAGCATGTCGCGCAGCCGTGGGCGGATCGCCCGCAGCGCGGCGAGTTCGGCGTCATCGCGGTCGAGTCGGCCCGAATAGGGGAAGTCCGTGAGAAAGGCCTCGACGTCGGTGAGCGTCTCGAGGGTCTCGGGCTCTTCGGCCGAGTTCACCAGCCGGACCGCCGCGCGCAGCGCCTCTTCCGTGTCATCGGTGAAGTTCATATTGACACCTTACATCCTGCGGGAGTAGCGTCACCTGCCATGAGCCACATTGCGAATGACGCCACGGTGCCGGGCGTGCGCATCGGACTGCCGCTGGCGATCGGCGCGGCGTTCGCCTTCGGGATGTCGGGTGGCTGGGCGCGCGGGCTCATCGATGCGGGATGGACGCCGGGAGCCGCCGTGGCCGCGCGGGTGTGGATCGCCGCGCTCGTGCTCCTGATCCCGACGATCGTGTCGCTGCGAGGGCGATGGGGTGTGCTGCGCACGAACGCCGGGATGGTCGCCGCCTACGGTCTGCTCGCCGTGACCGCCACGCAGCTCTGCTACTTCCAGGCGGTCGCCGTCATGGACGTCGGCCTGGCCCTGCTCATCGAGTACACGGCGCCGATCGCCGTCATCCTGTGGCTGTGGCTGCGGAGGGGTGAGCGCCCGACTCGCCGCAGCGTGATCGGCGCCGCCATCGCGTTCGTCGGGCTCGTGCTGATGCTCGACATCGTCACCGGCGCCGAGGTCAATGTGGCCGGCATCCTCTGGGCGCTCGCCGCGATGGTGGGGGCGGCGACCTACTTCCTGCTGTCGGCCAAAGCGGACACGGGGATACCGCCGATCGCCCTCGCCGGGGGAGGGCTGCTGCTCGGTGCGATCGCGCTGACGGTCGCGGGGCTCGTCGGCATCCTGCCCATGGCGTGGACGACCGACGACATCACCTACCGCTTCGGCACCGTGCCGTGGTTCGTTCCCGTGCTGGCGATCGGCCTGATCGCGACGGCGCTCGCGTACGTCCTGGGCATCGCCTCGACGCGGATGCTGGGCTCGCGCCTCGCATCCTTCATCGCCCTGTCGGAGGTCGTCGCCTCGCTGCTCTTCGGGTGGCTGCTGCTCGGGCAGTCGCCCGACCTGCTGCAGGCGCTCGGCGCGGCCCTCGTGCTGGTCGGCGTGGTGGTCGTGAAGCTCGGCGAGCCGCGCTCCGCGGCGCCCGGGGAGCCCGAGATCGAAGCCGTCGCGCTGCCGCGGCAGTAGCGCCTCCCTCATCCCCATGCGCGGAACGCCCCGCGCCCGTCGCCCGTCGCCCCGCGCCCGTCGCTCCGCGCCCGTGCCCCGTGCCCCGCGCCCGTCGCCCGTGCCCGTCGCCCGTCGCCCCGCGCTCGCGCCCGTGCCCCGCGTTCCGCGCCCGTGCGGGGTCGATTTCGCACCTCCACATGCGTGCGGGGTCGATTTCGCATCCCGGAGCGGCGTTTCGGATGCGCAACTGACCCCGCCTGGATTTCCGGATGCGCAACTGACCCCGCCCGGATTTCCGGGTGCGCAACTGACCCCGCATCGAGCAGCGGATGCCGTCCGCCCATCGCGCGGGGCGGGGCGGGGAGGGGAGCCGGGCGTCGACGGAGCGACGGAGCCACGGCGCTGGAGCCGTTATGTATACGCCGAAGCAGCGGTTCGCCCCTCAGGTTCCCTCAGCATGCCCTTATGTATACACTGGGGGCATGAGCTCCGTCGCCGATCGCATCACCGCGAGCGACCGAGCGCACGCGGCACTGCTGGAGGACATCCAGTCCGGTGCGCTTCCCGCCGGCTCCGTGCTGGGCGAGGTGGAGCAGGCTGCCCGCCTCGGCGTCAGCCGCACCCCGATGCGCGAGGCTCTGCGCCGCCTCGCCGCCGACGGCCTGGTCGTGCAGCAGTCCCCGCGGGTCACCGTGGTCGCCGATCTGGATGCCGACGACATCCGCGCCCTGTTCGAGATCCGCCGCGCGCTCGAAGAGAGCTCCGCACGCCTCGCCGCCCAGCGCGGGGATGCCGCCCTCTTCGCCGGACTCGCTGAGGAGTTCGCGCACGTCGATCTCACTGCCGCAGTGGGCCGCGACGCGTACTACGCCCTGATCTCCCGCTTCGACGCGGCACTCGACGCCGCGGTCGACAACGACTACATCGCCTCGGCCTTGCGCACCGTGCGCACCCACCTCGTGCGGGTGCGTCGCATGGCCCGCGACAAGCCCGCCCGTCTCGCCGCCTCCGCCTCCGAGCACCGCACGATCGCCGCCGCCCTCGCCGCGCGCGACGGCGACCTCGCCGCCCATGCCACGCACGTGCACCTGCACAATGCGCTCACCGGCATCCTCGACTCCCTCCCCGATCCCGCGACCGAAGGAAGATCATGACCGTCACGCACCACGTCCGCGTCCACCGCAGCGACGAGAATCTCGCCCGTGAAGACCAGCTCGCCTGGAAGATCGCCGAGGTCGCGGCCGACCCGGTCGAGGTCGAGCACGACGTCGTCGACATGATCATCAACCGCATCATCGACAACGCCTCGGTCGCCGCGGCATCGCTCACCCGCGGACCCATCAACGCGGCGCGCGCCCAGGCATTCAGCCATCCCGTCTCGACCGGAGGCATCGGGGCCACCGTCTTCGGCGCAGCCCTCGACCATCGCACCAGCCCGGAGTGGGCGGCGTGGGCGAACGGTGTCGCCGTGCGAGAGCTCGACTACCACGACACCTTCCTCGCGGCCGAGTACTCGCACCCGGGCGACAACATCCCGCCCATCCTCGCCGTCGCCCAGCATGTGGGCTCGGACGGGCGGGCGCTCGTGCGCGGCATCGCGACGGGTTACGAGATCCAGATGGATCTCGTGCGCGCGATCTGCCTGCACAGGCACAAGATCGACCACGTCGCCCACCTCGGCCCGTCTGCCGCCGCCGGCATCGGCACCCTGCTCGGCCTCGACGTCGAGACGATCTACCAGGCCGTCGGCCAGGGGCTGCACACCACCACCGCCACCCGGCAGAGCCGCAAGGGCGAGATCTCGACCTGGAAGGCGCACGCCCCGGCCTTCGCCGGAAAGCTCGCGGTCGAGGCCGTCGACCGGGCGATGCGCGGGCAGACCAGCCCCGCTCCCATCTACGAGGGCGAAGACGGCGTGATCGCCTGGATGCTCGACGGCAAGGATGCCGCCTACGAGGTGCCGCTGCCCGCCGCGGGCGAGGCGAAGCGCGCGATCCTCGACTCGTACACGAAGGAGCACTCGGCCGAGTACCAGGCGCAGGCGTGGATCGACCTCGCCCGCAAGCTCGGCACCGAGAACCCGGCGCTGCGCGACCCCGCGAACATCGAGGCGATCGTGCTGCACACCAGCCATCACACGCACTACGTGATCGGCTCGGGGGCGAACGACCCGCAGAAGTACGACCCCACCGCGTCGCGCGAGACGCTGGATCACTCGATCCCCTACATCTTCGCCGTCGCGCTGCAGGACGGCGGCTGGCATCACGTCGACTCGTACGCTCCGGAACGGGCCGGCCGCGCAGACACGGTCGCGCTGTGGCACAAGATCACCACGGCCGAGGATGCCGAGTGGACGCGCCGCTACCACTCCGAGGACCCCGACGTGAAGGCGTTCGGCGGTCGCGTCGAATTCCGCCTCGCCGACGGCACGACCGTGGTCGACGAGATCGCGGTGGCCGACGCGCATCCGCTCGGTGCCCGACCGTTCGCCCGCGAAAACTACATCGCCAAGTTCCGCCTGCTGGCCGAGCCCGTGCTCGAGGCCGCCGAGATCGAGCGGTTCCTCGAGCTCGTGCAGCGTCTGCCCGAGCTCACGGCCGCCGAGGTCGGCGAGCTGTCGGTCATCGCGAAGCCCGGCCTGCTCGAGGGCGCCGACGCCCCGAAGGGCCTGTTCTGATGTCGCGTTTCGTCTCGTCGCTCCGCTCCTCGCTCAACGGGCGGGGACTCCGCGACCGGGTGCTTCGCTCCCGGCTCCACGAGCGGGGACTCAGCTCCTCGCTCAACGGGCGGGGACTCCGCGACCGGGCCCTCCGCGACCGGCTCCACGAGCGGAGAAATCCCTCCTCGCTCAACGAGGGGGGAACTCCCTCCCGCTCGTTGAGCGAGCGGAGCGAGACGAAACGCGCATCCCGCCAGAGAGGGACGAACTGATGCTGTACTCCCACGTCACGCCGGCCGAGAAGCGCCGTCTGTTCCGCGAGCGGCTCGCGAGCGGTGAGCTGCTGCGGTTCCCCGGCGCCTTCAACCCGCTGAGCGCCCGCTTGATCGAGCAGAAGGGATTCGACGGGGTCTACATCTCGGGCGCCGTGCTCTCGGCCGACCTCGGGGTCCCCGACATCGGCCTCACCACGTTGACCGAGGTCGCGGCTCGCGCGAAGCAGATCGCGCGGATGACCGACATCCCGGCGATCGTCGACGCCGACACCGGCTTCGGCGAGCCGATGAACGTCGCCCGCACGATTCAGGAGCTCGAGGACGCCGGGCTCGCCGGCACGCACATCGAAGACCAGATCAATCCGAAGCGCTGCGGCCACCTCGACGGCAAGAGCGTCGTCGACGAGACCACGGCGATCCGCCGCATCCGCGCCGCCGCCGACGCCCGCCGTGACCCGAACTTCCTCATCATGGCGCGCACCGACATCCGTGCGATCGAAGGGCTGGACTCCGCGATCGATCGGGCCAAGGCGCTGGTGGATGCCGGTGCCGACGCGGTGTTCCCCGAGGCGATGCGGACCCTCGCCGAGTTCGAGGCGATGGCGGAGGCGCTCGACGTGCCGATCCTGGCGAACATGACCGAGTTCGGCAAGAGCGACCTGTTCTCGGTCGATCAGCTGCGCGATGCCGGAGTGAACATGGTCATCTGGCCCGTCTCGCTGCTGCGCATCGCGATGGGCGCGTCGGGCCGTGCGCTCGATACGCTGAACGAGGAGGGGCACCTCACCTCGAAGCTCGGTGAGATGCAGCACCGTGCCGATCTCTACGACCTGATCGACTACGAGTCCTACACGCAGTTCGACTCAGGCGTCGCAGGCTTCACGGTAGACAGAGGGCGTCCCTGAGCGCAGCGAAGGGAATCACGCCGGTTGCTGAGCGAGGAGCGCAGCGACGAGTCGAAGTACACGAAGGAGTGAGCATGACCGAGCCGGACATCAAGAAGGGCCTCGCGGGCGTCGTCGTCGACACGACGGCGATCTCGAAGGTCAACCCCGAGACGAACAGCCTGCTCTACCGCGGCTATCCGGTGCAGGAGCTGGCGGCGACCCAGCCTTTCGAGGCGGTCGCCTATCTGCTCTGGCACGGCGAGCTGCCGGATGCCGCACAGCTGGCGGCGCTCCGAGCCACCGAGCGCGAGCACCGAGCCCTGAGCGAGAACGTCAGGGCGGCGATCGACCTCGTCCCGCTCGAGGCGCACCCGATGGACGAGGTGCGCACCGCGGTCAGTCTGATCGGCGCGTCCGATCCGCACGCCGGCGGATCGGTGCTGGATGCCGGGGGCAGTCCCGAGCAGAACCTCGAGCGCGCCATCCGCCTGTTCGCGGCTCTGCCGGCGATCGTCGCGTACGGTCAGCGGCGTCGCCGAGGCGAGCAGCCGATCGAGCCGCGCGACGATCTCGACTACTCGGCGAACTTCCTCTGGATGACGTTCGGCGAAGACCCGGATCCGGTCGTCGTCGACGCGTTCAACCGCTCGATGATCCTGTACGCCGAGCACTCGTTCAACGCCTCGACGTTCACCGCCCGCGTGATCACCTCGACGCTCAGCGACCTGTACTCGGCCGTGGTCGGCGCGATCGGCGCGCTCAAGGGGCCGCTGCACGGCGGTGCCAACGAGGCCGTGCTGCACATCTTCGACGAGATCGGCGAGGCATCGAACGTCGTGCCGTGGCTCGACGAGGCGCTCGCCGAGAAGCGCAAGATCATGGGCTTCGGCCACCGTGTCTACAAGAGCGGCGACTCGCGGGTGCCCACCATGAAGGCGGCGCTCGACACCCTCGTCGCGCACTACGACAAGCCCGAGGTCGCCGAGCTGTACGACGCGCTCGAGTCGGAGTTCGTCGCGCGCAAGGGCATCTACCCGAACCTCGACTACCCGTCAGGCCCCGCCTACAACCTGATCGGCTTCGACACGCTCACCTTCACGCCGCTCTTCGTCGCGGCCCGGGTGACCGGGTGGACGGCGCACGTGATCGAGCAGGCCGGCGCGAACGCGCTGATCCGTCCGCTGTCGTTCTACGACGGGCCCGACGAGCGGCACGTCGAGAGCTGAGCGGACGCAGCGAGACGAAACGCGCGCCACGGCTGGTGGTGCGCGTTTCGTCTCGGGGCTTCGCTCCTCGCTCAACGGGCGGTGCGGGGCGGGGCTTCGCTCCTCGCTCAACGGGCGGGGGTGCGCGTTTCGTCTCGGTGCTTCGCTCCTCGCTCAACGGGCGGGGGCGTGGTGGTGGTGCGCGTTTCGTCTCGGTGCTTCGCTCCTCGCTCAACGGGCGGGGGTGCGCGTTTCGTCTCGGGGCTTCGCTCCTCGCTCAACGGGCGGTGCGGGGCGGGGCTTCGCTCCTCGCTCAACGGGCGGGGGTGCGCGTTTCGTCTCGGTGCTTCGCTCCTCGCTCAACGGGCGGGGGCGGGGGCGGGGCGGGGCGGCGCGCTGCCGCGTCAGGCCAGCTCGATGACCGACCAGGACAGCGGCGGAAGAGTCGCGCGCACCGCGCCGTCGACGACCTCGGCGCCGGCGAGCGGCACCATGTGCACGGCATCCTGCGTGGTCTCGAGGTTCGCGGTGTGGCGGTCGCCGCCCTCGGGGATCGTCAGCGTCTCGGCGTTCACCACGCGCAGGCCGCTCAGGCCGTGCAGGTCGACGGTGAGGTCGCTCTCCTCGTCGAGTGAGCGGTTCGCGACGAACACGACGACGCGTCCGGTCTCCTCGTCCCAGGTCGCCGCCGCATCGATCGCGTCGACGCCGCCGTAGCGCTTCGTCTCGATCTGCGGAGCCGACACCGCCAGACGCAGGATGCGTCCCTTGGCGAGACGCGCCATGCGCTCGAAGGGCCAGAAGCTCGTCTGGCGCCAGGCCGGGCCGTTCTCCTCCGAGCGGATCGGCGCGATCACGTTGACGAGCTGCGCCTGGTTGGCGATCTTCACCCGGTCGCCGTGCCGCAGCAGGCTGTTGAGCAGCGTGCCCACGACGACGGCATCCGTCACGTTGTAGGTATCCTCGATCAGACGCGGATGCTTCTTCCACCCGGCCTTCGCGATCTCTACCGACTCGACGTCGTTGAACTTCACCTGGTCCCACACGTTCCACTCGTCGAACGAGATGTCGACCTGCTTCGTGTGCTTGCCCGCCGCCTTCACGGCGTCGATCGTCGCGATGACACCGTCGATGAAGGCATCCATGTCGACCGACTCCGCGAGGAACGACTCGGCATCGCCGTCGTGCTCCTGGTAGTACGCGTGCATCGAGATGAAGTCGACCTCGTCGTACGCGTGGGTGAGGACGGTGTTCTCCCAGGTGCCGAACGTCGGCATCGACCGGCCGGAGGATCCCACGGCCACCAGCTCGATGCTGGGGTCGACGAGCTTCATCGCCTTGGCGGACTCCTGAGCGAGCCGGCCGTACTCGGTCGCGGTCTTGCCGCCGATCTGCCACGGTCCGTCGAGCTCGTTGCCCAGGCACCACAGCTTGATGTCGAAGGGCTGCTCGGCGCCGTTCCTGCGACGCAGGTCCGACCAGTACGTGCCGCTCGGGTGGTTGGCGTATTCGACGAGCGACCGGGCCTCCTCGACACCCCGGGTGCCGAGGTTGATCGCCTCCATGACCTCGACGTCGGCCTCCTTCGCCCAGTCCATGAACTCGTGCAGACCGAACGCGTTGGTCTCGATCGTGTGCCAGGCGCCGTCGATGCGCACGGGGCGATCCTCGACGGGGCCGACCCCGTCTTCCCAGCGGTAGCCCGAGACGAAGTTGCCCCCGGGGTAGCGGACCACGGTCGGGCCCATCTCCTTCACGAGGGCGAGGACGTCCTGCCGGAAGCCCCGCTCATCGGCCTGCGGGTGCCCCGGCTCGTAGATGCCGGTGTAGACGCAGCGCCCCATGTGCTCGACGAACGACCCGAAGAGTCTGCGGGGGACGTCGGCGATCGTGAAGTCGCGGTCGATGGTGATGCGGGCCTTGCTCATTGCACTCCTTGATTCTGGCTCTGCGGATGTTCGGCACGGGGCCGGGAGGGGGACTACTGACCGCCGAAGCCGCTGGTCGCGACGCCCTTGACGATCTGCTTCTGGAAGATGATGAACACGATGATCAGAGGCAGGGCTGCGAGCACGGCCTGGGCCATGACCTGCGCGTACTGCACGCCATAGGCGCTGATCACCGTCTGCAGTCCGACCGGCAGCGTCATCAGCGTGGTGTCGTTGATGACGAGGAACGGCCAGAGGAAGTTGTTCCACGCGCCGATGAACACGAAGATCGCGACGGAGGCGAGGATCGGACGCGAGAGCGGCAGCACGATCGACCAGAAGATGCGGAACCGGCTCGCCCCGTCGACGCGCGCCGCGTCTTCGAGTTCGATCGGGATCGCATCGAAGAACCGCTTCAGGATGAAGACCATGGCCGGAGCCACCACCTGCGGCAGGATGAGCCCCCAGTAGGTGTCGATCATGTTGAACGCGAGCATCTCGTAGAACAGCGGGATGATCAGCACCTGGGGCGGCACGACGATCGACGCGATGATCGCGACGAACAGCCACCGGCGTCCGGTGAAGTCGAGCCTCGAGAACGCGTAGGCGGCCAGCGCCGAGATCGTCAGGGTGATCAGGGTCACCGCGATCGACGTCCACAGGCTGTTGAACGCCCAGGTGTAGACGTTGCCCTGCGACAGGATCGCCGTGAAGGCCTCGATCGTCGGACCGGAGGCGCCGATCCACGAGGGGTCGCCGCTGGCGGCATCCGTCTCGGTCTTGAAGGCCGTCGCTACGGCCCAGAGGAACGGCAGCAGCCAGCCGACGGCGAGGACGATCAGCACCACGAGAGCGCTGATGCGGAGTACGCCGAACGGCTTCTGCCCCGGCAGGTGCGGGCGACGGGTGCGTGCGGGCTTGGCGGTGGTGATGGTCTCGGTGACCGTGGCGGGGGCGAGGGGGGTGGCGGTGGACATCACAGCTGCGACTCCTTCCGGCGGCGCGAGATCAGGGCCTGCGCGACGCCGATGATGACGATGAGAGCGAAGAACACGTAGGAGATCGCGGCCGAGTAGCCGAATCGGTAGCTGACGAAGCCGGCCTCGTAGATGTACTGGACGATCGAGCGGGTGGTGTCGCTCGCGACCCCGCCGAGCATCTGGTACGCCTGATCGAACAGTTTCAGCGACGCCAGGATCTGCAGGATCAGGATGAGCACGGTCGCCGGGCCCAGCTGGGGGAGCGTGATCGACCAGAACTGCCGCCACGGCCCTGCGCCGTCGAGCGACGCCGCCTCGTACTGCTGCGGCGGGATGTTCTGCATCGCCGCCAGGTAGAGCAGGAAGTTGAAGCCGACGGTCCACCAGACGGTGGCGATGACGATCGACAGCATGTTGGTGTCGGGGTTCTGCAGCCAGGCGATCGGCTCGAGACCGAACGCCTCGAGGATGTTGTTGGCCGCACCGATCTGCGGGTTGAAGATCCACACCCAGATCTGCGAGATCACCGTCGAGGCGAGCAGGTACGGCATGAAGAACGACAGCCGCCAGAGCCACTGGCCGGGGATGCCGCGATCGACGAGAGCGGCCATCAGCAGCGCGACCACGACGAGGGGCACGGTGGACAGCAGCGTGAACCAGACCGTGTTGCCCATCGAGCGCCACATGACGGGGTCGGCGAGCGCTTCGGCGTAGTTGGCGAATCCGACGAACGCGCCGCCGGCGCCGGTGAGCGACTGGTCGGTGAAGCTGAGGATGATGCCGTGCACGATGGGCCAGGCGAGGAAGAGCACGAACGCGATCAGGAAGGGCGCGAGGAAGGCCCAGCTGATCAGCTGCTCGCGGTTGCGGGATCCGGCACGTCGGGCCGGTGCGCCGGTCTTCGAACCGGTGACGATCGTGCGGGTGGAGTCGGTGGCCGCGGTGGTGGTCGTCATGATGCGAACGTCCCCTCGGGGTCTGCCGGGTTCGGCTGTCGGAGGAGGGTGTTCACACGCGCCTCGAAACGGTCGACGGCCGCGGCCGGGTCATCGCCCGAGAGCAGCACGCCCTGCACGGCGGCACCGAACTCGCCCTGGAAGTTCGAGCCCGATCCGGTGAACCATGCGGTCGGGTCGTACACCACCTGCTGCGCGGCCTCGGCGTAGTGCGCCTGCGGGATCAGGTCGGCGTAGTCGGCGGATTCGGTGACGGGGAGGAACGCGGGGATGTGTCCCGCCTCCGCCCAGCCGAACGAACCCTTGAGCATGTCGGCCACGAAGCGGTAGGTGAGGTCGCGCTTCTCGTCGTCGGCGTTCGCCTGGTGCGGAAGCACGAACGAGTGCGAGTCGGCGTAGACGGCGGGCGTGCCGTAGAGGGTGGGGATCATCGTCGCATCGAACGGGATCCCCGCGTTCTGCATGGTGCGCAGCTCCCAGACGCCGGTGAACAGCATCCCGCTCTTGCCTGTCGCGAACTCGGCGACCGCACTGCCGTAGTCGGCCTGAGCGAGGGCGATCTCGCCGTCGAGCAGGGTGCGCATGAGGGAGAGGGACTCGACCGCGGCATCCTTGTCGATCACGGCCTTGCCGCCGGCGGGAAGCTCCATCGCGCCGCCGTGCTGCGAGTAGAACGTGTAGAAGAGACGCCACATCTGGGCGCCGTCGCCGAGGTAGCCGTACGAGAGCGCATGGCCCTCGGCCTGGCCGCCGATGGCCCGCAGCTGATCGAGGAACTCCTCGGGAGATGTCGTCGGCTGCAGACGCCCGTCGCTGTCGAGCACTCCGGCGGCGTCGCAGACATCGGTGTTGAACATCGCCACGAACGGATGCGCGTCCAGCGCGATGCTGTACATGTTCTCGCCGACGAAGCCCTTCTCCCAGATCGGCTTCGGGAACGTCGTGCTGTCGACGCCGAGCGAGGCCAGCCGGTCGAGGTCCCAGGTGTCGAGCAGGCCTCCAGGCGCCCACCCGACAGTGCGGGTGGCGTGCATGATGGCGACGTCGGGGGCGCGGCCGCCGGCGCCGGCCATCGCGAGCTTCGTGTAGTAGGGCGTGCCCCAGGCGAGCACGGTGGGCCGGATGCGGTACGCGTCCTGTGCGGCGTTGGCAGTGTCGAGCAGCTGCGACATCGTCACGCCGTCACCGCCCGAGAGCAGATGCCAGAACTGCAGCGTCTGGGCGTTCGATCCTGGTGTGGTGCCGGGGGCACAGCCGGCGAGCAGAGCCGCGGCGGCCGTGACCGAGGCGGCAGTCAGGAACTGCCGCCGAGACATGTCGAGCGGGGGCGTCATCGTCACTCCTTCGTGACAGCGGTGAGGGTCGACCCATCTTTACATCGATGTAATCGGCGGCGCAAGAGCGTTTCCGATGCGGGCGCGACCGGTGATCCGGCGTAGGTGCGTCAGGGCCGGTGGCCGCGCGGGGTGCCGCGCGTGCTGTCGCGCTCGAGCAGGTGGTGCGACAGGGTGAGCGACCGCGGCGGGGCGGTGCGGTCGTCCATGCGCGACTCCAGCAGGCCCAGTGCGGCGTCTGCGAAGGCGCGACGATCGAAGGCGATGGTCGTCAGCGACGGAGACGTGTAGCGCGAGAACTCGACGTCGTCGAAGCCGGTCACGATCACATCGTCGGGAACGCTCACGCCGTGGTCGTGCAGCGCATGCAACGCGCCGAGAGCGAGCGAATCGGTGAGGGCGATGATCGCGTCGAACGCGACGCCGCGGCGGAACAGCGTCTGCACGCCCTCGGCACCACCCGTCATCGACCACGGCATCGGATTGATCTCGAGGGCGGTGTCCCGCGCGATGCCGGCCTCGCGCAGCGCGTCGTGCACACCCTCGAGGCGCAGTCGGCTCGTCGCGGTGGCCACCGCGGAGTCGTCATCGGCCCCGATCACGGCGATGCGCGTGGCCCCGCGGGAGAGCACGTGCCTGGTCGCCTCGGCCGCCGCGCGTCGACTGTCGATGCGCACGTGATCGGCCCGGTTCTGCTCGACCTCGCCGAGCACGACGAGAGGGGGCAGGCGATCGGCGTACTTCAGCACGCTGTCCTCGAGGCGGATCGGGTTGAGGATCAGCCCGTCGACCAGGTGCGCGCGCGCACGGGAGACGAGCTCGCGCTCGCGCTCCGGGTCGGTCGCCGTCTCCTCGATCTGCACGGCGAGGCCCCGCTCGTGAGCCGCTTCGACGAGGCGGTGCACGAGCTCGGCCGAGAACGCCGTCGCGAGGTCGGGGAGAGCCACGGCGATGATCCCCGAGCGTCCCTTGCGCAGCCCCCTGGCGTTGAGGTTGGGCACGAAATCGAGCTGCGCCATGGCCGCGTCGACCTTGCGCCGCGTCTCCTCGCTCACCGCGGTCGTGCCGGTGACGACGTTCGAGACGGTCTTGGGTGAGACCCCTGCGAGCGCCGCCACGTCTTTCATCGTCGCGCGGGGCGGCGGCATCGCTGTCATGCGGTCAGCCTAGCGACGGAGGGGACGGGGTCGTGACGTACATCGATGTACTCCCCGGAGCGCTGACTACTATGGCGCCATGACGATCGAACGCAACTGGGCCGGCAATCTCACGTACCGGGCGTCGCGGATCGAGCATCCGTCGTCGATCGCCGAGCTCCAGGAGGTCTTCGCGCGCGGCGGGGCGATGCGGATGCTCGGCTCCCGCCACTGCTTCAACGACATCGCCGACACCGACGGAGTGCTCGTCGTGCTCGACCGTCTGCCCGAGGTGTTCGAGGTGAACGACAGCCGCGATGCCGTGCGGGTCTCGGGCGGACTGCGTTACGGCGACATCGCCCCGCGCCTCGCCGCCGAGGGACTGGCACTCGCGAACCTCGCCTCGCTGCCCCACATCTCGGTCGCCGGCGCGGTGGCGACCGGCACGCACGGGTCAGGAGACGCGCTCGGATCCCTGGCCTCGTCCGTACGTGCGCTCACCGTCGTCACCCCCGCGGGCGAGGTGCGCGGCCTGGCCCGCGGCGACGAGGACTTCGACGGGGCGGTCGTGAGCCTCGGCGCGCTCGGCGCGGTGGTCGATGTGACGCTCGACGTCGAGCCGACCTATGACGTGGCGCAGCACGTGTTCGAGCATCCGTCGTGGGACGCGATCCTCGCCGACTTCGACGAGGTGACCGGCGTCGGCACGAGCGTCAGCATCTTCTCGACCTGGACCCGCACCGACATCGCCGACCAGATCTGGGTCAAGCAGCGTCATCCCGAGGCGCACGAGCTGCTGCGCGACGACCTGTTCGAACGGCTCGGCGCGGAGCCCGCCACCGGTGAGCGGCACCCGATCCTCGGTGTCGACCCCATCGCCTGCACGGATCAGCTCGGCGTGCCAGGGCCCTGGTTCGAGCGCCTCGCGCACTTCAAGCTCGATTTCACGCCGTCCGCCGGCGCGGAGATCCAGAGCGAGTATCTGGTGCCCCGGGCGGATGCCGTGGCCGCGATCCAGGCGGTGCGCACCCTCGCAGGGCAGATCGCCCCGCTGCTGCTCGTGAACGAGATCCGCACGGTCGCCGCGGACGACCTCTGGCTGAGCTCCGCGCACGGCACGGATGCCGTCGGCATCCACTTCACGTGGAAGCCCGACGAGGCGGCCGTCCGTGCCTTCCTCCCCACACTCGAGGCCCTGCTTCCGGCGACCGCCCGCCCGCACTGGGGCAAGGTGTTCACCCTCGATCCCGCCGAGGTGCGCTCGCGATACACGCGATGGAACGACTTCGCCGCGCTCGCCGCCCGCTTCGACCCCGAGCGTCGCCTCGTGAACCCCTACCTCGAGCGGCTCGGTCTGTAACGAGCACCCGGTGTTCTGGATTTCACCTTGTGTCCTCCAATCTGTTACCGGTAACATACGAACCGTAGTGATCATCGCGGCCCGCCAGGGCCACCGGGCTCTCGTCGTGCGAGGCCCCGGCATCTCAAGGAGGAGAGTGCATGAACAGCGTCGCGGTCATCCCGCTCAGTCCACACGGTCGCCCTGTCGCGGCCCGTCGTCCGGAGCGAGCCGTCCGGCAGGGGACCCCCCGACAGTCCCGCTGAGTCCGCCGGGAAAGCGTTCCGCCGAACCGCACCTCACGACCCCGCGACCCCACGACCCCACAAGGGACCGACGACCGCCTCGGTGATCCACCGCGGCGGAAGACTCGGTCGCATCCCCACCTTCGCCTGAGGTCCCCGCCCTCGACGGCCTCCTTCACCGAGGGAGCGCCGTGATCGGAGCGCGCCCGCGCGCCCTCGAGCGAATCGATCCACAAGGAGAACACCCGTGAAGTCCCAGTCCAGATCCGCCGATCGGCAGCGTAGCCGATCCCTGTCGCGCCCCGCGGCGCTGTGGGGCATCGCCGCCCTGCTCGCGTCGTCCGTCACCGCGGTCGCCGCACCGGGAGCGGCGGTCGCCGCTCCCGCGAACACCTTCTCCCACGGCGCCTTCGAGACCGGAGTGACCGCGACCGAGCCGCCCGCGGTCGCCGGCAACCTCCTGCCGGACGGCCGGTTCGTCTCCGATCTCGCCGGGTGGACCGCCCCCCGTGGCGGCACGCTCGCCCTCGGCGACGATGCCGCCAGCGGCGCGCATGCCCTCACCGTCACCGGCCGAGAGAACACCCAGTCGGGGCCGTTCGCGAGCGTCGCCGACAAGATCGAGCTCGGTGCCACCTACCGCCTCACCGGCTCGCTCAGATACGACGAGGGGGCCCCGACCCAGCAGTTCAACTTCACGTTCTGCCCGACGAATTTCAACGGATGCGCCGACTACGGCCATACGTTCACGAAGGGAGAATGGGGCACGTTCTCGCAGGAGTTCACCGCTGAGGCGAAGCATGTCGCGGCGGGATGGCTGTTCGTCGAGACCCCCTGGGGCTCCGCCGCGCTGCAGGACTTCTCGGTCGACGACGTCTCGCTGGTCAAGATCGCCGATGCGCCGGAAGCACCCGCCTTCACGAGCCTCGAGAAGGTGCAGACCAAGCCGATCGGCGACCACAATCCCCTCGTCGGGCACAAGTTCGGTGCGGACCCGCATCACCTCGTCTACAACGGCCGTCTCTACATCTACTCGACCGATGACACGCAGCAGTACGACCTGAACAGCAAGGACGAGAACGGCCTGCCGACGCAGTCGAACGGCTACGGAGGCATCACCCGCCTCAACGTGATGTCCACGACCGACATGGTCAACTGGGTCGATCACGGCGCGGTGCCGATCGCTCGCGAGGGCGGCGCCGCCCCGTGGTCGCGCAACTCGTGGGCTCCGGCGGCCATCGAGAAGGACGGCAAGGTCTACCTCTACTTCTGCGACAACGGCACCGGCACCGCGGTCGTCGTCGGCGGCTCTCCGCTGGGCCCGTGGCAGGACCCGCTCGGCAAGAAGATCATTCCCGACACGGTCTCCCGCGACTACATCGCCGGAGGCGGATTCCCCGCCGGCATGTGGTTGTTCGACCCCGAGGTCTTCATCGACGACGACGGACAGGGCTACCTGTACTTCGGCGGCAACTCGCAGATCGGCACCTCGCCGAACGTGCAGGGTCCGCAGAACCCGAAGTCGACGCGTGTCGTCAAGCTGAAGGACGACATGGTCACCCTCGACGGAGACCCGGTCGAGATCGACGCTCCCGGCATGTTCGAGGCCTCGAGCATGTTCACGCACGACGGCAAGTACTACTACTCGTACTCGTCGAACTTCCAGGTGAACGAGCAGCCGGGCCTGTATCCGTCGCGCGGGGCGATCGCCTACATGATGACCGACGATCCGATGACGCTCGGCTCGTCGGAGTACGCGGGTGTGGCGTTCCAGAACCAGGGCACGTTCTTCGGTGCGGGCAACGGCGGCAACAACCACTCCGACATGTTCGACTACAAGGGCGAGACGTACTTCACCTACCATGCGCAGACGCGCGGTGCGGCGTGGGCGGAGGCCCTCGGCACCCCCGGTGCGACGCAGGGCTACCGCTCGGTGCACATCGACAAGCTCGAGTTCAACGACGACGGCACCATCAAGCCGATCGTCGGCACCCGCGCCGGCGTGGAGCAGGTCGAGAGCTTCGACCCGTACCGCACCTTCGAGGCGGAGACGCTCGCCTGGCAGCTCGGCATCGCCACGGCCACGACGGATGCCGTCTCGGTCGAGTTCCCCGAGCACAACGGGTCGGGGAACATGGTGCTCTCGAGCGTCGATGACGGAGACTTCTCGGGCATCGCGGGTGTCGACTTCGGTGCCGGCGCCCAGAAGGTGTCGGCGACGGTGAAGCCGCTGGTCGCCGGAAGCAGCATCCAGGTTCGTCTGGATGACGTCGACGGTCCCGTCGTGGCGGAGATCCCCGTCGACGGCGCGGTCGGAGAGTGGGCGACGGTCGAGGCCGACGTCACCGGCGCCGCGGGCGAGCACGATGTGTTCTTCGTCTTCGCCGGCGCCGAGGGCGCGGATGCCGAGACCGACCTGTTCGAGGTCGACAACTGGGCGTTCGCCCCGATCGACGACAGCCCCGAGGTGGAGCTGGAGGCTCAGCTCTCGGTCTCGGAGGTCGCCGCGGGTGGTTCTGTCACCGTGACGGCCACGGGGGTGACGGTCGACGAGGTCGAGATCGGCATCGAGAGCACCTATCGCCCGCTCGCCACCGCGACCGTCGCCGACGGTTGGATCGAGGCGACCGTGGTGATCCCCGCCGATACGACGGCGGGTGCGCACCACATCGTGCTCCGCGACGGTGAGACGGAGCTCGCACGACTGCCGCTCACCGTCGCCCGCGCCGACACCGGCGGTGGCACCGACGGCGGTACCGATGGCGGTACCGATGGCGGTACCGATGGCGGTACCGATGGCGGTACCGATGGCGGTACCGATGGTGGCACTGATGGTGGCACTGATGGCGGTACCGATGGTGGAACTGATGGTGGCACCGACGGCGGCACCGATGGTGGCACGGACGGCGGCACCGATGGTGGGACCGACGGTGGCACTGATGGTGGGACCGATGGTGGCACTGACGGTGGGACCGATGGTGGGACCGATGGTGGCACCGATGGCGGGACGGACGGTGGGACCGATGGCGGTACTAATGGTGGCACTGACGGTGGGACCGATGGTGGCACTGATGGTGGGACCGATGGCGGCACCGATGGTGGTACCGACGGCGGCACCGATGGCGCTGGCCCCGGTACTCCGTCGACCGGCGGCGGCACGTCGACCGGCGGCGGTCCGTCCACCGGCGTGGGCACGGGCGTGGGCACCGACGGTTCCCTCGCGAAGACCGGAGGGGATGCGGGTGCGTCGCTGACAGCGGCATCGCTCGGCGCTCTCCTCCTGGCGCTCGGATCCGCGGTCTGGATCCTGCGCCGTCGAAGCCGCTCGGTCGTGGAGACCGAGACGGAGTGAGGTGGGGTCGCCGTCTCCCCACGGCGACCGACCTCTCCCACAGCCCGCCCCTTCCTGCTGCCCCCACAGCAGGAAGGGGCGGGCTTTTTCGCGTGCACCCGGTCAGCGACGGCATTGACGATCACGGGCTCATCCGCGGGGCGAGCAGGCACCTCGCGGGGCGCGAGACACCTCATGTGGGTGTGGGACAACGAATGTCGCCCTCGCCCTCGCCCTCGCCCTCGCCCTCGCCCTCGCCCTCGCCCTCGCCCTCGCCTCGCCTCGCCTCGCCTCGCCTCCGAGTCGTCGCATTTCGTCGCCTCGCGGCGCGTGATGCGTCCATTCGCGACCGCTCGGCTCGGGAAGAGGGCGCAGATGGTCGCTGTCCTGGCGCGGATGCGGCTTTATGCGACGACTCCCGCCGCGATACGAGAGCCGCGACCGAGGTCTCGACTGACGTATCGCGACGGGAGCGTCGCGGAGCGGGAGGGGTCAGCAGGTCTTGGCGGCGAACGTCCCCGTGACCGTCGAGCCCGACACCGTCGCCTGCACCTCACCCGAGGCCACCGAGGCCGCACGGGTGCTGAAGGTCACCGTCGAGGTCTTGCCTCCGGCGAGGTCGACGACCTGTGTACCGTATGAGGACGACACTGTGACGCGTGCGGCATCCGTTCCGGCATTGGCGACCTTCGCGGTGACCACGACCTTGCCGGCCACGCAGCGTGTCGACAGGTCGACTCCGATGCCAGGGGTGACGGTGACCGTTGCCGTGACCGGCATCCGAGAGGCATCCTGTGCGACGCCGCGCACCGTGAAAGTGCCGGCGCTCGCGTAGTCGGCGGGGTCGACGCCCTCCCACGCGACATCGACCGTCGCGGTGGTGCCGCTCGCCGTCGTCAGCGTCGCCTTCGGCAGCACGGGAGCGCTGCCCGCGCGAGTCGACACGGCGATCGGAGCGACATCGGTCACCGCGATCTCGGGCGCGAAGCCCTCCAGCACCGTCTGGTACTCGGCGCGCGTCACCGGGATCACGGTGCCGTGCCGTGGCTTTCCGCCGTCGCTGTTCTGCGGCAGGTTCGCGCGCAGGGTCGAGCCGAGCGCCTGCCACGACGATCCGTCGGTGATGTCGTCGGATCCGAACGGGATGTAGTGGTTCGGTCCTCCGTGGTACGACGGCTGATCGATGAACAGGTACCAGGAGAGGCCGTTCACGTCGCCGGGGTTCGCTGCGAAGATGTTCGGTCCCTCGCCGCTGGAGTAGGTGCCGCCTGGTTCACCGTTCGGCAGTCCGGTCGCGATCCGCTCCTTCACGAGGGTCCACTCGTCGGAGCTGCCGCTGGTGCCGGGCAGTGCGCCGCTGATCGTGGCGAGCAGGTCGGTCGACTTCTCCTCGCGGATCGTCATCGACGCCTCGTCCTTCGTGAAGCGGTAGTAGACGCCGTCTTCCTCGGCGACGGTCGAGTCGATCAGCCCGAGGCCCGTTCCCCGCCGCACGTCCGACCAGATCTGCGGCTCGGAGAACGTCACGAAGTCATCCGTCGTCGCGTACATCATGCGGTTGTACGTCACGGCGGTGCGGGTGGAGGCATCCGTCGTCGGGTAGAGGTTCGACGCCCAGAAGACGACGTAGCGCTGGATCTCGTCGTCCCAGTACGCCTCCGGCGCCCAGGTGTTGCCCGCATACGCCGACGACACCTGCACATGGCGCTGCGCGGACCAGTTCACGAGGTCGGTGGACTCCCACACCTCGATGTGCTGCGATCCCGAGATCTGCGAGGTCGTGAAGCCGCCGGCGAGGCCGTCGATCTTCAGGTCGGTCGCGAGCATGTAGAACTTGTCGCCCTCGTGCGAGCGGATGATGAACGGATCACGCAGACCCTGCGTGCCCTGCGTCGAGGTGAAGATCGGCTCGCCGCCGTTCAGCGTGTTCCAGCGCAGCGCGTCGTCGCCCTTCGAGGCGGCGAGGCTCACGCGCTCCGCGCCAGCACCCTCGCCGGTGAAGAACGTCCAGACGTAGGCTTCCTTCTCGGCATCTCCCGCCGGCTGAGGGCGCACGGTCAGCGCGAACGTGCGGGTGGCCGTGGCGTCGCCGACGGATGCCGTGACCGAGAGCGTCGCGGATGCCGACGCCGCGCCGGCGGCCGGGCGGGTGATCGACACGGTCGCGGATCCGTCGCGCACACCCGCGCGGAGAGTAGCGGACGCCGATCCGCTCGTGACGCTCCAGCTCAGGGTCGAGCCGTTCGCACCGGTCGTCGGCACCGAGAACGACGCCCTGAGGTCGTCGGCATCGGCCACCGCGACGGCAGCCAGATCGGCATCCGCCCTGGCCTGATCGGAGAGAGCGGCGGGAACCGTCACCGTGAACGTCCGAGTGGTCAGCGCGCCGCCGACCGTGAACGTCGCGGTGAGGGTGGCCACGGCATCCGCCGACCCGGGGGTGGGGCGCAGCACAGCCGCGGCACCCCCCGTGATCTGAATGGCCGCGTTGTCGGAGGCCCAGGAGATCGCGACGCCGCTGGTCGTGGTCGGCAGCGTGAACGCCTCGGTCGCCGTCGAGGGCACGGTGACCGAGGCCACGGCCCGCTCGAGCGCCTGATCCGAGAAGAGCTGCTGCACCTGCGCGGCGTCGAGTGCGCTCTCGTAGACGGCGAAGTCGTCGACGTCACCCGCCCAGCCGGCGTCGTTGTACGTCGAGCGTCCGAGGTAACCGACCAGGGCCGAGCCGAACGACGACACGTCGCGCGCGATCGCGACCGACGAGATCTGCGCGCCGTTGACGTACGTCGTCAGGGTGCCTGCGGTGCCGTCGATCACGCTCGTGTACAGCGACATCCCGGCGGGTGTGCGTGCCCCCGAGGTCGCGGCGTTCGTCGCGCCGGCACCGACCTCTGTGCCCCACGGTGCTCCGGCGTTCGTGGCGTTCGTCACGACGGCCTTCACGTAGCCGCTCGGGTTGGCCGGGTTGAGCAGCCAGTAGCCGCTGGAGTAGCTCGCGCCCGATGCGACGGGGGCTCCGAGGAACGCGGCCGCCGTGTTGGCGGGACCTGTGCGTCCGCTCAGCCAGGTCGAGACCGTCAGCGTCTTCTTGCCGACGAGACCTGCGGTCGGGATATCCAGGTAGCCGGCGCTCGACGCGCTGCCCCCAGGCAGTGAGAGCTGCCCGTTCTCGACCTTCGCGCCGTTCTGCTTGATCATGGCGTCGTAACCGTTGCCGGTGGTGTCACTGACCGTCGTGCCGGAGGCGGCATCGAACGTGTAGTGGATGAGGGGTGTCGGGCCCTCGGCGGCGACCGAGGCCGTGTGCGTCGACACGGCTCCGATCGCCACCACGGTCGCGGCAGCCGCGGCCACGGCCGTCGCCTTGCGGATGCTTCTGGTGAGCAGACTCGTCATGGTCGCTTCTCCGATCAGTTGCAGGTGCCTGCGGCGAGAGGGGCGGAACCAGTGAAGGTCTGGTCGCCCGGTGCGGTCGCCGTCACCGTGATGGTGCCGGCGGGAACGGTGGCGAGGCGGCTGGCGAACGACGCCGAGGACGAGGCCCCTGCGGCGAGCGACAGCGTCTTGGAGCCGTAGGGCGTCGAGACCGTCACGGATGCGGCGACCGTCGCCGTGTTGTGCACATTGACCACGACCTGGGCCTTGCCGAGCACGCAGCGCAGGCTCGAGGTGGTGGTGATGGTCAGCGTGCTGACGGGGACCTCGGCCGAGGTCGAGGTGGTGACCAGGCCGTCGCGGTACCCGTCGTAGGTCGCGGTGACCGCGGTGACCTCGGAGGGGACGTCGACCGCTGCCGCTCCTTCGGAGAGGGTGACCGTCTCGCTCCAGGTGCCACCCGTGAACGTGACGGTGCCTGCCACGTCGCCTCCGTCGGCCGCGGTGACGGAGGCCGTGGCACGGCGTCCGTCGAGCGCGAGCGCGGTGGTCGAGGTGACGGCCTCGATCGACGTCCAGTCGTGCATCGCGGTGAGCACGGTCTGCGGAACGCTGACGAATGCGCCGTGGCGCGGGCTCGCCGGGAGCCCGCCGGCGGGGCGGACGTTCCAGGTCGAGCGCTGCGAGAGGCGGTCGGACTGGCTGCTCGAGGCGATCTCCGCACCCGTGGTGAGGAACGCGCGGTAGCCGCCCGCCGCGTAGTTGTCGACGAGGAAGACGTAGCCGTCACCCGAGGTGTTGTTCGGGTCGCCCTCGTTGAGCTTGATGATCTCTGGGCCTTCACCCGCCTGGCCGGTCTCGAGAGTGGTCATCCGGGTGTCGGTGAGCTGCCAGGTCTTCGTCGGATCGGCGGTCCAGTTCGACGAGGTCGTCGGCGCGGTCAGCACGGTCGAGCGCTCGAGGAAGATGTCCTTGCCGGCCTCGAGGGTGCCGGCGGCCCCGGACTCCTCGTTCTTGGTGAAGCGGTAGTAGTAGTCGCCGATCTTCGTGACGGTCGAGTCGATGCGCGCGTAGCCCGTGTCCTGCCAGCTGGTGGGCGGGTAGGTGAACGTCTTGAAGTCACGGGTGGTCACGTAGAACATCTGCGCGTACAGGTTGTCGCTGTTCGTGTGGCTCGCGTCTGAGTACTTCCGCGAGGCGAAGAACACCACGTACGACTCCAGGTCGTCGTCCCAGTACGCCTCCGGCGCCCAGGTCATGCCCGCCTCGGGCTGGTTGATCGTGATGCCGGTGTTCTCGCCGTTGGTGCGCGTCCAGGAGACCATGTCGGTCGACTCCCAGACCTCGACCTTGAGGCTGCCCTGCGACTGCGCAGGACCCCAGCCGGTGCCGCAGCTGATGCAGAGATCGGTGGCGATCATGTAGTACTTGTCGCCGTCGTGCGAGCGCAGGATGTACGGGTCGCGCAGACCGGTGGTGTCGGCGGTCGACGTGATCACCGCCTTGCCGTCGTTCACGGGGGAGAAGGTGAAGAAGTCGTTGCCGCTCGTCGCGGCCTGGTAGATCTTCTCGTCGCCGTCCGACTTGAAGTAGGCGCTGGCGTACCCGGCATCCGGCGCCGTGCGGGCGTGCTCGGCGACCGTCACCGTGAACTCGCGCGACAGGGTCGTGCCGTTCAGCGTGGCGCGGGCGGTGAGGGTGACATCGCGGTCGCCCGTGCCGTATGCGGGGCGCTCCACGATGCCGCCACCGCGGTAGGCGTCGGCCGCGCCGACGGAGGGGGCGACGTAGGCCGCATCCGTCGGTGTGATCAGGTCCTCGTCCGAAGACGACCAGGCGATGGTCGAGCCGTCGACCGCCCCTCTCGTCACCAACGGGAGGTTCTCGGTGGTGCGCTCGGACAGGTCGATCGCGTCGAGATCGGCGGAAGCGGAGGCCGCGGCCACGGTCACGGTGAAGGTGATCGGCGACCCGGAGGCGGGGGTGGCGGTGATCGTCACCGTGGTGTCGGTCGTGATCGCGCGCGACACCACACCGGTGTTCGAGATGACCGAGGTGTCGGACGACGACCAGGTGAGGGCCACGCCGTTCGAGGATGACGGGAAAGTGAGGTTGCTGCGCACCGCGTCGAGGGTGGCGTTGGCTCCCTTGACGACGGGCAGCAGATCGCCGCGGAGCAGTGCCTGCGTGGTGGCGGACTTCTCCGACGCGGTCGGCATGCTCGCCGACACCTGGTCTGCGGTCAGCGAGGTGTCCCAGAACCGCACATCGGTGACGTCCGCGGCGAGCAGCGCGTCACCCGTGTAGAGCGAGCGGCCCAGGTAGCCGAGGGTGCCGGTCGCGGGGACGATGGAGCTGAGATTCACGCTGTGCGTGGTCGTCGAGATGACCTGGCCGTCGCGGTACAGCGTGAGGGTGCTGCCACTGCCGACCATGGTGAGTGTCGTGAAGCCGGGGTTGAGTCCGCCGCCGGCCGGCAGGCGGGTCTCGCCGTTGCCCGTGGGGGTCTTGACCCGGATGCCGGAGAGCACCTGGTTGCTGTACCCGCCCTCACTGGAGCGTGGGTTGACGAAGACGTGGTTGCCCAGCGCGGTGGTGTTCCATGCGCCGACGCCGTCGCCGATCACCCAGCCGAACTGGTTGCCCGCGGTCTGCGTGGCCACGGTGTACTCGACCGTGAAGTCGTTGTCGGCGCCGGTGACGAGGCCCTGGGGGAGCGCTGCGTAGCCGTCCTTCTTGAAGCGCAGCACATCGTCGCCGCCGGCGTCGACGAACGAGGCGTCCGTGAAGCCGGTCAGGGTCGCGTTGCGCCCGTTGCCCGAGACGTCGAGCAGCGTGGTGCCCGAGTGCGACATGTCGTAGTGCGCGCTGGGTGTCGGCACGTCGGCGGCGAACGCGGCTGAGGGGGTGAATGCGCACAGCGATGCGGCGAGGGTCCCGACGATGGCTGCGGCCGTCAGCCGCCTGCGCGGGGGTGGGGAGGGGCGGGATGCGCTCACAGCGGGATCTCCTGTCGTCGTTGACTGAATGCGCCGCCGACGCGGTCATCCGGGGGTGCCCTTCGGGCGGGCTCCTCGGAATGTTAGCGGACACAATGCCGGAAATACAGGCGTGATCGGAAAACCGCGGGGTGGAGACTCCGCGTCGCCCGTCGCTACTTGACGCGCAGATGACCGGGATCGTAGGGTATCGATGTTCCCGCTAACAATCTGGGGACGGCTGCACTCCACTGGGGGAGTGCGCCGGGCAAGGGCGCCCACGCAGTTCCTGCCCGATGCCTGAAGCGAACCCGACAGCCACAGGCTGATCATCGATTCGGCGCGGTACCCGCCGGCCGAGGAACTGGAGACCAACATGAGCAAGAAGAGCATGGCAGCGCGCTGCGCTGTCGGAGTCCTCGGCGGCCTGATGCTCGCCGGTGTGGGCGTCGCCGCCTTCGCCGACCCGAGCGAGAACGGATCCGGCGACGTCGATGTCACGGTCGACATCGCCTCCACCGAGACCGGCGCCCTGAGCCTCACGGTCGCGGGAACCGAGACGACCCTCACGGAGACCGGGTCGACCGCGTCGTTCCGTCAGTTCACCGGCGCCCTGCCGAACGTCACCGTGACGGACACCCGCGAGGATGTCGGCGCCGGAGTGTTCTGGTACGTCACCGGGCAGGCGAGCGACTTCGTCGGCGCCGCGGGACAGGCGAGCATCACCCCCGACCACCTCGGCTGGACGCCGAGCGTCCTGACCGCCAACGACGGCGAAGTCGCCGAAGGAGACGCGGTCGGCACCTCGATCGACGGCGGAGTGAACGGCGTCGGCCTGGTCGGCCAGGAGCTGCTCGCCCTCGCCCTCGACTCTGCTGACGCGCAGGCGACATCCGGACAATGGACCGCGAACGCGAACCTCGTGCTGAAGACTCCGGTCACGGTCGCTCCCGGCTCCTACACCTCGACGCTGACTCTGTCGCTGTTCGAAGACTCGTACTGAGTTCCCCCTCGTCCGCCGGAGACATCATGATCACCCGCCCCCGTAGCCGGATCGCAGTGACCGCCGTCGCTCTGCTCGCGGCGCTCGGAAGCCTGGCGCTCCCCTCGAGCGCGCTCGCCGACGACGCGCAGGCTGACGCGGTCTCCTGGTCGGTGTCTCCGGCGGACGATGCCGGCGCGGACGGTCGCGTCGCGATCGAGCACGAGCTCGATCCCGGCGAAAGCGTCGAGGAACACGTGCTCGTGCGCAACCTCGGCGCGAGTGATGTCGTGTTCTCGCTCTCCGCCGCGGACGGCTTTTACACGGAGGCGGGCAGGTTCGACATGCTCGCCTCCGATCAGGAGTCGACGGGCGCCGGCACCTGGATCGCCATCCCCGACGACGTCGAGATCCCCGCGGGCGGCTCGGCGGTGATCCCCTTCACGATCACCGTGCCGGAGAACGCGGAGCCCGGCGATCATGCGGCCGGGGTCGCGGCATCCGTCATCTCGGTCAAGACCGACGATGCGGGGACGACCGGTGTCGGCGTGGAGAGCCGCGTCGGGGTCAAGGTCATCACCCGCGTCGCCGGAGCGATCACTCCGGCCTTCGCGGTCGGCGGGGTGCAGGCCGACTTCCGGGTCGAGGCGAACCCCTTCGAAGCAGGAGAGCTCACAGTCACCTTCGACGTGGAGAACACCGGGAACGCACGGATGGATACCGCCGGCACCCTGAGCATCGCCGGTCAGCAGGTCGCCTTCCCCACCGAAGGTCAGCGCCCGCAGGTGCTGCTCCCCGGTGAGACGCGCTCGTTCACGCTCACGATGACCGGCGTCTGGCCCCTCGTCTTCCTCGCGGGAGATCTGACGGTCGCACCGGTCGCCGCATCGCTCGACGGAGACACGCTCGCCGTGGAGTCCTCGACGACACAGGTCACGGCGTGGGCGATGCCCTGGCCGCAACTGCTCGTCGTCGCCGGGGTCGCGCTGCTCGTGTTCGCGCTGCTCTGGAACCGCATCCGCTCCCGTCGTCGTGTCGAAGACCTGATCTCGCAGGCCGTCGAGCGCGGCCGCGAAGAAGCTCTTGCTGTCTCTGACCACGACCGAGAGAAGGTCGCCGGATGACGTTCCCCCTCGCGCTCATCGACGACACGGATGCCGAAGTCATCGGCGGTGTGCGGATCCACGTCGAGATACTGCCGCTCACCACGCCGCCGCCCGTCGACGGCCTCGCCGGTACCGGTGCGGATCTGCCGACGTTGCTGATCGCCACCGGCGTCGCCTTGCTCGTCATCGGGGCGCTCCTCCTCGTCCGACGGATCAGGAGGCGACCCACGGGCTGAGCCCTCACTCTGGTGCGCCGGTCCGTCGAAAGTCGCCGTGGCCGGCATCCGGCGAACGCGCCCCTCGCGCACTATCGTTGTACCGTTCGCGGTCATCGTGCGAGGGGGGCTTCATGACCACCGATTCCGCATCTGCCGGCGGGCCACGCAAGCCGAGCATCTACGACGTCGCCGATCGCGCAGGTGTCTCGCACATGACGGTGTCGCGCGTGCTCAACGGTCACCCGAACATCCGCGCATCCACCAGGGACAAGGTGATGACGGCGATCGACGAGATGCACTACACGCGCAGTTCGATCGCCCGTGCCCTCGCGACCAACCGGGCCATGCGGATCGGCGTCATCGTCGACAACCCCGGCTTCTACGGACCGAGCAGCGTCCTGCGAGCGATCGAGGTCGCCGCGAGGCAGAATGGCTATGCCGTGAGCAGCTTCTCGGTGGGCGATGCCGACGGTCGCCGGGTCGATGCGGGCGTCGTCGAACTCGTCACCCAGGGTGTGGACGCCCTGTGCGTGATCGCGCCGCGCGCCTCTTCCCTCGATCTGCTGCGCCAGCAGGCGATCGCCTTGCCCACACTGGTCGTCAAGGAGGAGCCGGACGAGCAGATGCACACGGCATCCGTAGACCAGCGCGCCGGGGCGACGGCGGCGGTGCGTCATCTGATCGACCTCGGACATCGCACGATCCTGCACATCGCGGGCCCACCCGACTGGTTCGATGCGAAGGCCCGCACCGAGGCCTGGCAGGCGGCGCTCGAGGAGGAGGGGCTGCCCGTCGTGCCGCCGCTCATCGGCGACTGGTCGTCGGACTCCGGATACGCCTTCGGCCGCGAGCTGGAACTCGGGGAGGCGACCGCGGTCTTCGTCGCCAATGACCAGATGGCGCTCGGGCTCATGCACGGGCTGGCCGAGCGCGGCATCCGTGTGCCGGAGGACGTGAGCGTCGTCGGGTTCGACGACGTGCCGGACGCGCGGCACTACCAGCCCCCGCTCACCACGGTGCGTCAGCACTTCGCGCTGCTGGGTGAGGTCGTCATCGGCGAGCTGCTCGCCGCGATCGAGGGCGAGGAGACCGGGGAGCGCGAGCTGATCCAGCCCGAGCTCCGGGTGCGGGCCTCGACAGCCGCACCTCGGGTCTGAACTCTCGCCGCCGCGTCCACCCGGTCGCGGCCCGTCGCCCCTGGTCGCCTCCGCACGTCGCAACTGGTCGCCTCCGCACGTCGCAACCGGTCGCCTCCGCACGTCGCAACTGGTCGCCTCCGCACGTCGCAACTGGTCGCCTACGCACGTCGCAACTGGTCGCCTACGCACGTCGCAACTGGTCGCCTCCGCACGTCGCAACTGGTCGCTTACGCACGTCGCAACTGGTCGCTTCGACTCTGCAGATGCGGCGCTTCGCGTCCTGTCCTGCGGCGTAGACGTCGCGACTTGTCGCTTCGGGCGGGCGGATGCGGCGACTCGCGACCTGCCCTGCGCCGACTGTTGACGTCGACACACTGCTTCTCTATGCTCATTGTTACCGCTCACTGTTGACGTCAACACACTCTGAGGACAGACGATGAAGTCGAAGAGAACCATTTCCGCGTTCGGGATCGGCGTCATCGCCGCCGGCATGCTGGTCGCGGGCAGCCCCGCGGCCGTCGCGGCCGCCGTCCCCCTGACGATCACGCCCAACCCGGCGTACGCCTCCGAGCCTTTCGAGGGCTGGGGGACCAGCCTGGTCTGGTTCGCCAACGCCACGGGCGGCTATCCGGACGACGTCCGTCAGGACCTGCTCGACAAGGTCTTCGGCGAGGACGGGCTCAACCTCAACATCGCCCGGTACAACATCGGCGGGGGCAACGCCACCGATGTGCCCGGCTACCTGCGTCCCGGCGGGGCGGTCGACGGCTGGTGGAACCCCGATCTGGCCAGCTCGACCTACGCCGACCGTGCCGACTACCGCGCGGCCTGGAATGGCGACGACCCGGCGAGCTACGACTTCGAGGCGGATGCCACGCAGCGCTGGTGGATCGACGCGCTCAAGGACAAGATCACGCACTGGGAGGCGTTCAGCAACTCCCCGCCCTACTTCCTCACCCAGAGCGGCTACGTGTCCGGTGGCATCGGCAACGGGACCAGCGAGCAGCTGGCACCGGCCGACATGGAGGCGTTCGCCGACTACCTCGTCACGGTGGTCGAACGCATCGAGCAGGAGCACGGGATCGACTTCGAGAGCCTCGACCCGTTCAACGAGCCGAACACGAACTACTGGTCCACGACGCTGGGCGGCAACGGCTGGCCCACCTCGGCGAGCCGCCAGGAGGGCGCGCATGTCGGGCCCGTCGCGCAGGACCAGATGATCAAGGTCCTCGCCGCGCGGCTGGCCGAGGCCGGCACCACCACCGACGTTCCGATCTCGGCGATGGATGAGACCAACCCCGGCATCTTTGCGACGAACTGGAACGCCTGGAGCGATGAGGCGAAGTCCGAGGTCGCACAGCTGAACGTGCACACCTACGGCACCTCGGGCCGGCTCGTGGTGCGTGATATCGCGAAGAGTGCGGGCAAGCCGCTCTGGATGAGCGAGGTCGAGGGCGACTGGGACGGAACCGGGTACAACCTCACCAACATCGAGAACGGTCTCGGCATGGCCGGTCGCATCGTCGACGACCTGCGCGAGCTCGAGCCGAACGCCTGGGTCTTCTGGCAGCCGGTCGAGGACACGTACAACATGGAGAAGGTCGAGGACAAGAACTGGGGTTCTGTGTTCGTCGACTTCGACTGCAATGCCGACGGCGACTCCGAGCGACGCATCGCCGACGGCGAGGCCGACCCGAGCTGCCAGGTGCAGACCAATGCGAAGTACAACACCGTGCGCAACTTCACGCACTACATCCAGCCCGGTGACGCGCTGATCCCGACCGACAACACGCAGACCACCGCTGCGGTCGACGCCGACGGCGACGGTCTGACGCTCGTGCACGTGAACTCCGAGCCCACCGAGCGTCGGATCACGGTCGACCTCTCGCGCTTCGGCTCCGTGGATGCCGGTGCCACGGTGACCCCGATCGTGACCACGCAGTCCACGACCGAGGACCCCGAGAGCAACGCGCTGGTGCAGGGCACCGCCGTGGCGGTCGACTCCACGACCCGCACCGCGACGATCACGGTGCCCGCGAAATCGGTCACCACGCTCCTCGTCGCCGGCGTCTCGGGCGTCGCGGAGTCCGCCACGGCGCTGCGCGACGGCCACAGCTACCAGCTCTTCGGCGTGCAGAGCGGCAAGGCGCTGGCTGCGAGCGGTGCGGGTGCGGTCATCCGCACCTCGGCCACCACTGCGGATGCCGCCGCCGCGCAGACCTGGACCGTGCAGAGCCTCGCGGGCGAGGGCACCGACCGTCATCGGTTCGCGCTGCGCGCGGGCGACGGGCGCTACCTCGCCGAGTCCGGTGGCGCGGTCGCCGTCGTCAGCGCGAGTGCCGAGGATGCGGCATCCGACCCGGCTCTGCAGTGGATCTCGTCGACCACCGACGGCACCACGTTCTCACTGCTCAGCGTCTCGAACGAGCGGGTGCTCGACGTCAATGGTCAGAGCAGCGCCGACGGTGCGAGCGTGGGGCTGTGGACGTCGAACGACGGCTCGAACCAGCGGTGGACCCTCGCCGACACCGAGATGCTCTCGGTGAAGGACGTCGCGACGGGCACGGCGACCGGCGTCGCCCCCGCGCTCCCCGCCACCGTCACGCTGGTGTACCGCGGCGGCATCGAGCGTACGGCCGCGGTGTCGTGGGCGACGACCGGGGTCGACTGGGCGACGCCGGGCACCCGCACCGTGGTCGGCTCCGGCACCGACCTGTTCGGTGCGTCCTTCCAGGCGACAGCGACGATCGAGATCGGCAGTGTCGGCTTCACCGAGCCCGTGTCCGTCACGACCTACGCCGGAGCGCCGCTCACGACCGTGCAGGCGTCCGCTCCCGCCACGGTGCCCGCGCTCATCGGCGCGACCGATCAGCGGATCGACACCGCCGTGACCTGGAACTGGGGCGACATCTCGACCGCGTCGTTCGCGAACCCGGGCGTCGTCACGGTTCCCGGAACCGCGCAGGCGCCGGGCGGCGCCGCACTGTCGGCGACGCTGTCGGTGATCGTCACCGAGCCGACCGCGGCGAACGTGGCGCCGGCGAGCACGGCATCCGCCACGTTCACCGAAAGCTCGAGCTACGGCGTCGACCGCACCAAGAACGGGGTGACGACCGACAAGGGCTGGTCGAACTGGAAGTCCGGCACCAAGAACGCGCAGGACACGCTGACCTACGCGCTCGCCGCGAGCTCGACCATGCAGAACGCGAAGCTCTTCTTCTACAAGGACGGCTCGTCGAACACCTGGCCCCAGTCGCTGTCGGTCGAGTACCGCCTGGGAACCGGCGCATGGACGTCGCTCGGTGCCGTCGATGTGCCCGTGCCCGCCGACGGCACGGCACCGATCGTCGAGGTGCCGATGAAGGGCGTGCAGGCGGATGCCGTTCGGGTCGTGATGAACGCCCGCTCCGCGACCCACCTGGTCGTGTCCGAGGTCGAGCTCTCCGCCTCGGCGCCCGGGGTCTCCGTGGTCTCCGCGCTCGCCGCGGTGTCGCTCGACGGCACGCCGCTGTCCGCGTTCTCGCCCGAGACCACCGAGTACGAGGTGCCGTGGGCCGCGGACGAGCGACCGGTCGTGCGTGCCGTCGCCGTCGACCGTGCCGCGTCGGTGCAGGTCTCGCAGCCGGAGGCCGACAGCGAGGCGACGATCGTCGTCACGGCGCCGTCCGGTGCGACGCGCACCTACACGCTCGCCTTCGTGGAGGCCGTGGAGCCGTCGCTCAGCGCGACCGTCGCGAGCACCGTGCGCTGTGTCGCCGGCAAGGCGCAGCTGGTGCTCTCGGTCACCAACACGGGAGACGTCGCCACCGACATCACGCTGACGACGCCGTACGGCACGAAGTCGCTCGTCGGAGTGGAGCCGGGCGCCCGCCCCGCGGCGATCGCGCAGGCCACCAGGCTCGCCTCGTTCCCCGCGGGCAGCGTGCAGGTGGACCTGGCCGCGGATGCCGGTGGCACCCGCGTCACCGAGAGCGTGCAGGTGGCGTACCTGCCGGGTTCCTGCCGCTGAGCGAATGCACCGGAAGACCGGGCTCCGTCGACATGCGCGACGGGGCCCGGCGCGTCGCATCCGCCGATTGCACGCCTGACGCTGTTCTCGGTAACATCTCTGCAGGCGGGACCGACGGAGGTGCTCATGGCCAGCCTCGGCTCCGACAAGCCCGGCATCCGCCACGTGGCAGATCTCGCCGGTGTCTCGCACATGACGGTGTCGCGGGTGCTCAACGGTCATCCGAACATCAAGCCCGACACGCGTCGGCGCGTGCTCGAGGCGATCGAAGAGCTCGACTACCGCCCGAACATGGTGGCCAGGGCTCTCGCCACCCAGCGCACCCACCGCATCGGCGTCATCATCGAGAGCGCCGTGTCGTTCGGGCCCACCAGCATCCTGCGTGCCGTCGAGATGGCCGCGCGCACCTCGGGCTACTCGGTCAGCGCCGTCGCCCTGCATGAGGGCGACACCCTGACGCCGCAGGACGCGGTCGACAACCTCACCACCCAGGGGGTCGACGCGCTGTGCGTGATCGCTCCCCGGTCATCGTCGGTGGCGGCGCTCCGGCGCATCTCGCTGAGTGTTCCCATGCTCGTCGTCAAGGCGGATGCCGACCCCACCTTCCTCACGGTCTCGATCGATCAGCACGCGGGCACCTCGCTCGTGGTGGATCATCTCGTCGCCCTCGGGCATCGCGACATCCTCCATATCGCCGGTCCGCTCGACTGGCTCGACGCCAGGGCCCGCGAACGCGCGTTCCACACCAGGGCCAAGTCCTGGGGCATCCGCGAGCGCCCCATCGTCGTCGGCGACTGGACGGCCGACTTCACCTACGACTTCGCGAAGGGTCTCACCCGGCTGCCCGATTACACGGCAGTGTTCGTGGCGAACGACGACATGGCGATCGGCCTCATCCACGGCCTGCACGACCGCGGATTCGAGGTTCCCAAGGACCTCAGCGTCGTCGGCTTCGACGACGTACCGCTCGCCCGCCACTTCCTGCCGCCACTGACCACGGTCAGGCAGGACTTCGCCGCTCTCGGCGCCGCCGTCGTCGAGATGCTCCGCGCTGCTCTCGAGGAGCGCGAGCTGCCGAAGCTGACGCGGATCCCGACCGAACTCGTCGCCCGCGGTTCCAGCGCCGCTCCACGGCAGGTGCGCTGATGCCGACGCGCGCCCCCGCCCCGATCGTCGAACTCACCGGCATCCGCGTCGAGTTCTCCGATGTCGTCGCGCTCGACGACATCGACTTCCGGCTGTTCCCCGGCGAGGTGCATGCGCTGATGGGCGAGAACGGTGCCGGCAAGTCGACGCTGATCGGCGTGCTCACCGGAACGCGCACCCCGGTCGCCGGCACCGTCGTCGTCGCAGGGGAGGAGCGTCGGTTCTCCGGCGTCGCCGATGCGCGGGCTGCGGGCATCGCGACGGTGTTCCAGGAGACCCAGCTCGGCCCGACTCTGAGCGTGGCGGAGAACGTCATGCTCGGCCGGGAACGCCGCGGACGCTTCGGCATCGACTGGAAGCGCACGAGAGCGGATGCCGCGGACGCACTGTCCCGGCTCGGCCTGGACGACATGGATCCGCGGACGCCGATGACGATGCTGTCGCCCGCCCAGAAGCAGCTGGTCGCGCTCGCCCGCTCGATGGTCGACGACCCCCGCATCCTCGTCCTCGACGAGCCGACGTCGAGCCTGGACCGCCCCGAGGTCGACCTGCTGATGCGGGTGATCAGGGGGCTCCGCGACCGCGGGGTCGCGATCCTGTTCGTCTCGCACTTCCTCGAGCAGGCCTTCGCGATCAGCGACCGGATGACGGTGCTGCGCGGCGGGCGTCGGATCGCGGAGACCCCCACCCGCGAGCTCGAGCGGGCGGATCTCATCTCGCAGATGCTCGGCAAGGACCTCGAGGCGCTGCGCGCGCTCGGCTCGGAACGCAAGGCGCATCACTACGCGGCCGATGGTGAACCTGCCCTGCGGGCGACGGGCGTCGGCCGCCGCGGGGAACTGGATCCCACCGACATCGACGTGTACCGGGGAGAGATCGTCGGGCTCGCGGGGCTCCGCGGCTCCGGGCGCACCGAACTCGCCTCGCTGCTGGGCGGATCGCTCCGTGCGGACAGCGGCCAGCTCAAGGTGGACGGCGAACGTGTGCAGCTGCGGAGCCCCTCGGCTGCGCTCAAGAGCCGGATCGCGATGTCGGTCGAGAACAGGAGAGCGGACGGCATCATCGCGGACCTCACCGCGCGTGAGAACATCGTGCTCTCGCTGCAGGCGCTGCGGGGATGGACGAGACCGCTGTCGCCGTCGGAGATCGCGGCGCTCGCCGACACCTACGTCGAGACCCTGCACCTGGACCCCGCGGATCTCGGGAGACCGGCGGGCCACCTCTCCGGGGGCACGCAGCAGAAGCTGTTGCTGGCACGTGCGCTGGCGACCAGACCGCACGTGCTGATCCTCGACGAACCCACCCGTGGCATCGACATCGCCGCCAAGCTCGACATCCAGCGACGGGTCAGCCAGCTCGCCGGCGACGGCGTCGGAGTGGTCTTCATCTCTTCGGAACTCGAAGAGGTCGTGCGCCTCAGCGACCGGATCGTCGTGATCAAGGACCGCGACAAGATCGGCGAGCTCAGCAACGGTCCTGCGGTGACGGTAGACAGCGTCGTCGAGCTGATCGCCGCGGAACTGGATCCGCTGGACGACTGATGTGTGTCCGGTAACAACGAATTCATCACGAAGCGGCCCCGAATCTTCGGAAGTGCTTGTGTTCCGAAAATTGTTCCCGGTAACATGATCCACGCGACGCCCCTCCAGGCGTCCTGTCATCACATCCGGACCGGCACGGTCCACCCCCGGGAAACGACCCGGAATCTCGAGGAGGAGATCAAATGTCTGCAATGAAGCGCACTCGTACAGTTCTGGGGCTCGTCGCCGTCGGAACGCTCGCGCTCGGTCTGGCCGCATGCTCGACCGGAGGAACCGACGACGCCGCCGCCCCCGGCGACTCGGGCGAGCTCACCACGGTCGGCTTCGTCGCCGTCGGCCCCGAAGGGGCATGGCGTCAGGCGAACGAGAGCAACATCCAGGACACGTTCACGGAGGAGGCCGGCTTCAACCTGAAGTACGCCCCCGCCACGAACCTCGACCAGAAGTCGCAGATCGACGCGTTCACGTCGTTCGTCGACGAGGACGTCGACGTGATCCTCCTGTCGGCGACCGAGGCCAGCGGCTGGGAAGACTCCCTCAAGCTCGCCCAGGAGGCCGAGATCCCGGTGATCCTGCTCGACCGCGGCATCGAGCCCGACGACACGAGCCTGTACGTCACCCGCATCGCGCCCGACAACGTCGAGGTCGCCAAGGAGGTCGGAACCTGGGCAGCGGCCGAGTTCCCCGACGGCGGCAACTACGTCGTCCTCGAGGGTCCTGCCGGTGTCGGCGTCGTGAACGAGCGCAACCAGGGCTTCGACGAGGGCCTCGGCGGCTCCACGCTGAACAAGGTCGACGCGCAGACCGCCAACTGGTCGGCAGAAGAGGGCAAGAGCGTCTTCGAGACCATGCTCAAGGCCAACAACAACGACATCCAGTTCGTCTTCGCCCAGAACGACGAGATGGGTCTCGGCGCAGCCCAGGCTGCAGAGGAAGCCGGTCTGGTCATCGGCACCGACGTGAAGATCGCCACGATCGACGGCACCAAGAACGCGATGCAGGCGCTCGCCGACGGTCAGCTCAGCTACGTGCACGAGTACAACCCGCTGTTCGGTGAGACCGCACTCGATGTCGTCAAGAAGGCTCTTGCCGGCGACTCGGTCGAGTCCTACATCATCGTTCCGAGCGAGGCGTTCGACTCGGCAGAAGCGGCCAAGGCCGTTCTGGCGGACCGCAAGTACTGAGCACCACCCCGTGATCTCGAGGGCGGCGCCCACCGCGCCGCCCTCGAGACCGGACAGACGGAGAGACAACGATGAACGAAGAACTGCCCATCGTCGAGATGCGCGGGATCACCATCGAATTCCCCGGAGTGAAGGCGCTCGACGGAGTCGACTTCCGCCTCTTCCAGGGTGAGGTGCACGCCCTCATGGGTGAGAACGGCGCCGGCAAGTCGACGCTGATCAAAGCCCTCACCGGTGTCTACCGGATCGACGCCGGATCGATCGTCGTCGCCGGTCAGGAGCGCAGCTTCGGCGGCACGGGCGACGCGCAGGCCGCCGGGATCTCGACCGTCTACCAGGAGGTGAACCTCGCCCCCAACCTCACCATCGGTGAGAACGTCATGCTCGGGCACGAAGTGCGCGGACTCTTCGGAGTCAACTGGCGGGCCACGCATCGCGCCGCCACCGAGGCGCTCGCCCGTCTCGGGCTGGACCACCTCGACACCCGTCAGCCTCTCTCGACCCTCTCGATCGCGATGCAGCAACTCGTCGCGATCAGCCGGGCCATGGCGATCAAGGCCAAGGTCCTCATCCTCGACGAGCCGACCTCCAGCCTCGACGCCGCAGAGGTCGAAGGACTCTTCACCGTGATGCGCACCCTGCGCGACCAGGGCGTCGCGATCCTCTTCGTCTCGCACTTCCTCGACCAGATCTACGCGATCAGCGACCGGCTCACGGTCCTACGCAACGGACAGTACGAGGGCGAGTACCTCACCCGCGACCTCGACAGGCATGCCCTCATCTCCCGGATGATCGGCAAGGACCTCGACACCCTGAAGTCCCTCGGCGGCAACCGTCGCACCACCCCGCGCGACGCCGACGAAGCGGCCTTCCTCTCGGCCTCCGGCATCTCCCGCTCCGGTGCCGTGCACGCCACCGACCTCGACATCCGTCCGGGGGAGGTCGTCGGCTTCGCCGGGCTCCTCGGCTCCGGACGTACGGAGCTCGCGCGTCTGCTCTACGGCGCAGATCGCAGCGAGTCCGGCCAGATCACCGTCAAGGGGCGCAAGGTCGACCTCTCCTCGCCGTCTGCCGCACTCTCGCACCGCATCGCCTTCTCGACCGAGAACCGGCGGGACGAGGGCATCATCGGCGATCTCACGATCCGCGAGAACATCATCCTCGCCGTCCAGGCCAAGCGCGGGTGGGCGCGGCCCATGCCGCGCAAGGAGCAGGACGCGATCGTCGACAAGTACATCGCCGCACTCAACGTGCGCCCGGCCGATCCGGAGCGCATGATCAAGAACCTCTCTGGCGGCAACCAGCAGAAGGTGCTCCTCGGACGCTGGCTCGCCACCGAGCCGGAACTGCTCATCCTGGATGAGCCCACCCGCGGCATCGACGTCGGTGCCAAGGCCGAGATCCAGGAGGCCGTCGCGGAGCTCGCCGACCAGGGCGTCGCCGTCGTCTTCGTCTCATCCGAGCTCGAAGAGGTCGTGCGCCTGTCCGAGCGGATCGTCGTGCTCAAGGACCACAGCAAGATCGGTGAGATCCAGAACGGTCCCGAAGTCACCGCGCAGGAGATCGTCGACGTGATCGCCGCCCACGGTGTGGAGGCCGCGGCGACGACTCTCGAGCAGGAGCTCGACGCGATCGAGGTCGTCCACGTCGCACCCGCCGCCGCTTCCGATGTGCAGCCCGAGACCCTCGAGGGGGAGACCCGATGAGCGCATCCGCTCGTGCGTCCGTATGGCGCGACCTGATCCGCAAGCCGTTCTTCTGGGGGATCGTCGCGATCGTCGCACTGCTCGCCCTGAACGTGCTCAAGGATCCGACCTACCTCGCGATCACGATCAACCCGAACAACGGAAACCTCGTCGGCAACCTGATCGACATCCTCCGCCAGGCCGCGCCCATCATGATGATCGCGGTCGGCATGTCGCTCGTGATCGCGACCGGTGGCATCGACCTCTCGGTCGGCTCGCTGATGGCGGTCGCCGGAGCGGTGTCGATGGAGTTCCTCGCGGCAGCCAACGATTCCGGCTCTGTCGGCGTCGCCCTCTCGGCTGTGGGTCTGGCGCTGCTCGTCACCGCCATCCTCGGCGCGGTGAACGGCATCCTCGTCGCGTACGTCGGGCTGCAACCCTTCATTGCGACGCTCGTGCTCATGCTCGCCGGGCGAGGCATCGCCAAGGTCATCACCGGTGGCCAGAACACGGCGGCGTCGAGCGATCCCTTCCGCTGGATCGCGAACGGTTTCGTCATCGGCATCCCTGTGGTCTTCATCCTCGCCGTGGTGATCGTCCTGGTCGTCGCGTGGGTGGTGCGCCGCAGCGCCCTCGGTCTCATGATCGAGGCCATCGGCATCAACCCCAAGGCGAGCCGGATGGCCGGGATCAAGCCGAAGGGCCTCCTGCTCACGACCTACGTGCTCAGCGGCATCCTCGCGGGCATCGCCGGGGTGATGTCGGTCGGCAGCGTCATGACGGTCGACATCTCACGCACCGGCTACCAGCTCGAGCTCGACGCGATCCTCGCCGTCGTCATCGGCGGCGCCTCGCTCGCGGGTGGCAAGTTCTCGCTCAGCGGCGCCTTCGTCGGCGCCCTCCTGATCGCGACCCTCGACAAGACCGTGCTGTTCCTCGGCGTCTCGTCGTCGGCCACCCCGGCATTCAAGGCGATCGTGATCGTCGCCATCTGCCTGCTGCAGTCCGAGCGGGTGCGCAGCTGGTTCCAACGTCGCAAGAAGGCGCAGACGCCTTCGCCGCGAGTCGAGATCGTGAAGGAGGCTGCAGCATGAGCGTCATCGCAGCAGCACCAGTCCAGAGTTCCGGCCCGAGCTTCATGGATCGGGCGCGTCGCCAGCTCACGGCGAATCCCTCGGTCGTGCCGACCATCGCCTCGGTGATCATCTTCGTCGGCATGATCGTCTACGGCGAGATCGCCTACGGGAAGATCGTGCAGGCGAGCACGCTGTCGAACCTGCTGATCAACAACGCGCACCTCATCGTGCTCGCGGTCGCGCTGACCTTCGTCATCCTCACCGGCGGCATCGACCTGTCGGTCGGCTCGGTCATCGCGGTCTCATCCGTCGCGGGGGTCATGCTCTCGAACGCCGGGTGGAATCCGCTCCTCGTCATCGTGCTCATGGTCGTCATCGGCGGGCTCTTCGGGCTCGTCTCGGGCATCTTGATCCGGTACTTCAACGTGCAACCGTTCATCGCGACCCTCGCCATGATGTTCCTCGGACGCGGTCTCGCGTCGCTGCTGAGCACCAAGCCCGAGCAGCTGCCCGCGGATTCGCCGATCCGTCTGATCGCCGAGAAGATCAAGATCATCGACGGACCGAAGGTGAACGACCTCGTCATCACCCCGGCCGTGATCATCGCGATCGTCGTCGTGCTTGTCGCCTTCTTCGTGCTGCACCGCACCCGCACAGGGCGCACCGTCTACGCGATCGGCGGATCCGAGAACTCCGCCCTGCTGATGGGTCTCCCCGTGCCGCGCACCAAGGTCCTCGTCTACGTCATCAGCGGCTCGCTCGCCGGTCTCGCAGCCGTGCTCTACACGGCCCGCCTCGGCACGGCCCAGAACATCACCGGCATCGGGTGGGAGCTCGACGCGATCGCCGCCGCGGTCATCGGAGGAACGGTCCTCACCGGTGCCTACGGCTACGTGCTCGGCTCGGTCGTCGGAGCGCTCGTGCTCGGGCTCATGACCGTGCTCATCACGCGCGACGGCGGCATCCCTCCCGAGATGACCACCATCATCACGGGCGGCATCCTGCTGGTGTTCGTGCTGCTGCAGCGGGTGGTGACGCGCAAGAAGGAGTAGCGAGCGCTCGATTCATCTCCGGTCGCAGAAAGGCACCCGTATTCGTCGATACGGGTGCCTTTCTGCGACCGGAACGGGGCCGTCCGCGCGTCCGCCCGTCCGCGCGTCCGCCCGGTCGCTGAGGTCGGGTGGGACGTCCGCGTGTGCGGCTCTGGCGGTCGCACTCCGTGCCGTGGCTCGGAGTGGTCGCGTGTTGTCGGGTCGCGGCGTGTGAGGCGGCAGTTCGCGCCCACCCAGCGGCAGTAGAGGACGCATCTGGTCGCCTTCCCGGTGTGGATGCGACCAGATGCGACGCCTCCCGTCGCGCTGCGATGCCCCGGCGCCGCTCCCGGCGCAGAATGGCGCCCCTCTCGCGCGATAGAGGTGCCATTCCGGGACCGGAACCGCGGGCGACCGAGTCGGAATGCGAGCGGAACGGCCGCGACCGAGTCAGACCGTCGGCACCCAGACCCGCATGGTCGAAGGGCCGCGCTGCGCCCAGTCGTGATACGGCACCAGCGGCACCGTGGCGACGTCGCCCGACGACCGGCGCCGCAGCGGCAGCGCCACCCGTCCCTCGACCTCGACAGGGTCTCCGGCGACGACGGCCTCTGCCACATCCGCCCCGAAGTCGACCGATTCCAGCGCCCACACCTCCGGCCCGCGCTCGACGACCACGCATCCGCGTACCGCGTCGATCATGGGGTCCGGCGTGCTCACCCGTGCGACCAGGGGCAGCACGAGCTCGACGACGTCGCCGACGCGGAACGCCCGCTCCACCGCCACGGTCCCCGGCAGCACCGGCTCCTCCGAAACCCCCGCTCCCGTCGTCACCCGCAGCGCCGCGCCCGACGCCCAGGAAGGCACCCGCAGCGTCAGCACGAACTCCGCGTCCTCGACGACCGTGATCCGGATGGTGCCGTCGACGGGATACCCGGTCGCGACGTCGAAGGCCACGGCTCGTCCGTCGGGCAAGCTTGTGCGCACCTGTGCGGGGGCGTACTGGTGCAGCTGCACGCCGTCGTCATCGGCCGTCGCGACGTAGGCGGCGAGGCTCGCGAAGGTGCGCGCCACGTTCGGGGGGCAGCAGGACACCTCGAACCACGGTGCCCGCAGCGATGACGAGGCGCGGGGGGAGGTCGCGTCCGGGTCTGCGGGAATCCCCGGCGTGCGCTGATGCAGCGTGTTGGCGTAGAAGAACGAGCGGCCGTCCGACCCCGGAGAGGTCGCGACCACGTTGAACAGCGTGCGCTCGATCAGGTCGGCGTACTGCGCCTCGCCGGTCGCCAGCAGCAGACGCCACGAGAACATCACCGAGCCGATGCCCGCGCAGGTCTCGGAATAGGCGCGGTCCGGCGGCAGCTCCCAGTCGTCGCCGAAGGCCTCGTCCTGATGGTGCGAACCCTGGCCGCCGGTCACGTAGGTGCGGCGCTCGACCGTGCGGTCCCACTGGCCCCGCAGCGCGTCGAGCAGCGCGGCGTCGTCACGCTCGACCGCGACATCGGTCGCCCCGGACGCCAGATAGTTCGCCCGCACGGCATGCCCGCGAAGCGCCTCGGCGTCGCGCACCGACACGTCGTCCTGGAAGTAGCTGCGTCCCCACTCGATCTCGCCCAGCGAGCCGCGGCCGTGCCGCTCGACGAACAGGGCGGCCTGATCGATGTAGCGCCTCTCGCCGAGCGCTCGGCCCAGCTCCGCCAGGCCCACCTCGACCTCGGAGTGCCCGCAGATCGCGTCGCGTCCGTCCGCGCCGAACTCGCGGCAGACGAGGTCGGCGGCGCGGCGGGCGATGTCGATCAGCCCGTCATCCGCCTCGGGTCGCGTGCGGATCCGCGCGACGGCCGCCTGGAACAGGTGTCCGAGGCAGTACAGCTCGTGGCCCCACTGCAGCGCTGTCCACCGTTCGTCCTGACCCGCGCGTCCGAACATCGTGTCGAGGTACCCGTCGGGTTCCTGCGCGGCGCCGACCCGCTCGACGATGCGACGGAATCGCCGCTCGAGGTCGTCGTCGGCCCCGGCATCCGTGCGGCCGATCTCCCACGCGAGCGCCTCGAGGTACTTGTAGATCTCGGAGTCGGAGAACTCGCGTCCGCGGCGTCCGGCCGGCAGCGAGCCGGCGGCCGCGAGGTCGAAGTTGGGCAGCCAGCCCTCCGATTCGAGTCGCGATTCGATGTGCGCGAGCGTGGCCGACCCGTTGACGGCCTGCCGCTCGCCCCAGAATCCACCGGTGATCGAGACCTCGTCGAGGCCGAGAGGGCGCAGGCGTCCGCGGGTGGGGACCACCGGAGCGGCGGGTGTGGTGGTGTCGAACATGGTCATCCCTTGAAGGCGCCGGACATGAATCCGCGCACGTAGTGTCGTTGCAGGATCAGGAAGAGCAGGATGCAGGGGAGCGCCAGCACGACGACCCCCGCCTCGGTGGCGCCGTAGTCGACCACTCCCTGCACCTGTCCTCGGAGGTTCGCGACCGCGAGCGGCAGCGTCATGCGGTTGGTGTCGTTGATGAGGATCAGCGGGGCCATGAAGTCGTTCCACGCGGTGAGGAACGCGAACAGTCCGACGGTCACGAGGCCGGGCTTGACCGCGGGCAGCAGCACGCGCCAGAGGGCGCCCCAGCTCGAGCATCCGTCGACCATCGCCGCCTCGTCCATCTCCTTCGGGATCGACTCGAACGAGATGCGCATCATGAACATCGAGAACGGCAGCTGGAACATCGTGATCACGAGGGCGACGCCGACGAGCGAGTTCTGCAGGCCGACCGCGTTCAGGATCACGTACAGCGGGATCAGCAGCGTGGCATACGGCACCATCAGGATCGCGAGGGTCAGCAGGAACAGCGCGTTCTTGCCGGGGAACGAGAAGCGCGCGAACGCGTAGCCGCCCAGCAGCGAGATGAACAGGGTGAGCGCGACGGTGAGCACCGAGACGAACAGCGAGTTGCCGAGGTACACCCAGATGCCGGCCTGGTAGTCGCCGAGGGCGATGTAGTTGCCGAAGCCCCAGCCGTCGGTCTGACTGGTGCCGGCCACAGGGCTGAGCGACGACACACCCGTCCAGATGAGGGGGTAGAGGAAGATCACGGCGAGTGCGGTCGTGAACACCCAGTACGGGATGCCGAAGATGACCCGCATCGCCGTCGAGCGGTAGCGCGGAGTGGTGGGCTGGCTGTTCGGCGCGACGATCGTGCGGGTGAGTGTTTCGGTCATTGTTCTCAGCTCTCATCGGGGCGGCGGAACGCGCGCAGCTGGAAGACGTTGATGACGATGAGTGCGAGCAGCACGATCACCGAGAGGGCTCCGGCGATGCCGAGGCTGTTCTGGCCCTGGAAGGCCACGTTGTAGATGAGCTGCACGACCGTCATGGTGCTGTTGTCCGGACCACCCTTGGTGAGGATGTAGAACTGCTCGAAGGCGAGCAGCGACCCGGTCACGCACATCACGGTGGTGAGCGCGAACGTCGGCGTGAGCAGCGGCACCGTGATGTGACGGAAGGTCTGCCACGCGCTCGAGCCGTCTATGCGTGCGGCCTCGTAGATGTCGTCGGGGATGCCCTGCAGGCCCACGAGCATCAGCAGCATGTAGAAGCCGGCGAAGCGCCACACGATGAGGAAGATCGTCGACCACAGCGCCCCCTCCGGCGTGCCGAGGAACGTGATGCCCCACGACTTCATCAGGCCGGCGAAGGGGCCGGCGATGGGGGAGTACAGCACGTAGAACAGCAGCGACGCCGACGCGAGGCCGAGCGCGCTGGGGATCAGGAAGGCGGTGCGCAGGAAGCCCTTCCACCGCGTCGACTCCTGCACGAGCAGGGCGAGCCCGAGGCCGAGACCGATCAGGATGACGGTCGTGATGACGGTGTAGAGCAGCGTGAAGCGGATCGAGTCCCAGAAGAGGCGGTGGGTGACGGCATCCGCGTAGTTCTCGGGGAAGTTGATGCCCCGGTTGCCGCTGAGCAGAGGCCAATCGGAGGCCGACATCTGCACCACCAGCACCAGCGGCACGACGAACAGCAGGGCGACGAAGATCGCGGTGGGGGCGGCATAGAGCCAGCCCTGCACCGGGCCGCCGAACGCGGTGCGCGGTCTGCGGCGCCGCAAGAGGGGTGCGGTCTGGGTCATCTCGGTCTCTTTCGATCAGGAGTGCGGGACGTGCGGGAGGGATGCGGGGGCGGCGCGTTCGCTCCGCCCCCGCATCCGTGGTCACTGCGAGAGGATCGCGGTGATCTCCTCGTTGTCGGCCGGCACCGAGTCCTCGCCGTTGAGCACCGCGTTGCGGATCAGCGTGAGCCAGGGGCTGCCCGGAGCGTTGAAGGCCTGCTGGAAGTTGAGCGCCACCGGGGTGTCGCCCTTGGCCGCCACCTCGTTGATCGTGACGAGCCTCGGGTCGGCGGAGGAGTACTCGTTGTCGGCGAGGTCACCGCGCGACACGGCGTTGCCGTCTTTCGCGAGCACCTCGACCTGAGCGTCCTCCGACATCATCCAGTTGAGGAAGTTCCAGGCCTGCGCCGCCTTCTTCGAGTCCTTCGAGATGCCGATCCCGTCGCCTCCGACGAAGGTCGAGACGCCTCCGTCGACACCGGGGATGCCGGCGACGCCGGCGTCGAAGTCGAGAGACGGGAGCAGGGTGGCGGGGAAGGGCATCACGCCGACCTTGCCCTCGCTGAACGCGGCCGTCCAGGTGGGGCCGGCCTCATCCGTCGAGCTGGGGAGCACGGCTCCGGCCTCTTCGAGCCCGGCCCACGTGTCGTACACCGCCTGGGCGGAGTCTCCGTCGAGCAGCGACTCGGTGCCGTCGTCGTTCATGACCTCGTCACCGGATGCCCAGATCGAGGGGAACCAGGTGAACACCAGGCATCCGCCGCAGTTCAGGCCCGTCGCCGTGCCGTAGGTGTCGGGCTTGTTCAGAGCCTGCACGGCCATGGCCGCCTCGGAGAACTCCTCGAGCGTGGCGGGTGCCTTCTCGGGGTCGAGGCCCGCCTCGGCGAAGAGCTCCTTGTTCCAGAAGAGCATCGAGAGGTCGAGGGCGAACGGCAGCACGTACTCCGCGTCGTCGACCGTGCCCGCCGCCAGGTGGCCGGGGTTGATCTCGTCTTTGAAGTCGAGGCCGTCGATCTGCTCGGACATGTCCTGGAAGAGTCCCTGCTGGGCCCAGTTCGGCACGTAGACGATGTCGGCGGCGAAGAGGTCGGGCAGCCCTCCCGAGCCGGCTGCGGCGCCGACCTTGGCGACGTAGTCGTCGTTGGGCACGACCGTGAGCTCGACCTGGTTCTCGTGGCTCGCGTTGTAGGCGTCGACGAGCAGCTTGGCCTGGCGCTCGATGGGCGCGCGGGTCCACAGCGTCAGCGTCGTGCCGTCGTCGGTCCCCTCCGCCGTGATCGGCTCGTTCGAGGCCTCGTCTGCGGCGGGTGCGCAGGCGGCGAGGCCGCCGACCAGCAGGCCGGCCGCGACGACGGCGGCGGATGCGCGGCGCGCGGCGTGTGTGCGGATGATGTTCATGGGCGGGGGCTCCTCTTGGCTCTTCCTCGAGCGGATGCGGTGTGGCGCTTCGGCAGTGCAGCGCCGGTGTGGAGATGGTGTGGATCCGGATTTTTCGAAACTTACGAAAACCCTTTCGAAAAGGTATAGCGTGGTTGCGACGGGGTCGTCAAGCCTTGTTCCGATAACCTTTCAGCATCAGGGAGTGAGATGAGCGATTCGACCGGAGTGCGGGCTGTGACCCTCGGCGATGTCGCCGCGCGCGCAGGAGTGTCGATCTCGACGGCCTCCAAGGCGCTGAACGATCGCGGTGACGTCTCGGCGGCGACGCGGGCCAAGGTCCGTGCGATCGCCGACGAACTCTCGTTCACGCCCAACGCGATGGCCCGTGGCCTCCTCGCCGGCCGCACGGGAACGGTCGGTCTGCTCACCAGCGACCTCGAGGGTCGGTTCATGCTGCCGATCCTCATGGGCGCCGAAGACGCCTTCGGCGCCGGCCGCATCAACGTCTTCCTGTGCGATGCCCGAGGTGACGCCATCCGCGAGCAGCACCACCTGCGTGAACTTCTGAGCCGCCGGGTCGACGGCATCATCGTCGTGGGGCGGCAGACCGATCCGCGTCCGTCGCTCGGGCAGGAGATCCCCGTGCCCGTCGTCTACGCCTACGCGCCGTCAGACGACCCGCACGACCTGTCGCTGACCCCCGACAACTACGCGGGAGGGCGTCTCGCGATCGAGCATCTGCTCGCCTGCGGACGGCGGCGCATCGCGCACATCTCGGGCGACCCGACCTATGCCGCGGCGCAGGACCGCCTCGCCGGCGCCAGAGCTGCACTCGGCGACGCGGGACTCGAGCTCGTCGGCGAGCCGATGTTCTCGGAGTGGACGGAGCACTGGGGACGCGATGCCGCGGCGATGCTGCTGCAGCGGCATCCCGACATCGATGCGGTGTTCTGCGGGTCGGATCAGATCGCCCGCGGGGCGCTCGACTCGGCGCGGGATCTCGGCCGATCGGTTCCCGACGACCTCGCGGTGATCGGCTACGACAACTGGCAGGTGCTCGCCACCAACGCCCGACCCGAGCTGACCAGCATCGACGCCAACCTGCAGCAGCTGGGTCGCGAGGCGGCGCTGCGGGTGTTCGACGCGATCGACGGCATCGACATCGGTGAGGGCACGCACCGTCTGCCGGTGCGGCTCGTCATCCGCGGATCCACCATCGCCCGACGCTGAGGCGTGCCCGCACGTCCGGTCGATCGTGCGCGCTGCACGGTGCGTCCGATCAGACCTCGTCGCGCCAGGAGTGCTGCGGATCGAAGCCGAGCACGCGTCGCGCCTTGTCGATCGAGAGCAGCGTCTCGTTCGGACCGAACTCGCGGGCGCGCGGCACGTCGGGAAAGACCTCGGCGAGCAGCTCGTCGTTCGGCCGCGACATCACCGTGTCGGCCGCGGCGATGATGAAGGTGTCGAAGCCGGGAGCTGCGACCTCGAGGGCGCGCTCGACGGCCTGCGCCCCGTCGCGGGCGTCGATGTAGCCCCAGAGATTCCACTTGCGACGAAGGGCATCGGCGTCGAAGTCCGGGAACTCCGCGTAGTCCGCGGGGTTCATCACGTTCGAGAAGCGCAGCGCCGTGATCGACAGGTCGGGATGCCAGCGCACGAGCTCGGTCGCCATGCGCTCCTCGAGCGTCTTGACGAGCGAGTAGACCGATTCGGGGCGGGCGGGGTAGTCCTCGTCGACGGGAACGTAGGGCGGCGGCACATCGAACGGCAGGCCGAGGACCGTCTCGCTCGACGCGTAGACGACGCGCCGGATGCCGAGGCGCACCGCCGCCCAGAACACGTTGAACGTCGCCGGCATGTTGTTGTGGAAGGTCGCGACGTCGCTGCGGATGCCCGGCGCGGGGATCGCGCCGAGATGCACCACGGCGTCGATGCCGTCATGGCGGTCGCCGACGGCGCCGAGGGCATCGACGACCTGGCCGTAGTCCGTGAGATCGACCTGCACGAAGTCGGGACCGCGGGTGCCCGCGACATCCATGCCGATGACCTCGTACCCGTGGGCGCGGAGCTCCCGCGCGACGACGCTGCCGAGCTTGCCCGATGATCCGGTGAGTGCGATGCGCATGTCACCAGAGTGGCACGAAGACGGGGAGTCGGGGCCGTGCGGCATACACTCGTCGGCGTGAGTGACACCAGCAGCGAGCCCCCGCGCACCGTCGGGGTGCGTGACGTCGCCGCTCGCGCCGGAGTGTCGCGGCAGACGGTCTCCCGGGTGCTCAACGACCATCCGGAGGTCGCGGCCGAGACCAGGGAGCGGGTGCTCGCCGCGATGGCCGAGCTCGGGTACCGCATGAACAACGCGGCCAGGGCGCTGGGGACGCGGCGCTCCCGCACTCTCGGGGTGCTGGCGACCGACGCCCTGCACTACGGTCCCTCGCGCAGCATCGCCGCGCTCGAGGCCTCGGCCCGTGAGGCCGGGTACTGGCTGAGCGCGGCCTTCGCGGACGCGGGGGATGCGGATGCCGTGGTCGCCGCCGTCGACCACCTCGTGATGCAGGGGGTCGAGGGCATCGTCGTCGTCGCCCCGCACGCCCACACCCTCGACGCGCTCGACGCGGTGCGCATCGGCGTTCCGGTCGTCACCCTGCACGCGGCCGACCGGGGGGCTCGTGGCCTGTCGGTCGACCAGGCGGCGGGAGCCCGGCTCGCGGTCGCGGCGCTCGCCGACGCGGGGCACACGAGCATCGCGCACCTCGCCGGACCCGCCGACTGGCTCGAGGCCGAGTCCCGCGCCGAGGGGTTCGCCGCCGAGCTCGCCGCGAGAGGGCTCGCCGCCGGGCCCGTGCTCGAGGGCGACTGGACCGCGGGATCGGGCTATGCGGCGGTCGAGGCCGTGCGCGGATCCGGTGTGACGGCCGTGTTCGTGGCGAACGACCAGATGGCGCTCGGGCTGCTCGGCGGTCTGCACGAAGCCGGGCTCACCGTGCCGGGCGACATCAGCGTGGTGGGATTCGACGACACCCCGGACGCCGCGTACTACTGGCCCAAGCTCACGACCGTGCGGCAGGACTTCGCCGAGTTGGCGCGTCGTGCGGTGGCGGCGGTGCTGGCGGGCAGCGCGGAGGCTCCGGCATCCGATCTCCCTCCCGTGGCGCCCGTGCTGGTGACCCGCGATTCGGTCGCCCCGCCGCGCTGACCCGCGCCGTGCCGTCGCGCCGTGCTGCGCCCCTGCCGTGCCGTGCCGTCGCGCCGCCGTGCGGCCCCTGCCGTGCCGTGCCGTCCCTGCCGTGCTGTCGCGTGCCGACCCGTGCCGTCGTGTGCTGACCCGTGCCGTGCGGTCCCTGCCGTCGCGGTGCGGGGCCGATGCCGTGCTGCCCTGCCGTGCTGTGCCGTGCCGTCGCGTGCCGTGCCGTCGCGTGCCGTGCTGACCCGGGCCGCGCCGACCCGTCGCGTGCTGACCCGTGCCGTGCCGTCGCGCTGCCGTCGCGGTGCGGGGCCGATTTCGCACGTGAATCGCAGGCGGGGTCGATTGCGCACGTTGATCGGCCGTATCCGATGCGAAACTGACCCCGCCTGGGTGCGCGGTGCGGAACTGACCCCGCCTGGGTGCGCGGTGCTGAACTGACCCCGCCTGGGTATCCGGTGCGAAACTGACCCCGCCTGGGTGCGAGGTGCAAAACTGACCCCGCACGCCGCTCCGCGCTGACCGTTCCCCGCCCGGTCGTGCGCTCTGGTCCGCGTTCACAACTCAGCATGGATGCGTCCGCCGGGCCGCCGGGCCGCCGAATTCCGCGGCATCCCGGCGGCCGGTCGAGCCGTGGGTGTTCTCTTGCTGAATCGTGAACGGTCGACCGCCGACAGCGCGCGTCTTGACCGCCGCCGCACCCCGTGACACACTTCTGTGACCGGTCACAGTGACCACCGACGACCCGAGGTACCCGTGAGCAACGAAGCCCCCGCCTTCTCCCCCGAGATCGCCGCATCGATCCAGACCGTCCGTGACGACGTCGCCCGCCTGCACGGCGAACTCGTGCGCTACGGGCTCGTGGTCTGGACCGGCGGAAACGTCTCGGGACGCGTCCCCGGCGCCGACCTGTTCGTGATCAAGCCCTCGGGAGTCAGCTACGACGACCTCGCGCCCGAGAACATGATCCTCTGCGACCTCGACGGCGCCGTGATCCCCGGAACGCCGGGCAGTGACCGCTCGCCCTCCAGCGACACCGCGGCCCACGCCTACGTCTATCGCCACATGCCCGACGTCGGCGGCGTCGTGCACACGCACTCGACCTTCGCGGTCGCCTGGGCGGCCCGCGGCGAAGAGATCCCCTGCGTCATCACGGCGATGGCCGACGAGTTCGGCGGACCCATCCCGGTCGGGCCGTTCGCGATCATCGGCGACGACTCGATCGGCCGGGGCATCGTGCAGACACTCTCCGGGCACCGCAGCCGCGCGGTCCTGATGCAGAACCACGGGCCGTTCACCATCGGCGCCGATGCGAAGGATGCCGTGAAGGCCGCCGTCATGGTCGAGGACGTCGCCCGCACCGTGCACCACGCCCGCGAGGCCGGCCCGCTGATCCCCATCCCGCAGGAGGCCATCGACAGCCTCTTCGCCCGCTACCAGAACGTCTACGGACAGAACTCGGACGCCCGACGATGAGCGACACGACCCACAGCGCCACGACCGGCAGCGCCACGACCGGCAGCGCCACGACCGGCAGCACCACGACCGGCAGCACCACGACCGGCAGCACCACCGCCCGCGACGACATCGTCGCCGCCCGCACGAGCCTGGGCATCGAGCTCGGCTCGACCCGCATCAAGGCGTGCCTGATCGGATCGGATGCGACCGAGGTGCTCGCCACCGGGTCGTTCGCGTGGGAGAACCGCCTCGACGGCGGCCTCTGGACCTACGATCTCGACGAGGTCTGGGCGGGCCTGCAGGCCGCGTACGCCGAGCTCGTCGCCGACGCGGAACGGGTGCACGGCGTGCGCCCCGAGTCGTTCGGCGCGATCGGGATCTCGGCGATGATGCACGGATACCTCGCGTTCGACGCGCAGAGCGAGCTGCTCGTGCCGTTCCGCACCTGGCGCAACACCAACACGGGCGTCGCCGCGGCCGAGCTGACCGACCTGCTCGGGGTGAACATCCCGCTGCGCTGGTCGATCGCCCATCTGCATCAGGCCGTCGTCGACGGCGAGGAGCACGTGCCGAGGCTGGACTTCGTGACGACGCTCGCCGGATACGTCCACACCGCCCTCACCGGCCGTCGCGTGCTCGGTGTCGGCGACGCATCCGGCATGTTCCCGATCGATTCGGCGACCGGCGACTACGACGAGCGGATGCTGCAGGCCTACGACGCGCTCGCGGCCGACCGCCTGCCGGCGAGCGCCGGAGACCTTCTCCCGCACGTCCTCCCCGCCGGGGCCGATGCCGGAACGCTCACCGCCGACGGCGCCGCCCTGCTCGACCCGACCGGCGGGCTGCGCCCCGGCATCCCGCTGTGCCCGCCCGAGGGGGACGCGGGCACCGGGATGGTCGCGACGAACTCGGTGTCGCCCCGCACGGGCAACGTCTCGGCGGGCACGAGCATCTTCGCGATGGTCGTCCTCGAGGGTCCGCTGGCGCAGGTGCACCACGAGCTCGACCTGGTCACGACGCCGGCCGGCGACGCGGTCGCGATGGTGCACTGCAACAACGGCGCGAGCGAGCTGGCCGCGTGGGCCGGTCTCTTCACGCGCTTCTCCGCCGCGGCCGGGCAGCCGCTCGATGCCGATGCGGTGTTCGACGCGCTCTTCCGTGAGGCGCTCGAGGGCGAGGCGGATGCCGGTGGCCTGCTCGCCTACAACCATCTCGCGGGCGAGCCGATCGCCGGCCTCACCGAGGGGCGTCCGCTCTTCGTGCGCACCCCCGACAGCGCCTTCACGCTCGCGAACTTCATGCGTGCGCAGCTGTACGGCGTCTTCGGCACGCTCGCGCTCGGGATGCAGGTGCTCACCGCCGAGGGTGTGCGGCTCGACCGCATGTTCGCGCACGGCGGGATGTTCCGGACCGCGGGGGTCGCGCAGCGATTCCTCGCCGGTGCGCTGGACGCCCCGGTCTCGGTGGGCGAGCTGGCGGCGGAGGGCGGGGCCTGGGGCATCGCGGTGCTCGCCTCGTACCTCGCTCATGCCGATACGCGCACTCTGGGGGAGTACCTCGACGGCGAGGTCTTCGCCGCGGCATCCCTCGCGGTCGCCGAGCCGGATCCTGCCGACGTCGCCGGCTTCACCGCCTACCTCGACCGCTACCGCGCAGGGCTCGCCATCGAAGCCGCCGCCACCACCGCTCTCTGAACTCCTCCCGCCAGACCGAAGGATCCGCCATGCCCCGCACCCCGCTCACCACCTCGCTCGACGGCTACGAGGTCTGGTTCCTCACCGGCAGCCAGCACCTCTACGGTCCCGAGACGCTCGCGCAGGTCGCCGAGCAGTCTCAGCAGATCGCCCGCCTCCTCGACGAGGCGGGGGAGGTTCCGGTGAAGATCGTGTGGAAGCCGGTGCTCACCGATTCCGCCGCCATCAAGCGCACCGCCCTCGAGGCCAACGCCGATGAGAAGGTGGTCGGCCTGATCGCCTGGATGCACACGTTCAGCCCCGCGAAGATGTGGATCGCCGGTCTCGACGCGCTGCAGAAGCCGCTCGCCCACCTGCACACGCAGGCGAACGTGGAGCTGCCCTGGGCCGACATCGACTTCGACTTCATGAACCTGAACCAGGCCGCGCACGGCGACCGCGAGTTCGGCTACATCCAGACCCGTCTCGGCGTGCCGCGCAAGACCGTGGTAGGCCACGCGAGCGACCCCCGGGTGCGTCAGGAGATCGCCACGTGGCAGCGCGCGGCGGCCGGGCTCGCCGCCTCGCGTTCGCTCAAGCTCGCCCGCTTCGGCGACAACATGCGCTTCGTCGCGGTGACCGAGGGCGACAAGACCGAGGCCGAGCTGCGCTTCGGCGTGCAGGTCAACACGTGGGGCGTGAACGATCTGGCGGATGCGGTCGCCGCGGCATCCGCGTCCGAGATCGACGCCCTCGTGGCCGAGTACGAGGAGCTGTACGAGGTCGTCCCCGAGCTGCGCCGCGGTGGTGAGCGCCACCAGTCGCTGCGCGACGGCGCCGCGATCGAGATCGGTCTGCGGTCGTTCCTCGAAGAGGGCGGCTTCGGCGCCTTCACCACTTCGTTCGAGGACCTCGGAGCGCTGACGCAGCTGCCCGGCCTCGCGGTGCAGCGCCTGATGGCCGAGGGCTACGGATTCGGTGCCGAGGGCGACTGGAAGACGGCGATCCTCGTGCGGATCGCCAACGTCATGGGGTCGGGGCTGCCCGGCGGGGCGAGCCTCATGGAGGACTACACCTACGACATGACGCCCGGTGACGAGCTGATCCTCGGTGCGCACATGCTCGAGGTCTCGCCGTCGCTCACGACCGCGAAGCCCACTCTCGAGATCCATCCGCTCGGCATCGGCGGCAAGGACGACCCGGTGCGACTGGTCTTCACGGCAGACCCCGGTCCCGCGATCGTCGTCGCGCTCAGCGACATGCGCGACCGGTTCCGCCTCACTGCGAACGTCGTCGAGAACGTGCCGCCGCGTCAGTCGCTGCCCAAGCTCCCCGTCGGTCGCGCCGTCTGGAAGCCGCAGCCCGACTTCACCACCTCGGCGGCCGCCTGGCTGACCGCGGGAGCCGCGCACCACACGGTCATGTCGACGGCCGTCGGGCTGGAGGCGTTCCGGGACTTCGCCGAGATGGCAGAGGTCGAGCTGCTCGTGATCGACGACGACACCACTCTGCCCGAGTTCCAGAAGCAGGTGCGCTGGAACCAGGCGTACTACCGACTCGCGCAGGGGCTGTGATGACGCAGGGCGCCGCACCGGCCGTCGATGTCGTGACCGCCGCACGTCTGCGCTCCGGCCGACAGCTGCGCATCGCGAGTCACGGATACGAGGCGGTCATCGCGAGCGTCGGCGCCTCGCTGCGCGTGCTCACGATCGACGGGCGCGACCTGGTCGTGCCGTTCGACGCCGACGAGGTGCGCCCCGGATACCGCGGCACCACACTCGCGCCGTGGCCGAACCGCATCGTCGACGGCCGCTACACCTTCGGCGGGGTCGAACACCGGCTGGCGCTCACCGAGCCCACGCGGGGGCAGGCACTGCACGGGCTCCTGGCGTGGACCGAGTTCGAGGACCGTCTCGTGCTCGACGACCGCGTCGTGCTCGCCGCCGTCATCGAGCCGCAGACCGGGTACCCGTTCCGTGTCGAGGTCGAGACCGAGTACCGTCTCGATGCCGAGGGGCTGCATCAGACCGTGACCGCGCACAACCTCGGGGCGGATGCCGCGCCGTGGGGCACCGGACCGCATCCGTACCTCGTCGCAGGCTCCGGCCGGGTCGACGACTGGACGCTGACGCTGCCGGCATCCGACGTGCTCACGGTGACCCCCGACCGGTTGAGTCCTGTCGCGGTCGAGGGCGTGACCGCGCATCCGCACTGGGACTTCCGCACCGCGCGCCCGATCGCCGACGTCTTCATCGACCACGCGTTCACGGGCCTCGCCCGCGAGGGCGGTGTGGCCGAGGTGCGCGTGGTGACGGATGCCGGGACCGGCGTCGCGATGACGTTCGACGAGCGGTGCCCGTGGGTGCAGGTGCACACGGCCGACAACCCCGGGATCGACGCGATCCACCGCATCGGCCTCGCGGTCGAGCCGATGACCTGTCCGCCCGACGCGTTCAACTCCGGAACCGACCTGGTCGTGCTCGAGCCCGGCGACCAGCACTCCGCATCCTGGCGGATCGCCGCGATCTGAGGCGCGGTCCCGCGCCGATCCGGGGCGGGGCGGGACGGGTGCGCATCCGGCGGTTGTGCGGGGTCAGTTCTGCATCTGCACATTGTGCGGGGCCAGTTCCGCATCCGAATCGTCCGATTCCGGTGCGCAAGTGGCCCTGCCTGACGGGGAGGTGCGCAAATGACCCCGCCTGGGAGGGGGCAGGGCAAGGCGGCGGATGCGGCGGCGGATGTGGCGTGGGATGGCCGCGGTGCGTTCCGAGCGCAGTTGCGCTGTGCAGATGCGTGCGCGGGGTCAGTTCTGCATCCGCACGTTCTGCGGGGTCAGTTCTGCATCCGGCGGCTGTGCGGGGTCAGTTCTGCATCCGAATCGTCCGATTCCGCTGCGCAAGTGGCCCCGCCTGGCGGGGGAGGTGCGCAAGTGGCCCCGCCGGGGAGCGGGCAGGGCAAGGCGGCGGATGCGGCGGGGATGCGGCGGGGGGTGGATGCGGCGGCGGATGCGGCGGGGTGTGACTGCGGTGCGTTCCGAGCGCAGTTGCGCTGTGCAGATGCGTACGCGGGGTCAGTTCTGCATCCGCACGTTCTGCGGGGTCAGTTGTGCATCCGAATCGTCCGATTCCGGTGCGCAAGTGGCCCCGCCTGGCGGGGAGGTGCGCAAGTGGCCCCGCCTGGGGGAGCGACGGATGCGGACGGCGGCGGATGCGGACGCAGACGATGCGGCGGCACCGGCCGCCGCCCGCGCGGCGGTCTCGCGTCAGCGGGTGAGCCAGCGACGCAGCGACCGGGTGACGAAGGGCAGCACCCAGTAGGCCATGATCGGCGTGAGCACCACGGTCGTGGTCAGCACGCGCAGCCAGATGGGCAGCTCGTTCCAGCCGGGAACCGGGCTCATCGCGTAGGTGAAGGCCAGGTTGACGGGGAAGAATCCGAGCCAGATCGAGATGGCCTGCTTCCACCGCGGAGGCGTGCTCACCATCGCGACCGTGGTGGTCGATCCGTCTGCACGGGGCAGTGTGATCGTGTCGGTGGTCGGCTCGTCGAACCAGCCCTCGATGCCGGTGCGGCGCTTCACGCGCTCGCTGCGCACGAACTGGTCTCCGGTCGACTTCCACCACTCGCGCTCGCCCGACTGCTCCCATGCGATCAGTGACTTCTCGTCGGTGAAGCGGTAGAGCATGTGCCAGACGTGCGAGTCCTCGCCGTCGCGCACCCAGCCGGAGCCGAGGAATCCCGGGTACCGGTGCGCGAGGTTCACGCCGGTCTGCACCCACGCGGTGGCTGCGGCCACATGCTCGGGGTCGACCTCGCGGCGGATGGAGACGGTGATGGGTTCGCTGGACATGGTGGGTCCTCGGAGAGTGCGGTCGCCCGGGTCACGGACGCCTCGACGGTGGGGGTGTCGCGCCAGGGTGCGGGCGCAGAATCGATTGTATTTCGGATGCCGGTGTCGCCGCCCTGTTTTCGCGGCGCGCGAAGACGGCATCCGCTCATCGGGTGCGGGCCCGGCCGCGACCCGCATCCCATGAGGGGAGAGAATGGGTCTCATGAGCACGCGCAGCGAAGCCGTTCTGATCGATGTCGTCCGCACCCCCGTCGGGCGGGGCAAGCCGGGCGGCGCCCTGTCGGGTGTGCATCCGGTCGATCTCGTGGCCGGGGCGCTCGCCGCGATCCTCGAGCGCAGCGGTCTCGACTCGCGGCAGATCGACGACGTGCTGCTGGGCTGCGTGAGCCAGGTCGGCGACCAGTCGTCGAACATCGCCAGGCAGGCGGTGCTCGCCGCGGGCTTCGACGAGGGGATCCCTGCGGCGACGATCGACCGGCAGTGCGGGTCGAGCCAGCAGGCGGTGCACTTCGCCGCACAGGGGATCGTCGCCGGCGCCTACGATGCGGTGATCGTCGGGGGCGTCGAGTCGATGAGCAGGGTGCCGCTGGGGTCGTCCGCCGCGGGCGGCTCCCCGATGTCGCCTCGTCTGCGCGCGCGCTACCCCGAGGGGCTCGTGAACCAGGGCGTCTCGGCCGAGCTGATCGCCGCCCGTTGGGGGCTCGATCGAGCGACCCTCGACGAGTACGCGGCGGAGTCGCACCGCCGCGCCGCCGCCGCATGGGCCGACGGATTCTTCGACCGCACGGTCATCCCGGTCGCGGAGGCAGCGGATGCCGTGGCCGACGAGACCGTCCGTGCGGGCACGACGGCCGCGGGGCTCGCCGGGCTCCCGGCGGCATTCCGCACGGACGCGCTCGCGGCCCGCTTCCCGGAGCTGGACTGGCGGATCACCCCCGGCAACTCCTCGCCGCTCACCGACGGGGCGTCTGCCGCACTGCTGATGAGCGCCGAGCGCGCCGACGCCCTAGGGCTCACGCCTCGGGCACGGTTCCACGCCTTCACGGTGGTCGGTGACGACCCGCTGATGATGCTCACCGGGCCGATTCCCGCGACGCGGCGCATCCTGGAGCGCACCGGTCTCTCGATCGACGACCTCGACGCGTACGAGGTCAATGAGGCGTTCGCGTCGGTGCCCCTCGCGTGGGCGGCCGAGGTGGGGGCGGATGCCGCGAAGCTCAACCCGCGCGGGGGCGCGATCGCGCTCGGGCACGCGCTCGGATCGTCCGGCACCCGTCTGCTGGGCACGCTCATCGATCAGCTCGACGCGGTGGGCGGCCGGTTCGGTCTGCAGACCATGTGCGAGGGCGGCGGCATGGCGAACGCCACGATCATCGAACGCCTGTAGCCCGCGGCGTCCCAGAGCGGAGAAGACCCCCGCCGACCCGATTCGGCGGGGGTCTTTCGCGGTGCGATCACCGCGACGGGAGCAGAGGCTCACCGTGTCGCGCGGATGACGTGACTACCCGATCCGGTCTGAGTCTGTGTCCGCGCATGTGCAGTTGTAGTCGGGCGACGTGTCCGGCGGGTGAACGGCCGGCGAACGCGAGGCGTCAGCGGCCTCCCCGGGCGCTGCTGCCGGCGCCCGTGTCGATGAACGCCCACCCGAAGGCGTCGAGCTCACGGCGCGGTTCGGTCGATCCGTCGAGCAGGTCGACCCCCTCGATGTCCACGGCGTACGGCTGGGCGCTGTGGTTGATGACGGTGAGGATGCTGCCGCGGCGGGCGACCTCCACATGCTCCGGCAGCCCCTCGATCTCAGGGGAGACCCCGGCCTCTGCGGCGAGCCAGCCGAGGACGGCGGCCATGCCGTCGTCGTCGGGGATGGTCGCGAGGTAGTACCCGAGGCCCGCTCCGAACGTGTGGCGCGTGAGCGCGGCGCGTCCGGCCGTGCGGCCCTCGGTGAAGCGGCCGAGCACCTCGGCATCCTGTACCAGCAGCTCCTCGGCGAAGTACTGCCCGACGATGCGTCCGGCGGGACTCTCGAGCGGCGCCTCGGACTGTCCGGGGCCGCCGACGGATGCGTGGCTGGCGACCTCTCCTGCCGAGTCCGCGCCGCGCACCGACGCGGGCGGTACGAGCGCCCCGAAGTCCTCGAGGGCGACGCCGAGCACAGCGCGCAGGCTGACGAGGAACCCGCCGTCGCGGAACGCGTCGTCCTGGTCGACGACGTCGCTGAACGCCGAGACGAACAGGTGGCCGCCCTGTTCCACGTAGCGTGACAGGTTCGCCGCACCCTCATCGCCGAGCAGGTACTGCTGCGGGGCGACGACGAGCGAGTAGGCGCTCAGGTCGGATGTCGTGTTCACGATGTCGACCGAGAGGTTCTGGCGGTGCAGCGCCGCGTGCCACCGGTGGGAGAGGGTGAGGTAGTCGAGCACGATCGGGTGGTCCCGCCCGTCGATCGCCCACCAGTTCTCCCAGTCGAAGACGAGGGCGATCTTCGCTCCCGAGGTCACATCGGGCAGATCGGGGAGTTGCGCGAGCTGGGCGCCGAGAGCCGTGACCTCGCGCCAGGTGCGGGTCTCGAGACCCGCCTGGGGCAGCATCGCGGAGTGGAACTTCTCGCTGCCGCGGCGGGACTGTCGCCACTGGAAGAACATGATGGCATCGGCACCGCGGCCCACGGCCTGGGCGCTGATCGCGGCCATCTGCCCCGGCGCCTTCGGCGCGTTCGTCGGACGCCAGTTCAGGGCGTTGGTGGACTGCTCGGTGAGCAGCCATGGCACCCCGGGCTTCAGTCCGCGCATGAGCTCACGGGCGAACGCCGCGCCGCGGAACGATTCGGGGTCGTTGGGGTCGGGGTAGTTGTCGTCGCAGATCACGTCGACCTCCGCCGCCCACTTCCAGTAGTCGGCCGGGGGGAACGCACCCATGAAGTTGGTGGTGATCGGCTGGGTGGCGCCGGCTGCGCGGATGATGTCGCGCTCCATCACGTACAGCTCGAGAAGGGTGTCGGAGGTGAAGCGCTTGAAGTCGAGCACGCTGGTCGGGTTGATGCTGTACGGCGCTTTGCGTGGCGGCACGATCTCGTCGAACGCCGTGTAGCGCTGCGACCAGAAGTCGGTTCCCCAGGCGTGGTTCAGCGCGTCGACGGTCTCGTACTTGCGGCGCAGCCAGGTGCGGAAGTGGTCTCGTGCCGCGTCGGAGTAGTCGTAGTGCAGGTGGCATCCGTACTCGTTGTTGACATGCCAGAGCGTGACGCCCGGATGCTGCGCGTAGCGCTCCGCGAGGGCAGTGACGAGCTCGGCGGCGAGGCGGCGGTAGATCGGCGACGACGGGGCGAAGGCCTGCCGGCTGCCCGGCCAGAAGGTGGAGCCGTCGGCATCCTGCGGCAGCATCTCGGGGTACGCGGCCGAGGCCCAGGGGGGAGGCGATGCGGTGGCGGTGGCGAGATCGACCTCGATGCCGCCCTCGTGCAGCAGCCCGATGATCTCGTCGAGCCAGTCCCAGTCGAATTCTCCCTCGGCCGGCTGGATGCGCGACCAGGCGAAGATCCCGAGACTCACGAGTGTCACGCCCGCTTCGCGCATGAGCCGCACGTCTTCGGGCCACACCTCTCGTGGCCACTGCTCGGGGTTGTAGTCGGCGCCGTAATGCATGGATCTCCCGGGTAGGTCGTCGTTGATCTGCGCGACCAGCCTATCGGCAAGCGCTTTCCAAGCGCAGCCCGGAAGGGAGCGGCGCCGCAGTCGAAATGTACATGGACGCCCTAGTAAATATCCGGAGGTCGAACTATCATCGTCATAGTGCCAACGACGGCGCGAAGGGATATCGCACAATGACTCGCACCATTCCCCATTTCGTAGGCGGATCGCATCTCACCCCCGAGAGCGGCCGCTTCGCCGATGTGTTCGATCCGAGTACCGGAGCCGTGCAGGCGCGCGTTCCGCTCGCGTCCGCCGACGAGGTCCGCGACGTGATCGCCGATGCCGAGGCGGCCCAGGTCGCGTGGGCGGCGACCAACCCGCAGAAGCGCGCGAGAGTGCTGCTGCGGTTCCTCGACCTGGCGCAGCGCGAGATGCAGTCGCTGGCCGAACTGCTCGCGAGCGAGCACGGCAAGACGGTCGACGACGCGAAGGGTGACATCCAGCGCGGGCTCGAGGTCATCGAGTTCTCCGCCGGTGCCCCGCACCTGCTCAAGGGCGAGTACTCCACGGGTGCCGGTGCCGGCATCGACGTCTACTCCATGCGCCAGCCGCTGGGTGTCGTCGCGGCGATCACCCCGTTCAACTTCCCCGCGATGATCCCGCTGTGGAAGGCGGGCCCTGCTCTCGCCGCCGGCAACGCCGTCGTGCTCAAGCCCAGCGAGCGCGACCCCTCGGTGCCGGTGCGCCTCGCCGAGCTGTTCCTCGAAGCAGGCCTGCCCGCGGGCGTCCTCAACGTCGTGCACGGCGACAAGGAGGCCGTCGACGCGCTGCTGACAGACGACCGCATCCGTGCCGTCGGGTTCGTCGGCTCGACGCCGATCGCCGAGTACATCTACTCGACGGCGGCCGCCCACGGCAAGCGCGCGCAGTGCTTCGGCGGCGCGAAGAACCACATGATCGTGATGCCCGATGCCGACCTCGACCAGGCGGTCGACGCGCTGATCGGCTCGGGGTACGGGTCGGCCGGCGAGCGCTGCATGGCGATCTCGGTCGCGGTCCCGGTGGGGAAGGAGACGGCGGATGCTCTCGCCGCCAGACTCACCGAGCGGGTGGCGCAGCTGCGGATCGGCCCATCGCTGGCGGCCGACGTCGATTATGGACCCCTCGTCACGAGGGCCGCGGTCGAGCGGGTCGTCGGGTACATCCAGCAGGGTGTCGACGAGGGGGCCACGCTGCTCGCCGACGGGCGCGGCTTCACGGTCGACGGGCACGAGGAGGGCTTCTACCTCGGACCGACCCTCTTCGATCACGTCACGACCGACATGGCGATCTACCGCGAGGAGATCTTCGGCCCCGTGCTCGTGATCGCCCGCGCCGCCGACTACGAGGAGGCGCTGCGCATGGCCTCGGAGCACGAATACGGAAACGGCGTCGCGATCTTCACCCGCGACGGCGACGCCGCACGCGACTTCGCCGCCCGTGTCGAGGTCGGCATGGTCGGCGTCAACGTGCCGATCCCCGTGCCGATCGCGTACTACACGTTCGGCGGCTGGAAGCGCAGCGGATTCGGCGACCTCAACCAGCACGGTGCCGACGCCTTCCGGTTCTACACGAAGACCAAGACGGTCACGAGCCGCTGGCCCTCCGCGGGCATCCGCGACGGCGCCAGCTTCGTGATCCCCACCATGCACTGATCCCGCGACACCTCCCGCAAGGAACCACGATGACCATGACCACCGTCACCACCACCGCCGAAGAACGCGAGGCCATCCTCGACGCCGTCCGCGAGTTCGCCGATGCCGAGCTCGCCCCCTTCGCGGCCGAACGCGACGAGAAGCACCTCTTCCCCCGCGAATCCCTGGGGCGGGCGGGGGAGCTCGGGCTCGGCGGCATCTACGTGCGCGAGGAGTTCGGAGGAACGGGGCTCAGCCGCTCCGACACCGTCGCCATCTTCGAAGAGCTGGCGAAGGGCGACCCTGCGGTCGCCGCCTACATCTCGATCCACAACATGGTGGTCTGGATGATCGACACCTACGGCGATGACGTGCAGCGCGGACGGTGGCTGCCCGAACTCACCGCGATGCAGGAGTTCGGCGGCTACTGCCTCACCGAGCCGGGCGCGGGGTCGGATGCCGCGAACATCGCCACGAGCGCGGTCCGCGACGGCGACGACTTCGTGCTCACCGGCGTCAAGCAGTTCATCTCGGGAGCCGGCGAAGCCGCCGTCTACGTGGTGATGGCCCGCACCGGCGAGCCGGGAGCCCGCGGCATCAGCGCCTTCCTCGTGCCGGGCGACGCCGAGGGACTGAGCTTCGGCGCCCCCGAGAAGAAGATGGGCTGGCACGCGCAGCCCACCCGCCAGGTCATCCTCGACGGTGTCCGCATCCCCGCATCCGCGGTGCTGGGCGACGAGGGTCGCGGCTTCGCGATCGCGATGTCGGCGCTCAACGGCGGGCGTCTGAACATCGCCGCCTGCTCGCTCGGCGGAGCCCAGTGGGCGCTCGACCGGGCCGTGCAGTACGTGCACGAGCGCATGGCGTTCGGGGAGCCCCTGGCCGAGAAGCAGTCGATCCTGTTCGCGATCGCCGACATGCGCACCGACCTTCAGGCCGCGCGCCTCATGGTCAGCGACGGTGCGCGGGCGGTCGACGAGCAGGCACCCGACGCCACGATGCGATGCGCCATGGCCAAGCGGTTCGCGACGGACGCCGGCTTCGATGTCGCCAACCGCGCGCTGCAACTGCACGGCGGCTACGGCTATCTGCAGGACTACGGCATCGAGAGGGTGGTGCGAGACCTGCGGGTGCATCAGATCCTCGAGGGCACCAACGAGATCATGCGCCTGATCGTCGGACGCGAGATGCTGAGGCCCGCCGGCTCCGCGTCGATGCGGAGCGACTCATGATCGGGGTGCCGAGCCGGGTCGCGTTCCTCGGCCTCGGCCACATGGGTCTGCCGATGGCCAAGAACCTGGTCGCGGCAGGCCATGAGGTGCACGGCTTCGATCTCGTGCCGGCGGCGATCGAGGCGGCCGAGGCCGCCGGCATCCCGATCGCGGCGAGCGGAGCGGATGCCGTCGCCGACGCCGATGTCGTCATCACGATGTTCCCCGCCGGGTGCCACGTGATCGACGCGTATCGCACCGAGCTGCTGGCCGCCGCGCGGCCCGACACGCTGTTCATCGAGTCGTCGACGATCGCGGTCGACGAGGCCCGTGCCGCGCACGCCCTCGCGCTCGCCGCCGGGCACCGCAACATCGATGCTCCGGTCTCGGGCGGCGTCGTCGGGGCGGAGAACGGGACGCTCGCGTTCATGGTCGGCGGCTCCGACGAGGACGTCGCCGCTGCGATGCCGCTGCTCGAGGTCATGGGAAAGCGCATCGTGCACTGCGGTGGACCCGGGCTCGGTCAGGCCGCGAAAGTCTGCAACAACATGGTGCTCGCGGTGTCGCAGATCGCCGTGGCCGAGGCGTTCGTGCTCGGAGAGCGACTCGGCCTCGAGCATCAGGCGCTGTTCGACGTCGTCTCGCAGGCGTCCGGTCAATGCTGGTCGATCACGACGAACTGCCCGGTGCCCGGCCCGGTGCCGACGAGCCCCGCGAACCGCGACTACCAGCCCGGGTTCGCCGGGGCACTGATGGCGAAGGACCTCGGTCTCGCTCTGCAGGCGATCGAGCAGACCGGGACCGATGCCCGCATGGGGCGACTGGCGCAGCAGCTCTACGCGGCCTTCGCCGCGGGGGAGGGGGCGACGCGTGATTTCTCGGGCATCATCACCGACATCCGCGACGATCGCGTATGAGGGGGAATCGCCCCGCACCCGGTCCCGATCTGCGGACGCCGCCCCGATCTGCGGGCGGCCCGCCTGAGTACATCCGCAGAATGTGACGACGTCCGCAGAACGGGCGCGGGCGGATGCCGGACACTGCCGCGACATACTGAGATGACCACGACGGAGAGGGCTTCACGATGACCGAGTACGAGACGATCCTGGTCGAGCAGCGCGGACGCGTCGGGTGGATCACCCTCAACCGACCCGAGGCTCTGAACGCCCTGAACAGCCGGCTCGCCGAGGAGGTCACGGCCGCGGCCGTCGCCTTCGACCTCGACGACGGCGTCGGGGCGATCGTGGTCACCGGATCGGAGAAGGCGTTCGCCGCCGGTGCCGACATCAAGGAGATGGAGGGGATGTCGGCCGCCGGAATGCTCGAGACCGACCACTTCGGGGTGTGGCGTGACTTCGCCGCCGTGCGCACGCCCGTGATCGCCGCCGTCTCGGGCTTCGCACTGGGGGGAGGATGCGAGCTCGCGATGATGTGCGACATCATCCTCGCCGCCGACACGGCGAAGTTCGGCCAGCCGGAGATCAACCTCGGAGTGATTCCGGGAATGGGCGGCACGCAGCGCCTGATCCGCGCGGTCGGGTACTACAAGGCCGCCGAGCTCGTGCTGTCCGGTCGGTTCATGGGCGCCGAGGAGGCCGAGCGCTCAGGGCTCGTGTCGCGCGTCGTGCCGGCATCCGATCTGCGGGCGGAGGCCACGACGCTCGCCGAGACGATCGCGGCGAAGTCGCTGCCGTCGGTGTTCGCCGCGAAGGCCGCACTCGACGCCGCGATGGAGACGACCCTCGCCGAGGGACTCGCTCACGAGAAGCGCGCGTTCGCCGAGCTGTTCGACACCGAAGACCAGAAAGAGGGCATGTCCGCCTTCCGGGAGAAGCGTGCACCGGACTTCCGGAACCGCTGAACGCGCCCGGTCGGGGTTCACGATTCAGCACAGAAGCCGCGGAATGCCTGCTTCGACACCGATCCGGCACTCGACGCACCCGTTCATGCTGAATCGTGAACGGTCGGCGCCCGAGACCTCAGCCGCGCAGCGCGTCGACGATCTTCTCGACGCGCCGCTCTCGGGTCGCATCCTGCTTGGCCTCGGCGACCGAGCGGGCATGCTCTTTGCGCACGGAGTACGACAGCGCCTCGAACGCGGTGCGCAGCGCGGCGTCGGCGTCGAGGGCGGCGGCGAGCGCAGGCGGGATCTCGACCTCGCGTTCGGCGGAATCCACGCGGATGACCGCATCGACGTCCTGGCCGATCTCGACCCCGAACTCGGCGCGCACGGCCTTGCTGAAGCCGATCATGTTCTGCCCGCCCATGCGTGCGAGGCGCAGCCGGCCGGAATGGGCGCCGATCGTGACGACGACGGGGAACGCCTTTCCGGCGCCGAACTCGGCGACCTGCTCGTCGGAGAGGATGATCGCGGCGGCGGGGCCGCGTCCTTCCAGGGTCGCGTGCAGGCGCAGTTCGCTCATGCGGGCAGTGTACGCCCGTGCACTTCGGCTTCGGCCTCGGCTTCGGCTTCGGCGGCCAGGTGGTCGTTGCGCTCCTCGATCAGCCTGCGCATGTACTCGCGCAGGAACACCTGGTCGACGAGGCGTCCGATCGGGCCGAGAGGCGAGCGGAAGGACACGGTGTCGCGCAGCATCGTCCCGACCGGATGCTCCTCGAAAGAGTGCACGTGCAGAAATGCCCCGAACGGACCCGAGAGCTGTCGATCACGGAACCCGCTCGGGGCGTCGACGTCGTACACCATCGTCCGCAGTCGGAACGGGATGCCGAAGTGCCGTGCCCGCCAGGTCACGGTCGATCCCTCCGTGAACACGCCGCCGTCCGGTGCCTCGATCATCGTCTCGCCGTATCGGGCCATGGACCGCAGGTGCAGTCCGGCGTCGAGCGCGAGCGCGAAGACCGTCTGCCTCGGCGCCGCGATGACGCGCTCGAGCACGAACTCGGCCACGTCAGAGCGGATCCGGTTGAGGTCTGGGATCGGTGAAGTCGCCGGCCGCTTTGCGCATCCGCGCGACGATCGCGACGAGCTCGGCGGCATCCGCGCCGGTCATGCCGGGGTCGGCGAAGACATCGCTGTTGAGGGCGTTCGTCGCGCGGTCGACGAGCTCGCGGCCCGCCTCGGTCAGGGCGAGCAGCGCCGCTCGGCCATCGTGCGGGTGGGGCTGGCGCACGATGAGCCCGTCGCGCACCAGTCGTTCCGCGGTGCTCGTGACGGTCGTCGCATGCACCTGCAGTCGGGCGACGACGCTCGACAGAGGCAGACGGCCCGACCGGCTGAACGCCAGCAGCCGCAGCATCTCGTAGCGGGCGAAGCTCAGCGCGAAGGGCTTGAGCGTCGCATCCACCCGCGCGAGAAGCAACTGCTGCGCGCGCATGACCGAGGTGACGACGGTCATGCCCTCGGCGGCATCCGACCAGCCGTGCGCGAGCCACTGCCGCTTCGCCTCGGCGAGCGGATCGACGGGCAGGGGGCGGGGTCGGACCACGGTTCTACGGTAGGGCATCCGCTCGCCGCCCCGGGGATGCGGGGCTGTGCGAACCGCGTGGACCTCAGTCGCTCGGCGGCTGGGACTCAGTATCAAGGGGCTAGAATCGAGGCAGTCGTGAGGAGCAATCGATGAAGATCTTCGTCCTGGTCAAAGAGGTGCCCGACACCTATGGCGATCGCAAGCTGGATCTCGAGACCGGGCTCGCCGACCGCGGTGCCGGTGACCTGGTGCTCGATGAGATCACCGAGCGCGCGCTCGAGGTCGCGCTGAGCCACGCCGACAAGAACGAGGGCACCGAAGTGGTCGCGCTCGCGATGGCCCCCGCCGGGTCGACGGCGTCGGTGCGACGGGCCCTCGCGATCGGAGCCGGCTCCGCCGTGCACATCGCCGACGAGCAGCTCGCCGGCGCCGATCTCGGCCTGACCGCCGAGACGCTGGCGGCCGCGATCCGCCGTGCCGAGCCCGACCTCGTGATCACCGGCAACCTCTCGACCGACGGCTCGGGCGGTGTGATGGCGGCGATGCTCGCCGAGCATCTCGGCTGGTCGCAGGCGACGGCCCTCACGAGCGTCGAGATCACGGGCGACTCGGTCACGGGCGTGCGAGGGGCGGATGCCGGCGGCCAGCCGATCTCCGCATCGCTGCCCGCTGTGATCTCGATCACCGAGGCGCTGCCCGACGCGCGCTTTCCGAACTTCAAGGGCATCATGGCGGCGAAGAAGAAGCCGCTCGAGGTGCTCACCCTCGACGACCTCGGGGTCTCGGCGGATCCCGCCGCCGCTCCGCGCACGATCATGACCGCGGTGGCCGAGAAGCCGCCGCGCGCGGCCGGCGTCAAGATCGTCGACGAGGGCGACGCCGCCGACAAGCTCGTCGAGTACCTCGTGCAGAACAGGCTGGTGTGACATGTCGTATCCCGAGAACCCCATCCTCGTCGTGGTCGACCTCGACCCGGCCGGCGACCCCGCGAGCAGCACGGCGGCCCTGATCGGCGCCGCCTCGACCGTCGGAGCACCCGTCGCCCTCGTGGTCGGCGGATCCGCAGAGGCGGCCGCGAAGGTCGCCGCCCTCGGCGCCTCGGTCGTGCTGACCGCCGACGCCGATGCGACCGTCCTCACGGTGCCGGTCGTCGATGCGCTGCAGGCCGCGTTCGCCCGTGTGCATCCCGACGCCGTGCTGATCTCGAACTCGATCGCCGGTCGCGACATCGCCGGACGTTTCGCCGTGCGCGCACGTCTGGCGCTCTCGGTCGACGCGGTCGGCATCTCGCGCGATGAGGAGGGGGTGCTCGCCCACCACTCCGTATACGGCGGGGCGTACCTCACCGACTCGGCGCCCACGTTCGGTGCGCCGGTGATCACGGTGCGCCAGGGTGCGGTCGAGGCCCGCGCCGAGGCTGTGTCCTCGCCGACCGTCGAGACGCTAGAGGTCGAGGCATCCGGTGCGCCGAGCGCGACCGTCGGCGCGGTCGAGGCCGTCGAGGCGACGTCGTCCCGACCCGAGCTCCGGGGCGCGACGCGTGTGGTCTCGGGCGGACGCGGACTCGCCTCGAAAGAGAAGTTCGTGCTGGTCGAGGAGCTCGCCGATGCTCTGGGAGCCGCCGTCGGCGCCTCCCGTGCGGCGGTCGACGCCGGCTACATCCCCCAGTCGCATCAGGTCGGCCAGACCGGAGTCTCGGTGTCGCCGCAGCTGTACGTCGCGCTCGGCATCTCGGGTGCGATCCAGCACCGGGCGGGTATGCAGACCGCGAAGAACATCGTGGCGATCAACAAGGATGCGGAGGCGCCGATCTTCGACGTCGCGGACTTCGGCATCGTTGGCGATCTGTTCACCGTCGTCCCGAAGGTGATCGCCGCACTCGAGGCGCGGAACAAGTAGCCATGGCGACGCGGATGCTGAGGCGCGGCCTGCCGCGCGTGCGCGGCGGGGAGCCCTGGCCCCCCGGCGACATCGCTGTCGATGAGGGGGAGCGCGTCTCGTCTCCGTCGGCTCCGCCGTCTTCGCTCAACGGGCAGGGGACTGCGTCTCCAGTCGATTCCTCTCCGGTCGTTTCGTCTCCGGTCGTTTCGTCTCCGGTCGTTGATTCCCCGGTCGTTGATTCCCCGGTCGTTGAGCGAGGAGCGGAGCGACGAGACGAAACGTCCGCCGCGACGGTCCCATCGCTCCGACGCGGTCTTCCGCGTGTACGCGGCGGCGAGGCCTGGCCTCCCGGTGATATCGCGGTCATCGGTGCGGAGCGCGTTTCGTCTCAGTCGGCTTCGCCGTCTTCGCTCAACGAGCGTGGGGGTGACTCTTCGCTCAACGAGCGTGGGGGTGGCTCTTCGCTCAACGAGCGTGGGGGTGGCTCTTCGCTCAACGAGCGTGGGGGCGTTTCCTCGGAGGTCGCACGTGAGGCTGCGTCCCCTTTCACCGAGCGTGGAGCGGAGCGACGAGACGACGCAGGCCGGACGACGACATCGTCGTCGGTCCGCCGAGGCTTGCCCCGCGTCGCAGGCGGCGAGCCGTGGCCTCCGGCCGGCATCGTGCCGGCGATCGCCGCGACGGCACAGGACACGACGGCACAGGACACGACGGCACAGGCCACGACGGCGTCCGCGACGGACACGACCGCGCCGGCGACCGCTGCGTCCTCTCTCACCACCGACGCCGCCCACGACGCGGCGGACACGGCCCGAGAGGTCGAGACCTCCCGTGACGTCGACGTCGCCGTGTCCGCCGCCCCGGCCCGCGTGTCCGTTCTCGGCGACCCGTCGGTGCCGCTGCCGGCCCCCCGCACGGTCTGGAACGGCAGCGCCCCGCGACACATCACGGCGGACACGACGGCGACGACCGGCCGGCCGAGACCCGCGTGGACCCAGGCGATCGCCGTTCTGCTCGGGGCCGCGGCTCTCGGGATCCTGGCGGCCGCGGCCGTCGCCTTCGTGCGCGCACTGCTCAGCTTCCCGTTCATGCAGGACTTCCTCGCCGCGTTCCCGGGGGAGTACACCCCGGCCATCGCGGTCGAACCGGGATTCGCGCCCTGGGTCAACTGGGCGCACTTCTTCAATGCCTTCCTGATCGTGCTGATCATCCGGTCGGGTCTGCGCATCCGCAACGAGAAGCGGCCGACCGCGTTCTGGACCCCGCGCAACAACCCCAAGGGCAAGGTCAGCCTGACGATCTGGTTCCATCAGGCACTCGACATCCTGTGGCTGCTGAACGGCGCCGTCTTCGTCGTGCTGCTCTTCGTCACCGGGCACTGGGTGCGCATCGTGCCGACGAGCTGGGAGGTGCTGCCGAACGCTCTGTCGGCGGCGCTCCAGTACGTCTCGTTCGACTGGCCGACCGAGCACGGCTGGGTCAACTACAACAGCCTGCAGCAGCTGGCGTACTTCGTGACGGTCTTCATCGCCGCGCCGCTGGCCGCGGCCACCGGCTTCCGCATGTCGGGCATGTGGCCGAAGCGCGCAGAGCGCCTGTCGAAGGCGTATCCGATCGAGTGGGCCCGCGCCCTGCACTTCCCGGTGATGATCTACTTCGTGGTGTTCATCATCGGCCACGTGGCGCTCGTGTTCCTCACCGGGTTCCTGCGCAACCTGAACCACATGTACGCCTCGTCGGATGCCGTCGGCTGGACCGGATTCTGGGTGTTCGTCGCCTCGATGGCGGTCATCGCTCTCGGCTGGGCGGCGGCGCGTCCGCTGGTGATCGCCCCGATCGCCAAGCTGTTCGGCAGCGTGTCGGGTCGCTGAGCCGTTCCGTACTCAGCATCGACCGTTCCGTATTCAGCATCGCCCGTTCCGTACTCAGCATCGACACTGTCGGGGACGCGGAACGGCCCCCGGATCGGAATCCGGGGGCCGTTCCATGCTGAGTCGTGAACGCGCGGTTCGCGAGGCGCCGGTCAGCGGGTGAATCGCACCTCGGTCAGCGTCTCGCCCAGGAACGGCTCGGTGTGGCTGGCGCCGTCGAGCGTGAATCCGTTGCGGGTGTAGAAGCGGTGGGCGCGGGGGTTGTCCTCGGCGACCCAGAGGTAGAGCGACTCGTCCTTCTCGACCGCGGCGTCGAACAGCTTCTGTCCGATGCCGGTGGAGTGGTACGCGTCGAGCAGGTAGATGAAGTAGAGCTCGCGGAAGGCGGGGGCATCCTTGTCGCGGGCGGGGCCGGAGCCGACGAAGCCGACGATCTCGCCGTCGACGAGCGCGGCGCGCATCGTGAACTCGGGGCCCTGCGACGCCCAGTGCGTCCACAGTTCCGCCATACGACGAGGCGAGACCTTCTCGAGAGCGGCCTTGCTGATCAGGTGGTCGTAGGTCTCGTGCCAGCACTGCGCGTGCACGCGACCCAGAGCCTCCGCATCCACATCACGGACCGGACGGACGATGACTTCAGGCTGGGCTTCGGCGCTCATAGCGCGACTCTACGCGCGGCCCCGGGGAACCGGAAATCGAGCGGGGACCCTTGCGGAGGCCGATCCCGCCAGTGGAGGATTCGCACAACGATGTTCGCGATATCTTCCGCGATGGCTACGATCGATCCTCGTGAACGTGATCTGGCGCACCCTCCTCGTCATCCTCCGTGCCCGCCGCCGCGTGCGTCGCGAGAAGACGCTCGACGTCGCATCCGTCGGACGCATCCGGCTGACGACGCTCCCCACCGACATCGACATCCTCCGGCACATGAACAACGGCCGGTACCTCTCGCTGTTCGACCTCGGACGCTGGGATCTGCTCATCCGCACGGGGCTGCTCGACGCGATGACCGAGCGCGGCTGGTACGCGGTCGTGTCGAGCGAGACGGTGACCTTCCGCAAGTCGCTGCAGCTGTGGCAGCGGTTCGATGTGGAATCGCGCTTCGTCGGGCACGACGACAAGGCGGTGTTCCTCGAGCACAGGGCCGTCGTCGACGGCGAGATCTACGCACGGGTGATCGTGCGGTCGCGCATGCTGCGCCGCACCGGCGGCACGGTCAGCAACGAAGAGCTGTTCGCCGCCGTCGGCAGACCCGAGGGCGTGCCGGAGATCGACCCGTGGGTGCACGACTGGGCGGCGGCCTCCGCGCTGCCGCCTGTGCGCACCCCGGCGCCGAGCGTGTGGAGCTGACGCCGTGACGGATCCCTGGGGTCTCGGAACGCGCACGCCCGGCGCGACGCTGCTGGTCGGATGCGGCAAGCTCGGCGTGCGACTCGGCGAACGGCTGATCGCGCAGGGCTCGGAGGTCACCGCCATGCGGCGCCAGGCGGGCGCGGTGCCTTTCGCGACGATCGAGGCCGATCTGCGGCATCCGCTCGAGCAGTCGCTGCCTGCCTTCGACTCGGTCGTGATCACGCTGCCGCCGAGCACCGAGGGGGAGTCGATCTATCCGCCCGCGCTGCGCGGCCTCGCCAGAGCGCTGCCCGCCCTGCCCGACAGAGTGGTGTTCGTCTCGTCGACCCGGGTGTTCGAAGGCCGCCCCGGTGGCACACCGCTGACCGAGCGCGACGCCCCGAAGGTGTCCACCGAACGTGGCGGCGACCTCGTCGAGGGGGAGCTGCTGGCGACCGAACTCTTCGGCGCACGCATCGTCCGCCCCGCCGGCATCTACGGTCCCGGCCGCGACTACCTCATCCGCCGCGTGCTCGAGCAGGCACCCGTGGATCACACGCGCCGGACGAACCGCATCCACGAGACCGACCTCGTGCGGCTGCTCGAGGCGGTGCTGCGGGCGGATTCCGCACCGCCGCTGATCCACGCGGTGGACCGGGAGCCGGTGCTGCTGGGCGAGGTCGCCGCGCACATCGCCGCGCGACTCGGCGTGGCGCCCCCGCCGCACGCGGATCCCGAGGAGGGAGGCGGCACCGTGCTCGACGGGCACCTGCTGCAGGAGTTCCTCGGCGCTCTCGACTACCCGACCTTCCGCGAGGGGTATGACGAGATGATCGCCGCCCGCTGATCCCGCACGACACCCGGAACAGCACCCCGAACGACCTGGGCCACCCCGGGGACGATCCGACGTGCCGTCGTTCCCGGGAACGTGCGCATCGCAGTCCTAGGCTGAGGTCATGGCCGACCCGATGCCCTCCACGGAATCCGGAACGGATCCCGCATCCGACTCTCTCGAGGCCCGCGCCGTCGCGCTCGCGCGCCGCTGGGCTGTCGAAGCCGCCGCCGCCGAGGTCGACCCGGCCGCCGAGCGTCTGGCGGGCGTGCTGCAGGATGCCAACGGGCTCCCGTTCACGCTGGGATTCGTCGACGGGGTGATGCGTCCGGAGAGCCTGAGCGCGGCGGCCTCCCAGCTGCACCGGATCGCGCCGATCGTGCCGGAGTTCCTGCCCTGGTACCTGCGCTCCGCGGTGCGGCTCGGCGGGGGGATCGCACAGGTGCTGCCGACCCCGGTCGTCCCCATCGCGCGGCGGGTGCTGCGCGAGATGGTCGGGCACCTCATCGTCGATGCGCGCCCCGCGAAGCTCGGCCCCGCGATCGCGAGAATCCGCGAATCCGGCGCCAGACTCAACCTCAATCTGCTGGGTGAGGCCGTGCTGGGCGAGGCCGAGGCGCAGCGCCGGCTCGACGGCATCCACGAGCTGATCCGTCGGCCCGATGTCGACTACGTCTCGGTCAAGGTCTCGGCGATCATCAGCCACATCTCGATGTGGGCGTTCGACGAGGTCGTCGACGCGGTCGTGGAGCGCCTTCTTCCGCTCTACACGACGGCGGCCACGGACCGCACCTTCATCAACCTCGACATGGAGGAGTACCGCGATCTCGATCTGACGATCGCCGTGTTCACCCGCATCCTCGAGGATCCGCGTCTGGCCGGACTCGAGGCGGGGATCGTGCTGCAGGCGTATCTGCCCGACGCCCTGCCCGCCCTGCAGCAGCTCACCGCGTGGGCGCGCGAGCGGGTCGAGCACGGCGGCGCGCCCATCAAGGTGCGCCTGGTGAAGGGCGCGAACCTCGCGATGGAGAACGTCGAGGCGCGCATGCACGGCTGGACGCCCGCGACCTACGACACCAAGATCGACACCGACGCCAACTACCTGCGCTGCCTCGACTGGGCGCTGCAGCTCGAGCACATCGAGGCCGTGCACCTGGGCATCGCCGGGCACAACCTGTTCGGCATCGCCTACGCCTGGCTGCTCGCCGCAGAACGCGGACTGCGGGATCTCACCGCGGTGGCCGAGGCGGGGCAGCCCCCGATCGAGTTCGAGATGCTCCTGGGCATGGCGCAGGGGCAGGTGCAGGCGGTCTCGCGCGAGGTCGGCGAGGTGCTGCTGTACGTGCCGGTCGTGAAGCCCGACGAGTTCGACGTCGCGATCAGCTACCTCGTGCGACGACTCGAGGAGAACGCGTCGACCGACAACTTCCTCTCCGCCGCCTTCCGCCTCGGCGAGGAGGAGACGCTCTTCGTCCGCGAGCGCGATCGCTTCCTCGACGCCGTCGAGCGCTCCGCATCGCCGACCCTGTGGGAGGGAGCACGGCGCACCCAGGACCGGCTCGCTCCCGTGCACGAGTCGATGCGCCCCGTACCCGTGGCCCCCGCCCCCGAGGAGGGGCTCACCAAGGCCGTGCTCGGTATCTCCCGGGGGTCTGCAGAGACGACGGGGCCGTTCCTCGAGACCGCGGTGTACGCGCCCAGGGAGGTGGAGGAGGGGACCGGCGGTGCTCCGGGTTTCGCCAACACCCCCGACAGCGACCCCTCGCTGCCGGCCAACCGCGAATGGGCGCGCGGCATCCACGCGCGCATCGCGGAGTCCCCGCTCGGCATCGCGACCATCGAGGCCGCCCGCATCGACGACCCCGAGGTGCTCGAGCGCACGATCTCCGAGGTGCACGATGCCGGCGCACAGTGGGGGTCGCGTCCGGCCACCGAGCGGGCCGAGGTGCTGCTGCGGGCCGCAGCCGCACTCGAGGGCCGGCGCGGCGAGCTCATCGAGGTCGCCGCATCCGAGACCGGCAAGGTCTTCGCCGAGGCGGATGTCGAGGTCAGCGAGGCCGTCGACTTCGCGCGCTACTACGCCGCCAAGGCCAGGGAGCTGGATGCCGTCGCCGGCGCCGCGTTCGAGCCGGCGCGCGTGACCGTCGTGACCCCGCCCTGGAACTTCCCGCTCGCGATCCCGGCGGGCGGCGTGCTGGCGGCGCTCGCCGCCGGGTCCGGAGTGGTGTTCAAGCCGGCTCCGCAGTCGCGCCGCTGCGCCGCGGTGATCGCCGAGACGCTGTGGGAGGCCGGCGTGCCTCGTGATGTGCTCGCCCTCGTCGACATCGAGGAGGGCGAGCTCGGCCGCACGCTGATCACACACGATGCGGTCGACCGCGTGATCCTCACGGGCTCGTGGGAGACCGCCGCGCTGTTCCGCTCATGGCGCCCCGACCTGCCGCTGCTCGCCGAGACGAGCGGCAAGAACGCGATGATCGTCACGGCGTCGGCCGATCTCGACCTCGCCGTCTCCGACCTGGTGCGCAGCGCGTTCGGACATGCGGGGCAGAAGTGCTCGGCCGCGTCGCTGGCGATCCTCGTCGGGCCGGTCGGCCGCTCGCAGCGCTTCGCCCGTCAGCTGGCCGATGCCACGCGCTCGCTGCACGTGGGCTGGCCCTCGGATCCGCTCGCCGAGGTGGGGCCGGTGATCGAACGGCCGCAGGGCAAGCTCGCCTGGGCTCTGACCGAACTCGAGGGCGACGAGAAGTGGCTCATCGAGCCGGCCGTGTCGGCCGACGACCCGAGCGGGCGGCTGTGGCGTCCCGGCATCCGCGTCGGTGTGCAGCCGGGATCCCGCTTCCACCTCGAGGAGTTCTTCGGCCCGGTGCTCGGGGTGATGCACGCGCCGACGCTGGAGCGGGCGATCGAGCTGCAGAACGCCGTGGCCTACGGGCTGACGGCGGGGCTGCACACGCAGGATCCTGAAGAGCTCGCGCTCTGGCTCGACCGCGTGCAGGCCGGCAACCTCTACGTGAATCGCGGGATCACCGGCGCCATCGTGCAGCGGCAGCCCTTCGGCGGGTGGAAGCGCTCATCGGTCGGTCCCGGCGCGAAGGCAGGAGGACCGAACTACCTGATCGGCCTCGGGTCGTGGCGGTCGAGCGGATCGGGGCCGGTGTCGAGCACGCTGCACCTGCGCGGCCTCGACTCCCGCATCACCGAGCTGATCGAGTCGGCGCAGCCGTCGCTCGACTACGAGTCGTTCGAGTGGCTTCGTCGCTCGGCGCTGTCGGACGCCCTGGCCTGGGACCGTGAGTTCGGCCAGGTGCGCGACGTGTCGCGACTGGGCGTGGAGCGCAACCTGTTCCGCTACCGGCCCGTGCCCGTCTCGATCAGGGCGACGGCGGATGCCGGATGGCAGGAGCTCCTGCGCGTCGTGATCGCCGCCGTGCGAGCCGGTGCGGCATTCGTGCTGTCGACCCCGGTCGGGCTGCCGGCAGAGGTGCGTCGCGCGCTCGGCGACCTCGGCGCGGTCGTGTACATGGAGAGCGACGACGAGTGGATCGCACGGATGCGGGGCCGCGGCGCCGATTCCGACGCGGCGTCGGAACTGCTCGACGCCGACACCCGGCCCGGCCGCGTGCGCCTGGTCGGACCGCGGACCTCCGTCGCCGCGCTGCATCGGGCGCTGGCGGAGGCGGTCGAGGGAGACCCCGACCTCGCGGTGTACGACGGCGAGGTCACCTCCGCCGGACGCATCGAGCTGCTGCCGTTCGTGCACGAGCAGGCGATCGCGATCACCGCGCACCGGTACGGCAACCCCGACGACTGGAGCGCCTCGGTCATCTGAGCGCTGCGTCGTGCCGTGCGGGGTGGGAAAAGCGCCTCGGCGCCTGCGGTGCGGGGTCAGAAACACACGTGCGAACTGGGCGGGGTCAGAAACACACGTGCGAACTGGGCGGGGTCAGAAACGCACCGGAATCGGGCGTTGGCGATGCACTAGTGACCCCGCCTGCGTGCGGCGATGCGTTTTCGACCCCGCCTGAGCGCTCACGTCCGCCGCGGCATCCGCGGCATCCGCCTCGGTCGCGGCATCCCCGGCGATCCGCTGTCCGCGCCTTCCATGCGGGGTCAGAAACGCACCTGCGAACTGGGCGGGGTCAGAAACGCACCGGAATCGGGCGTTGGTGATGCGCTATCGACCCCGCCTGCGTGCGGCGGTGCACTGGTGCACTATTGACCCCGGCTGCGCGTGGCGATGCACTTTCGAACCGCATGAGCGCGTGCGGAGACACCGCTCGGCTCTGGCGGCGTCCAGGGGCGGATGACACAATGGAGCCTGGCGTGCCCGAGTCGCATCTTCCCCGGGCGCCGGCTCTCATCGAGCGGCGCGGGTCGAAGGACCGTCGGGCCCCTGGACAGCGTCCGCCGCATCCGTTCGAGGAGCCCCATGTCTGTCGAGACCACCACGTCGACGTCCGAGACCACCCCGTCGACGTCCGAGACCACCCCGGTCCGCACCGCCCATCACCGTCGCTACCTGATGTGCACGCCGTCGCACTTCACGGTCAACTACTCGATCAACCCGTGGATGGAGCCCTCGCGCCCGACCGACACCGCGAACGCGGTCGCCCAGTGGCAGAAGCTGCATGACCTGTACCTCGAGCTGGGGCACGAGGTCGAGCTGATCGATCCGCTCGCGGACTACCCCGACATGGTCTACACCGCGAACGGCGGATTCGTGATCGACGGCCGCGCGTACGTGCCGAAGTTCCGCTTCGTCGAGCGGCAGGGTGAGGCGCCCGCATTCGCCGACTGGTTCCGCGAGGCCGGCTACGACACCGTCATCCCCGAAGAGGTCAACGAGGGCGAGGGCGACTTCCTGCTCGTCGGCGACGTGATCCTCGCGGGCACCGGCTTCCGCTCCACCGGCGACAGCCACCGCGAGGTCGGCGAGGTCTTCGACCGCGAGGTCGTGTCGCTCAACCTCGTCGATCCCCGCTTCTACCACCTCGACACCGCGATCGCCGTGCTCGATCCGGTGCAGGGCGTCGAGAACGGCGGCCCCGAGCGCGCCAACATCGCCTATCTGCCGGGAGCCTTCGACGACGCGAGCCGCGGGATCCTCGAGGAGCGTTTCCCCGACGCCATCCTCGTGTCCGACGAGGACGGGTCGGTCTTCGGCCTGAACTCGGCGAGCGACGGCTACAACGTCGTGATCTCCCCCCGCGCCAAGGGCTTCGAGAAGCAGCTGCGCGAGCGCGGCTACAACCCGATCATGGTCGACCTGTCGGAGCTGCTGCTCGGCGGCGGCGGCATCAAGTGCTGCACGCTCGAACTGCGCCCTTCGTCCGCGCGCTCAGGAACCGGTGAGTGACATGACGGCGACCCCTGAGACCACGCCGCAGGCCGAGCCGCACGTCGCCCACAACTATCACCCGCTGCCGGTCACGATCGCGCGTGGTGAGGGTGCCTGGGTGACGGATGCCGAGGGCAAGCGCTACCTCGACCTGCTCGCCGCGTATTCGGCCGTGAACTTCGGGCACCGGCATCCGGCTCTCGTGGCGGCACTGACGGAACAGCTCGGACGGGTCGCGCTGACCAGCCGCGCCTTCCGGAGCGACCGTCTCGAGCCGTTCGCCGCCGCGCTCGCGGCGCTGGCCGGCAAGGAGATGGTGCTGCCGATGAACACCGGCGCCGAGGCCGTCGAGACCGGCATCAAGGTGGCCCGCGCCTGGGGCTACCGGGTCAAGGGCATCGCGGACGGCCGTGCGCGCATCATCGTCGCGGCGGGCAACTTCCACGGACGCACGACCACCATCGTCAGCTTCAGCGACGACGCGGAGGCGCGCGCGGACTTCGGCCCGTACACGCCGGGGTTCGACACGGTCCCGTACGGAGATGCGGATGCCGTCGCCGCCGCGATCACCGACGACACCGCCGCCGTGCTCATCGAGCCCATTCAGGGCGAGGGCGGCGTGGTGATCCCGCCCGAGGGATACCTGCGCCGCATCCGTGAGATCTGCGACGAGAAGAACGTGCTGTTCATCGCCGACGAGATCCAGTCCGGTCTCGGGCGCGTGGGCGAGACGTTCGCGTGCGACCGCGAAGGCGTCGTGCCCGATCTGTACCTGCTGGGCAAGGCGCTGGGCGGTGGGATCCTTCCGGTGTCGGCCGTCGTCGGCGATGCCGACGTGCTCGGCGTGATCCGCCCGGGGGAGCACGGGTCGACGTTCGGGGGCAACCCGCTCGCGGCGGCCGTGGGCCTGCGGGTCGTCGAGATGCTCGAATCGGGGGAGTTCCAGGAGCGCGCCCGTGCCCTCGGCGCCCACCTCGGCGCCGCTCTCGAGCCGCTGATCGGCCACGGTGTGACCGAGGTGCGCATCGCGGGACTCTGGGCCGGAGTCGACATCGACCCCGCCAGGGGGACGGGACGGCAGATCGCCGAGAGGCTCCTCGACCGGGGCGTCCTGGTGAAGGACACGCACGGCCAGACCATCCGCATCGCGCCGCCGATCGTCATCCGCGCGACGGAACTGGACTGGGCCGTCGAGCAGCTCAAGCTGGTTCTCGGGGCCTAGCCCTCCGCGTCTCGACTGCGGCGCATCGACTGCGGCGGCTCGACTCCCGCGCCTCGTTTCCGCGGTGCGGTCCGCGTTCCTCGCGGGCCGCACCGACGGCTCTTCGGCGTCAGGCCGGGGAGTCGTCCGGATCGAGAGTGCGCAGGGTGTCGCGCTCGACGTCGGTCTCGGCGGTGAGCTGATCCTCGGTGGTCTCGTCGCCCCCGAGAGCGGCACCGCGATCGGGGCTCGCATCGCCCTGGATCGCACCGTGCGGAGATTCACCGTGGGAGCTGTCACCCTGGATGGCGCCGCCCTGGGCCGAGCCCTGGGGGTCGCCGTCCTCGGCCTCGCCCTGGATCGCGCCGCGGGGCGATTCGCCGTGCGAGCTGTCGCCCTGGATGGCGCCGCCCTGGGCCGAGCCCTGGGCGTTGCCCTCGAGCTCGTCGCGCTCGGAGGAGGACTGGCCGTCGGGGGCGGTGTTGTGCGCCGGGTTCTGCTCGGGCGAGCCCTCGGCGGGCTCTTCGGGGTGCGGGGTGCGTCCTGTGTTCTGGTCCATGAGCCGACGCTACGTCGCTCCTGAGGCTCCGTGCAGGGGATTGACAAACGGCATCCGCGCGGGAGGCCCGTCAGTCCTTCTTCGGCAGCCGGATCGGTGAGGTCGCGGCGGCCCCATCGGTGAACTGCACCGGGTCGGTGCGCTCGAGCATGGCGGCCTCATCGACCACGTCGAGCGGTCTCGTCTCGTCGAGCGTCATCAGGAAGCGACTGTCCTCCGCCCGGTGCAGGCGGCCGGAGGTGATGACCCAGGCGGCGCCGATCGCGCAGGCGATGAGACCCGCCGTGCCGCCCAGCATGATCGCGCTGCGCGGGCCGAAGGTGTCGGCCACCCATCCGGCGATGGGCGCGCCCACCGGCGTCGACCCCATGATCACGGCCATGTAGAGCGCGAGCACGCGTCCGCGCAGTGCCGGGGCGGTCGTCATCTGCACGTAGCCGTTCGCGGTCGTCAACAGGGTGACGATCATGAATCCGGTGAAGGTCAGGGTGATCGCGTAGGTGAGATACGTCGGCATCGCGGACGACACGAAGGCGGCGATGCCGAAGCCGCCGGCAGCCAGGATCACGACCCGCACGCGGGCCCGATCGCGGCGGGCCGAGAGCAGCGCGCCGGCGAGCGAGCCGATCGCGAGCACCGAGCTCAGCACGCCGTAGCCGTCGGCCCCCGCGCCGAACTCGAGCGCCATCGTCGAGGCGAAGATCGGGAAGTTCATGCCGAACGCGCCGATCAGGAACACGGTCACGAACACGACGCGTAGGTCGCTGCGGCCCCAGACGTAGCGGAAGCCCTCGGCGAGGCCGCCGGGGCGGCGGTTCTTCGGGCGGGGCGCGAGCTGGGAGGTGCGCAGCAGGAGCAGGGCGACGAGCATCGCCAGGAACGTCACCGCGTTCGCGATGAACACCCAGCCGGATCCGATCGCCACGATCAGCAGACCGCCGACGGCGGGCCCGATCATGCGGGCGAGGTTGAAGGATGCCGAGTTGAGGGCGACCGCGTTCGAGGTGTCACCGGCCGAGACCATGTCGGACACGAAGGCCTGGCGCGCGGGCGCGTCGAAGGCGTTCACGACACCGAACGCCGCGGCGAAGCCGAACATCATCGGGAGGGTCATGACGTCGTTCAGCAGCAGCACGCCCACCGCGATCGCGAGCAGCAGCAGAGCGGACTGGGTCGCGAGCAGGATCCGTCGCCGCTCGAACCGGTCGGCGACCCAGCCGGTCAGGCTCACGAGCACGAGCGGAGGACCGAACTGCAGGGCCATCGTGACACCCATGGCGGCGGCGTCGTTGTCGGTGAGCTCGGTGAGCACCACCCAGTCCTGGGCGGTCGCCTGCATCCATCCGCCGACATTGGAGACGAGTGCGCCGGCGAACCAGATGCGGTAGTTGATGTTCGAGAACGAACGGAACATCGCGCTCATCGCTCGACCACCCGGCGCATCAGTTCGCTCGCCTCGCGGAGGGTCGAAAGCTCGTCGGGGGTGAAATCGAGTTCGGCGAGCATCGCGGCGAGCAGCTCGTCGCGGCGGCGGATCGTCTGCGCGACGATCTCGGTGCCGGCGTCGGTGATGTCGACCTGCACGCGGCGGCGGTCGTCGCTGTCGGGCGTGCGCGCGACATATCCCTGCATCTCGAGGCCGTTGATCATGCTCGTCATGGACGGCGCGGTGACCCGCTCGCGCTCCGCGAGAGCGGAGATGGTGCGGCGCCCGTGCATGCGCAGGGTCGCGAGCACGGCGAGCTGCGCGTCGCTCATCTCGTCGACCGCGCGGGCGCAGCGAAGACGTCGGGCGAGGCGGAAGGTGGCCATGCGCAGATCGGTCGCAGTGAGCTGGAGGAGATCATTGGAGGCAGGCATTACTTAGACAGTCTATCTAATCCGAATCCGCACAGGGCCGCGATGCTGGAGATCCGCACGCTGCCAGGTCGCGAGTCCGGCTCGGGCACAATGGTCGGGTGACCCGAACCCCCGCGATCGAGATCGCCGTCCAGGATCCCGCCGGCGTCCGCATCGCCCGAGCCGTGGGCGCCGCGCGCGTGGAGCTCGCTCAGGCGCTGCCGCTCGGCGGGCTGACGCCCTCGATCGCCACCGTCGAGCTGGCCGTGGAGACGGCCCGCGCAGACGGACTCGAGGTGCACGTGCTCATCCGGCCCCGAGCGGGGGGCTTCCGCTACGACGGCGACGAGATCGCGCTGTCCGAGCGCGACGTGCGCCGGGCCGTCGACGCCGGAGCGCACGGGGTCGTGATCGGAGCCCTGGACGCCGACGGCCGCCTCGACCTCGATGCGATGGCGCGGCTGCGCGATGCGGCCGGCGGTGCGTCGGTGACGCTGCACCGTGCGATCGACGTCACCCCCGATCCGGTGGCCACTCTCGTCGCCGCGCGGGGGCTCGGACTGCGCCGCGTGCTGACCTCGGGCGGAGCATCCGCCGCGATCGACGGCATCGAGACCCTGCGCGCCCTCGTCGTCGAGGCCGCAGGCGGGATCGAGGTCATGGCCGGCAGCGGTGTGGGGGCCGCGAACGCCGCTGATCTCGCCGCCACGGGCGTCGACGCGCTGCACTTCTCGGCCAAGCGCACCGTGCACGAGGCCGGCGGCGTGCGCATGGGGGCGGCCGCCGAGGGCGTCGGAGGCTACGACGTCACCGATCTCGCGATCGCCCAGAGCGTGCTCGCCGCTCTCACCGACTGACGGCAGTCGGCCGCGCTCAGTAGTCTGGGGGCGTGACGGATACCCGAGAATTCACGGATGCCGACGGCATCGCCATCGTCTACGACGTGCACCCGGCGGCAGGTGATGCCCGAGGAGTGGTGCAGCTGCTGCACGGGGTGGGCGAACATGCGGGGCGGTACGCACGTCTGATCACCGCGCTCACCGACGCCGGATTCATCGTCTACGCCGACGACCATCGCGGGCACGGGCGCACCGGCATCCGTCAGCACGGCGGACCCGAGAAGCTCGGCCGGCTCGGCAAGGGCGGTCTGTGCGCGGCGCAGGCGGCGATCTGGCAGCTCACCGGCATCATCCGCGACGAGCACCCCGATCTGCCCCTCGTGCTGCTCGGTCACTCGTGGGGATCATTCCTCGCGCAGATGCTCGTGAACGACCACCCCGAGGCGTGGGATGCGGTGATCCTCTCCGGCTCGGCCCTGCGCACCCCGGGCTCGCTGAACGCCGCCCCGCTGAACGCCCGATGGGCGGGCGACGACGCCACCGGGTTCGAATGGCTGAGCCGCGATCCCGCGGTGTGGAAGGAGTTCGACGACGATCCGCTCACCACCGGCGAGCCGCTGCTGAAGCTGTTCGGCCCGATCGAGGCCGCCAAGATGTACGGCCGCCCGCGCAAGGACCTCGACCGCGACATCCCGTTGCTGCTGCTGGTCGGCCGCGACGATCCGGTCGGCGGTCCGCGCAGCGTGCACAAGCTGGCTGACGAGTACCGCACGCGCTCGGGCCTCACCGACATCACCACGCTCGTCTACCCCGACGCGCGCCACGAGATCTTCCAGGAGCTGCAGCAGGACGAGGTCCGCGCCGACATCCTGTCGTGGCTCGACGCGCGCATCCCCGCCCGCTGAGCACCCGCATCCCCTCTCGCTGAGAGCGCGCGCCTCTCTCGCTGAGTACGCATGGGTCCTCGCGTGACGCCCGATGACTTCGTGTGACAGCGGGTGAATGCGCATGACGTCGTGCGCTCCTCCCTTCCCCGCCCCCGCATATTTTCGTGTGAGGGGGCGAGAGGGAGGTGAGCGATGGGTTTCGACGAGGAGTGGCACAGCTGGCACGAGACGCGCGAGCGCTACGCGGGAGCGGAGTACGGCCCGACGGCGCTCGAGTCGACGAACTGGCTGATCACCGAGCCCGCGGCGGTGGAGGGTGTGCCCGGTCTGTGGGCGCTGACGGGTGACGGCGGCATCCGCGGCACCGACCTCGGCACCTCCGGATCGGTCGTCACGCTCCACGGTCCGCAGACGCTGCGGCTCGGCAGGCGCGAGCTGCGTGTGTTCGATCGCCGGGGGGCCGTCGCGCTGCGTGTGTTCAATCCGCTGCGTGCCGAGCGCGAGGCGTTCGGGGGCATCGACGCGTATCCGCCGCGGCAGGGGTGGCGGATCCGCGCGTCGTTCACCGAGACGCCCGGGGAATCGGCGACCGTCACCGCGGTCGACGGCTCGGTGCACGAGCAGACGCTGGCCGGACGGCTGCGCTTCGAGCTCGACGGCATCCCGCTGTCGGTGTCGGTGACGCGCACCGCGCGGGGCGGTCTCACGGCGGTCTTCGCCGACGGCACGAACGGCATCGAGACGTATCGGTTCCGGTTCCTGCCGATCGGCGAGCCCGACGACGACGGCACGGTGATCGTCGACTTCAATCGGGCCTACCTGCCGCCGTGCGCCTTCTCCGACCAGTACCTGTGCCCGCAGCCGCTCGCCGAGAACCGGTACTCGCTGCCCATCCGCGCGGGGGAGCGGGCGGTCGTGCGGGGGCGCTGACGCCGCCGCCGCCGCGCTCGCACCGGCGGCGAGCACGCCCCGCCGCCCGAGCGGGAGCCCCGCGCCTTAAGCTGTACTCGTGCACGGAGAATACAAGGTCCCAGGGGGCAAGCTCGTCGTCGTCGACCTCGAAGTCGACGACGGCAGGATCGCGCAGTTCCGCCTGGCGGGTGACTTCTTCCTCGAACCGGACACGGCGCTCGACGCGATCAACGACGCCGTGAACGGGCTGCCCGTCGAGACGGATGCCTCGACGATCGCCGCCGCCGTGCGTGCGGCCCTCCCCGAGGGGGCGCAGCTGCTCGGCTTCACGCCGGAGTCTGTCGGCACCACGGTTCGTCGCGCTCTCGTGACGGCGCCGGGCTGGCGCGACTTCGACTGGGAGATCGTGCACGACAAGGCGGTCTCGCCCCAGATGAACCTCGCCCTCGACGAGGTCCTGACCTCGCGTGTCGGCGAGGGCCGCCGCCGCCCGACCCTGCGCATCTGGGAATGGGACGGATCCGCGGTGGTCATCGGATCTTTCCAGTCGTACCGCAACGAGGTCGACCCCGAGGGGGCCGCACGTCACGGCTTCGACGTGGTGCGCCGCATCTCCGGCGGGGGCGCGATGCTCATCCCCGCAGGGCAGATCATCACGTACTCGCTGTACGTGCCGGCATCCCTCGTGCAGGGAATGACCTTCGCCGACTCGTACGCGTTCCTCGACGACTGGGTGCTGCACGCGCTGCGCTCGGTCGGCATCGACGCGGTGTACCAGCCGCTCAACGACATCGCGAGCCCCTCGGGCAAGATCGGCGGCGCCGCGCAGAAGCGCCTCGCCAACGGAGGAGTGCTGCACCACGCCTCGCTCTCGTACGACCTCGACGGTCAGATCATGACCGAGGTGCTGCGCATCGGACGCGAGAAGCTCAGCGACAAGGGCACCACGTCGGCCGCCAAGCGGGTCGACCCGCTGCGTCGGCAGACCGGACTCACGCGCGAAGAGATCATCGAACGCTTCATCGCCACCTTCCGTTTGCTCACCGACGCGGAGACCGGCGAGATCACGGCCGACGAGTATGCCGAGGCCGAGGCGCTGGTCGAGTCGAAGTTCGCCACCGACGCGTGGCTGCACCGCGTTCCGTGACCGCACAGCCGGGGCCGGACGCCCCCGGCGCGGTCTCAATCATCCAGGGCGACAACCTGGTCGTCGCCGCCACGCTGCCGTCGGCGTCGTTCACGCTGGTGTACCTCGATCCGCCCTTCAACACGGGCCGTACGCAGGAGCGACAGGTGGTGACCGCCCGCCGCTCGGTCACGACTCAGCAGGAGCCCGATGCCGACGATGCCGCGCTCGCGGAATCCCGCGGACCCGACGCCGCGGCAGACCCAGCCGTGCTGAATACGGAACCGGCGGTGGCCGCCGAGGTGCGGTACGGGTTCCACGGGCACGCCTACGAGCGGGTCCGCGGGATGCTGCGCGCCTACGACGACCGTTTCGACGACTACGGCGCGTTCCTGATGCCGCGGCTCGAGCAGGCCTGGCGGCTGCTCGCCGACGACGGCACGCTGTACCTGCACCTGGACTACCGCGAGGCGCACTACGCCAAGGTCATGCTCGATGCGGTGTTCGGCCGTGACTGCTTTCTCAACGAGCTCATCTGGGCGTACGACTACGGCGCCAAGTCGCGCCGTCGCTGGCCGACCAAGCACGACACGATCCTCGTCTATGTGAAGAACCCGCGCGAGTACGTCTTCAACTCCGACGACATCGACCGCGAGCCGTACATGGCACCGGGTCTCGTCACGCCCGAGAAGGCCGCCAGGGGCAAGCTGCCCACCGATGTGTGGTGGCACACGATCGTGCCGACGACCGGGCGCGAGAAGACCGGGTACCCGACCCAGAAGCCCGAGGGCATCCTTCGGCGCATCGTGCGCGCGTCGAGCCGACCGGGAGACCGCGTGCTCGACCTCTTCGCCGGCAGCGGCACGACCGGGGCCGTCGCGTCGGCGCTCGGGCGGGATGCGGTGCTGGTCGACGACAACCCCGAAGCCGTGCGCGTGATGACCGTGCGGATGCCGCACGCCGAGGTCGCAGCCTTCGACGAGTAGCACGCAGGTCTGCCGCCGCACGGCCGATGCGGCCGAAGCGGTGGTCCTGGAGCATCGGGGGTGCCGGATAGGCTCGACGCATGCGACGTATCCGGGGGGTGGTCGTCATCGCGCTCGCGATGACACTGGTGGGCTGTGCGGGGCAGGAGGGCGACGCGGATCCCGCGTCGGTCGATGCGATGCTCGACGTCGAGAAGGTTCCCGGCGTCCTCGTCGCGCCGTACGAGCACTTCGTGCAGATCGACCCCGATGCGCCGGAGGACGAGATCGTGACGACGGCGCTCGCGGTGCGCGACATCGTCGACGGGATGGGCGAGGACCGCCCGCGCGACCTCGAGATCGTCGCCGTGTACCCGGGTGATCCCTACGTGAACACGACGTTCACGACGACGAGCTACGACGACCCCGACCGCTTCGAGGACGACGTCCGTCTGTGGGCGGGGCTGCTCGACGACGGGTTCACCCAGGTCAGCTACGTCACCGCCTCCGAGGGGGCGGGCGCCGGAACCCTGGCGGTGTTCTCGGAGGGGCAGGGAGACGCCGGAAAGACGCTGGCCGAGACCTACGGCGCGATCGAGCAGTCCGTGAGCGAACCGCCCTACTCCGACGCCCCGCCGTCGCTGTACGCCTCCGTCGATCGCGCCTCGATCTCGAACAAGTCGGGTCGCGCCGATCTCGGGGACGCGTGGATCGAACCGAGTGAGGAGCTGGCGAGTCTGGACTACCTGACGAGCGCCAGAGTGAGCCTCACTCCCGACGAGACCTGGGTCTCTCTCGTCGGAGACGCCGGCCTCACCGCCGAGCAGGCGGCGCAGATCATGGCGGTGCTCACGGACAGAGGGGTGCTCGGCCCCGCCGTGAATGTGATCCACACCGACAGGTCCGCGCTTCCGAAGGATTCCAAGACCACGCTGTACGGGGTGGCCGAATGAGCCGGCGGATCGCGGCCATCGCCGCCGCGGCCGCCGTCGCCGCGCTGCTGCTGACGGGCTGTGGGCCGCAGTTCGCGACCCCCGACGAGCGTTCGGAGTCCTTCGCCGCGCCGGTGGCAGAAGCGGTGAACGAGCTCGACTCCGCCCCCGACGACGTGCAGGTCAGGTCGTCCTTCGACGGGATCGTGCTCGAGGCCCGGCTGGGCGACATGTCGTATGCCGAGACGCGGGCGTTCATCGAGGAGGCGCTGCCGATCGTCGAGGAGTCGCCCCTGGGCACCATGCCGGTGCGGCTGCTCATGAGTCACACGCAACAGGGATCCGGGCAGCAGGGAGCCGTGGCAGGGTCGACGACACTCGAGTGGCGGGGGTACGACCCCGAGCGCGCCGATCGCTACTTCGCGGCGGTGCAGGTGTGGCTCGACACGCTGGCAGACCCGGGGGTGCAGTTCGACGAGACGTTCCAGGTGCAGGCGGCCGCCGTGTTCGGCGACATCAGCGTGCTCGACGGTCGTGACCTCGACGCCTACAGCGCCGAGATCACGGCACAGCTGGAGCAGGCCGGGTACGTAGAGCCGAGGATCATCGTCACCGCGAAGCCCGCGTCGTAGTCCGTCGGCCCCTCGCCGTGAGAGTGTGAGGGGCATGACCGAGTACGTCGAGGTGCAGACCGCCGCGGGGCGGGTCCGAGGGCGTTGGCGCCCGACCACGGGAGGTCGCGGGGCCCCGCGCTCGGCGGCGTTCCTCGGCATCCCGTTCGCTGAGGCGCCGATCGGCGATCTGCGGTTCCAGGCGCCCGTGCCGAAGGCGCCGTGGGACGGCGTGCGCGATGCGCTCGAGTTCGCCGCCACCGCGCAACGCGGAGACCCCGGGGTGACGCTCATTCCCGAGCCGAGCATCGAGGGCGACTCGACGCTGAACGTCAACGTCTTCACCCCCGACCAGACAGCAGCAGGGCTGCCCGTGCTCGTCTGGATACACGGCGGCGGATACTTCGCCGGCTCTCCCGCGAGCCCGTGGTACGACGGGCGCAACTTCACTCGAGATGGCGTCGTCACCGTGTCGATCTCGTACCGGCTCGGATTCGACGGCTTCGGGTGGATTGCCGATGCCCCGTCGAACCGCGGAGTGCGCGACTGGCTGCTCGCGCTCGACTGGGTGCAGCACAACATCGCCGCGTTCGGCGGAGACCCCGGCCGCGTGACCGTCGCCGGCCAGTCCGCCGGGGGAGGGGCGGTGCTCACTCTGCTCGGCATGGAGGCGGCGCAGCACCTGTTCCACGGGGTGTACGCGATCTCGGGTGCGCTCGGCGACGTCGCACCTGCGAGGGCCGAGGCGTTCGGGCGGGCGCTCGCCGCTGCGGCGGGTGTCGAGCCCACGGTGGCCGGCTTCTCGACGGTGAGCGAGGATCGTCTGCTCGCGCTGCAGAAGAAGGCGACCAGGCTCGGGCCGTCGTCGATGACGACGATGATCGACGAGGGCCTTCCCCTCGGGCCGGCGATCGACGGGGACCTGCTGCCGCGGCCCACCCGGGAGTCGCTGCGTGCCGGGGTCGGCGCCGACAAGCCGCTCGTGATCGGGGCGGCCGACGACGAGTTCACCATGGCGTTCACGGGCACAGCCGCGACAGCGCTGCGCTGGGTGCCGCAGTCGGTGCTGCTGAACCGGCTCGGGCTGCGCGGGAGCATCCGTGCCGAGTATCTCGCGGCGAACGCCGACGTCGTCCGTCTCGGCAAGGCGCGGCTGGCGGGGCGTGTGCTCACCGACGGGATGTTCCGTCGCACCGTGCCGCGCATCGCCGCCGACAGGGCGGATGCGCCCACCTGGCTCTACCGGTTCTCCTGGCCGTCCGGTCACTTCGGCTTCGCCGAGCACTGCCTCGACGTGCCGTTCTTCTTCGACTGCCTCGACGGGCCGTCGATGGAGGCGCTGGCCGGGCCGAACCCGCCGCAGGCTCTCGCCGACGAGCTGCACGGCGGGGCCGTCGCGTTCGTCGCCACCGGAGATCCGGGGTGGTCGAGGCACGAGGGCGATGCCGGCACCGTGCGCGTCTACGACGTGCAGACCCGCGATGTCTCCGATGCGTACGCGTCCGTGCGCGCTCTGATCTGAGGCGTTCTGGCGCCGACCCGCCACGGCCGATGGCCGGCCGCTCCCGCCGGGGTGTGCGGCCGGCCATCGCCGTGATCGAGCGGTGGTCGGGTCAGCGCGCGGCGGCCTTGCGCGGTTTCAGGAATTCCTCCGGCTCGCGCTTTTCGCGTTTTGCGGCGCGCTTTTCTTTGATGGTCATCTGCGGGGCCTTTTTCGACCCTCGGACGTGTGGTGTCTTTGCGGACATGAGAACTCGCTTCCCCTCGTGGCTGGCGTGCGTCCTCTGACCATAGCCCGCCGGTACAGGAAGTCAAATCGCCTCTGACGAGGTAATCTTCTCCTCACTCCGCATTGCTGTGCGCGCTGAGGCATTTACGCATCACGTCATCGATAAATGCATGATCCGCCACGTCCGGGTTTTACCGAATTGCTTTTCCCGGGCATCCGGCTATGGTGATGCACATGACGATATCGACCGTTTCGCCGCGCAGTGAGCGTTTTCGCGACGCTTCCGTGGTGACGACAGCGGTCGATATCGCCGGTGGCCGGCACGAGGTTCTTCCGCCTCGGCTGATCACCCTCCGCGGACTGCCGATCTCTTTCTGATCCCGCGCCGCGACCGCGTCGACCGCTGACCCCGGTTGTTGCGACAGCCCCGAGACGCCGCGCCTGCGGCGTCCTTCCGCCTGCAAGGAGCAGACATGCCCGATCTCACCCCCGTCGCCGACCTCCCGCCGTCCGCGGCGATCGCCTCCCGACTCGAGAGCCTCCTCCGCGATCGCGAGACGGTTCTGCGTGAACTCGAACCGCGCGCGCTCCCGACCGTCGACCCGGTCGCCTATCAGACCGCGGCGTCGCACCGCGCAGTGATCCGCCAGCTCACCGATGCGCTGGAACGGGTCGCCGCGGGCACCTACGGGCTCTGCGGGCGATGCGGAGAGCCGATCGCACCCGCCCGCCTCGAGGTGCTGCCCCAGGCATCCGCCTGCATCGGCTGCCAGAGTCGCGTCGACGCGGCCTGACCCCGAGCGCCCGGTGCGCGACGCGCGACGCGGCGCGCGGCGAGCGGCGCGCGACGCGGTGCGCCGCAGGCTCATCCTCAGACGATGTAGATCTTGCGCAGCGTCTCGGTGACGGTCCACACGGTGCGCTGGCCCTCGGCCAGACGCACGACCGAACCCGGGGCGACCTCGATCGCGGGCAGCGGCGGGTCGACGAACTCGATCCGGGCGTGACCGGCGAGTACGACGAAGACCTCATCGGCCTCGGTGTCGGATGCCGTGCCCGGCGTCATCTCCCAGATGCCGACCTCGACGTCGCCGACCGTCGTCAGAGCATGCACGGCGGTGGTCGGCCGGCCGAGGATCACCTCATCGGCAGGCAGGGGCGCGTGCACGAGCGCAAGGGCCGCGGCATCCACTGCCTCGCCGGGCGCACGCGTGCTCATGAGTCGAAGCCCATGCCGACGGCATCCAGTGTCTTGAGGAACAGGTTGCGCTTGCCCTCGTCGTGATCGGCCCTGTCCATCGCCGCGCGCACGAGATTGACGCCGATCGAGGTGAGGGGCTCGGGCGGGAACGGGATCGGCTTCTCGCGCACCATGGCGAGCTCGGTGCGCTCGGTCGGCTCGCCCGACAGCTTGTCGAGCATCACATCCGCGGCGAACCGCGCGGCGCCGACCCCCAGGCCGGTGAATCCGGTGGCGTACGCGACCCGGCCCCTGCGGGCGGTGCCGAAGAACGCGCAGAAGCGGCTCGACGAGTCGATCGCCCCCGCCCAGCGGTGCGTGAAGCGCAGGCCCTCGAGTTGCGGGAACGTCGTGAAGAAGTGCGAGGCGAGCCTGCGGTGGCTCTCCGGCCGGTCCTCGTACTCGGGCCGCACCTTTCCGCCGAAGTGGTAGACGGCGTCGTAGCCGCCGAACAGGATGCGGTTGTCGGCCGTGAGCCGGTAGTAGTGGAACTGGTTGGCGCTGTCGGCGAGGCCCTGCCGGTTCGACCACCCGATGGAGGCGAGCTGGTCGTCGGTCAGCGGCTCGGTCATCAGCACGTAGTCGTACACCGGCACCGTCATGAGCCTGTTGCGCTTGAGCAGCGACGGGAAGACGTTCGTGCCGAGGGCGACGGCATCGGCGACGACCCGCCCGCCCTCCCGGGTGACGAGCGTCACGGGGCCTGCGCCGTCGCCCTCGATCGCCCGCACGAGCGAGTGCTCGTAGATCTCGACGCCCAGCTGCATCGCGACCCGCGCGAGCTCGAGTCCGAGCTTGGCGGGGTGCACGAGGGCGGAGCCCTCGCGATCCCAGGCGCCGGCGAGGAACGTGTCGGAGTGCACCTCGGCCTGCACGGCGTCGCGGTCGAGGAAGCCCTCCTCCTCGCGCAGCCACTCGACCTGGTGCGGTTCGACGGCCACCGCCAGCTGGCCGGTGCGCTCGAAGTCCACGTCGAGGGAGTACCGCGAGACGGTCTCCTCGATGCCGTCGAGGTTCTCGCGCCCGAGCTCCTCGAGGCGGTCGATCTCGTCGGGCCAGCGCGTCAGGCCGTTCTCGTGTCCGTGCGTGAGGCTGGCCTCGCAGAAGCCGCCGTTGCGACCGGAGGCCGCCCACGCGATGCGCGAGGCCTCGAGCAGCACCACACGGCGATCGGGGTCGCGCTCCTTGGCGCGGACGGCGGTCCACAGCCCCGCGTAGCCGCCGCCGACGATCGCGAGGTCGGCGGTGACGGTGCCCGACAGCACGGGATGCTCGGGGCGCTTCACATCGTCGAGCCAGAACACTCCGAGAACGGTGTCGCGCAGCGACCGCTCGATCGCGACCGGCGCGGGAAGACGGCGCTCGAAGACGGTGGTTCCCATGATCACTCCCGGTTTCCGGGCCCGCGCCTCAGCGCGTGCCCCAGTTGTAGAGGTCCTTGTAGAGCCCCGCGTAGAGCAGGCTCTCGGTGTGCATGACCCCGGGGATCGTGCGGATGCGGGTGGCGATGAGGTCGAGCAGGTCGGCGTCGCTCTCGCACACCGCCTCGACGAGGATGTCGAAGGTGCCCAGCGTGACGACGACGTAGGCGAGCTCGGTGATCTTCGTGAGCTCCTCGGCGATCAGCCGCGGATCGCCGGTGACGCGGATGCCGATCATCGACATCCGGTGGAATCCGAGCTGCATGGGATCCGTCACGGCGACGATCTGGATGATCCCGGCCTCGGTCATCCGCTGCACGCGCTGGCGTGCCGCAGCCTCGCTGAGCCCGACCTCCCGACCGATCTCGGCGTACGGCCGGCGGCCGTCCTCCTGCAGCAGCTCGACGATCCGCTTCGAGATGTCATCAAGGACCGGCTGCTTCGGCGTCGCACTCATGTGTCGATATTGACAGGATGAATGCCCCATGGCAACTGATTCCATCGCCCAGATCAAAAGACTCTTCTGTATTCGCAAGCGCATCGCTAGCATGGCGGGCATGGCGACAGAACTCCTCCAGAACTTCATCGGCGGCCGCTACGTGGCCGTCTCGGGCCAGGGGCGGATGCCTCTCATCGACCCCGTGACCGAGCAGAGCTACGGCGAGCTGCCCGTCTCCGACACCTCCGACGTCGATGCCGCCTACACCGCGGCCGCTGCGGCGTTCCCGATCTGGCGCGACACCACCCCCGCCGACCGCCAGCTCGCGCTGTTCCGCATCGCCGACGCGATGCAGGCCCGCGCCGAGGAGTTCGCCGACCTGGAGTCGAAGGACACCGGCAAGCCCAGGTCGACCCTCGTCGACGACGAGATCGTGCAGTCGATCGACCAGCTGCGCTTCTTCGCCGGTGCCGCGCGCAGCCTCGAGGGGCGTGCCGCGGGGGAGTACCTCGCCGGGCACACGTCGTTCGTGCGCCGAGAGCCGATCGGCGTGATCGGCCAGGTCACCCCGTGGAACTACCCGCTGAACATGGCCGTGTGGAAGATCGCCCCCGCGCTCGCCGCGGGCAACACGGTGGTGCTGAAGCCTGCGGAGTCGACGCCCCTGACCACCCTGCTGCTGGCCGAGATCGTCGCGCTGCACACCCCCGCCGGCACGCTCAACGTGGTGCTCGGCGATCGCGACACCGGGGTGGCGCTGGTCGAGCATCCGACGCCGCAGATGGTGGCGATCACCGGATCGGTGCGCGCCGGGATGGCCGTCGCGCGGTCGGCGGCGAACGACGTCAAGCGGGTGCATCTGGAGCTGGGCGGCAAGGCGCCGGCGGTCGTGTTCCCCGACGCCGACCTCGACAAGGCGGCCTCCGGCATCATCGCGGGAGCCTTCTTCAACGCCGGGCAGGACTGCACCGCCGCCACCCGGGTGCTGGTGCACTCGTCGGTGCACGACGAGTTCGTCGCGGCGCTGGTCGAGAAGGCGAAGACGGCTGCCCGCACCGGCGGTCCGCAGGAGGAGGGGATCCTCTACGGACCGCTCAGCAGTGCGGCCCAGCTCGCCCAGGTGCAGGGATTCATCGACCGGCTGCCCGCGCACGCGAGGATCGAGACCGGCGGCGCGCGCCAGGGCGACACCGGGTACTTCTTCGAGGCGACGATCGTCTCGGGGCTGCACCAGGACGACGAGGCGGTGCAGGGCGAGATCTTCGGACCGGTGTTGACAGTGCAGTCCTTCGAGACCCCCGAGCAGGCGCTCGAGATGGCGAACGACGTGCCGTACGCGCTGGCGTCGTCGGTGTGGACGACCGATCACGCCCGTGCGATGCGCTTCTCGCGCGACCTCGACTTCGGATGCGTGTGGATCAACACCCACATCCCGTTCGTGTCGGACATGCCGCACGGCGGATTCAAGCACTCGGGCTACGGCAAGGACCTCTCGCAGTACGGCTTCGACGACTACACGCGCATCAAGCACGTGATGTCGGCGCTCGACTGAGCGGGTCGCACGTCCGGAGTCCGGTGTCTCGGAAGAGGGCCGTTCGGAGCTCACGATCGGGCGTGCATCGGTGAGACACGATGTGTCATGCTGGGGCGGAGGCCGACTCCGGGGGGAATCCGCATGGCACGACCGCTCGCAGGACCGCAGAGCCTGCTGCGCACGCTCAACGGGCGTGCGATCCTCGAGACGCTCGCGCGCCGGGGGCCCCAGACCCGCACCGAGCTGATGACCGAGACGGGACTGTCGCGCACCGCGGTGACCCAGGTGCTGCGGATGCTCGAGAGCGCGGCCGCGGTCGCACCGGCCGGCGTGGATCGCGAGACCCGTGGCCCGGCTGCCGGACGAGTCGGTCTGCATCCGCAGCTCGGGGTCGCCGCCGCGGTGCACGTCGACGTGCATGCCGCGCACGTCGTGCTCGTGGATCCGACCGGTGCGGTACGCGCCGAGAACCACGCGCCCTTCCCGGCCCGGAGCGACCGGGTCGCCCACATCGCGGAACTCGTGGACGCGTGCCGCCGGGCAGTGGGTGCGACCGTGCAGCTGGCGGTCGTCGGGATCCCCGGGATCGTCACCGCCGACGGCGGCATCCGCGACGATCAGGGTCCCGACGGGGGCGCGTTCAAGAATGCGCTCTCCACCAGGCTCGGGTGCCCTGTGCGCGTCGAGAACGACGTCAACCTGGCCGCTCTCGCCGAGCTGACCTCGGGCACCGGAGCCGACCTCGACAGCTTCGCGCTGCTGCTGCTCGACGAGGGGCTGGGAGCCGGGATCGTCATCGACGGCAGGCTGCACCGCGGCTACTCCGGAGTGGCGGGCGAGGTCATGTACCTGCCGCAGACGCCGGTGCCGATCGGCGCCCCCGTGCTCGGCGACGACGTGGTGCGCGATCTCGCCCTCGCCCACGGGCGCGACCCCGAGCTGACGATCGATCAGCATCTCGACGCCGCGACCGACGGCGACCGGGGAGCGTGCGCGATGGCGACCGAGATGGGGCGCAGGCTCACGCTGATCGCCGGCACCATCGCGCTCGTGCTCGATCCGCAGGCGTTCATCCTCAGCGGATCCGCGGCGCATCCCGCGATGGTCGACGCGACGGCGAGAGCGGCCGAGAACCTCGCACCCCGGCTGCCGCTGAGCATCCTCGCCTCGTCGTTCGGGCCCGAGGCTCCGCTCGTCGGCGCTGTCGGCGAAGCGACCGCGGCGCTGCGGGCGACGATCTTCACCCGCCTTCTTCCCGGCTCAGAGCGGAGCGGCCGGTGATCTCCGATCTGGCCGATCGCCTCGGCCTCGCAGCGGGTGCTCGTGCCGTCATCATCAACGCCGACGACTTCGGGATGTGCCACGCGGCCAACGCGGCCATCACCGGGCTGCTCGACGACGGGCACATCGACTCGGCCACGGTGATGGTGCCGTGCGCGTGGGCTCCCGAGGCGCTGGCCTTCGCGGCGGCGCGCACCGACCTCGACGTCGGCGTGCACCTCGTGCTCACGAGCGAGTGGACCGACTACCGGTGGCGTCCGCTCACCGGGAGCGGCACGAGCCTGGTCGACGCCGCCGGGTACTTCCCCGCCGACGTGCTCTCGATCGAGCAGCGCGCCTCCGACGCCGATGTGGCGGCGGAGGTCGCCGCCCAGCTGCAGAGCGCGCTGGATGCGGGCGTCGACGTCACCCACCTCGACAACCACATGGGATCGGTCTACGGGCTGCTCACCGGTCGCGACTTCCTCGCGCAGGTGCTCCCGCTCGCCGCTCGGCACGGACTGCCGTTCCGCCTCCCGCGCAGCATGGAGGGTACGGCAGACGATGCGGCCCTGCAGGCAAAGCTCACCGAGGCGGCCGCAGGCGCCGACGCGCTCGGCGTCGAGATCATCGACCGGCTGTGGAGCCACCCGTTCGACGCCGCGCCCGACGAGTCGTACGAACAGGTGCGCGACGGATTCATCGCCCTGCTGCGCGCGGTGCCCGCCGGGGTCACCGAGATCTACCTGCATCCGATGGTCGACGACGACGAACTTCGCGCGGTGGTCGACTTCGGCGCCGTCAAGCGCGGACACGAGCTGCGTCTTTTGTCGGACCCCGCGGTGCTGCAGGCGATCGCCGACGAGAGACTGGTCAGGATCGGATGGCGCGCGCTGCGCGACCTGCAGCGGAGCCGTCGCCCATGACCTCGCTGCGCGCGTCACTGCGCGACCGGCGCCTGCAGTCCGCGCCGACGAGGAGGCAGTCGATCGCCTTCGGGGTCTCGGGATTCCCGACGCAGCTCATGACGCAGACGTTCTCGGCGTTCGTCGTGTACTTCTACGTCACACGCCTGGGCGTCGAGCCCACCTGGGTGGCGGCGGCGATGATCGCCCACGGCATCCTCAACGCCGCGCTCAATCCGCTCGTCGGGGCGCTGTCCGACCGCATCCGCAGTCGCTGGGGTCGTCGCATCCCGTGGATCGGTCTGGGGATCGTGCCGCTCGTCGTCGCCTTCGCCCTGGTCTGGATGCCGCCGCCGCTGCCCGCCGCAGGGCTGATCGTCTGGTTCCTGGTCGTCGTCGCGGTCTACGACGTCGCGTTCGTGGTGGTGGTGCTGAACATCTCGGCGCTGTTCCCCGAGATCTTCCGCACCACCGAGGAACGGGCGCGCGGCAACGTGCCGCGGCAGATCTTCGCGATCCTCGGCATCGTGCTGGGCACCGCAGGGGCGCCCCGGCTCTACGGCTGGATCGGCTGGTCGGGCATGGCGCTCGTGCTCGCGGGGATCTGCCTCGTGCTGCTCGTCGTGTCGTTCCTCGGCGGGATGATCGAGCGCGACGTACCGCGGGCGGCCTCCGAGGCGATGCGCTGGCGCGACCAGCTGCGGTACACGTTCGCCAACCGCGCGTTCGTGCCGTATGTGCTCGGTTCGCTGTTCATCCAGACGTCGATCGCCGTGATCCTCGCCGCGGTCCCCTTCTACGTGCGGTACTCGCTGGGCGCCGAGGAGGGCGAGGGGAGCCTGCTGCTGGGCGCGATCTTCGTGACGGCGATCCCCTCGATCGTGCTGTGGAGCGCGGTCGTGCGCCGCACGTCGCCGCGCACGGCGATGCTGTGGAGCGTCGCGGTCTTCGGCCTCGCTGTACTCGGCTACCTGCTGCCCTCCGGCGTGATGGCGGCCGCGCTGGTCGGCGTCGCGGTCGGCGTCGGGGTCGGCGGGCTGCTGCAGCTGCTCGAGGTCGTGCTCGCCCAGATCATCGACGACGATGCGGTGCGCACCGGGCATCGCCGCGAGGGGGCGTACTTCGGGGTCAACGGCTTCGTCGTGCGCGGTTCGGTGGTCCTGCAGGCCGTCGTCGCCGCGGTGGTGCTCACGGCGTCGGGGTTCGACGCGTCGCTCGGCGATGCGCAGCCCGAGGCCGTCGACGGCGGGATCCGCGTGATGGTCGCGGTGGTGCCGCTCGTCTTCGCCGCGCTGGCGTGGCTGTGCTTCTGGCTCTACCCGATCCGCACGCGCGACCTCTGAGCCGACGTCAGGACGCGGCCTGACGCGCCTCCCAGCCGGTGCGCACCATCTCGTCGACCGTGTACCGCATCTTCCAGTCGAGGTCGCGGGCAGCGAGCTCGCCGGTGGCCACGATGCGGTCGGGGTCGCCCGGGCGCCGGGGGCCGATCTCGGGGGCGAAGTCGATGCCGGTGACGCGGGCGACCGCATCCATGATCTGCTTCACGCTGAGGCCGTCGCCCGAGCCGAGGTTGTACGCGGCCTCGATCGGCTCGCCGCCGGCGAGACGCTTCGCGGCCGCGACGTGTGCGGCGGCGATGTCGCCGACGTGCACGTAATCGCGCACGTTCGTGCCGTCTTCGGTGTCGTAGTCGTCGCCGTTGATGCGCGGGGTCTCGCCCGCGATCAGCTTCTCGAACACGATCGGGAAGAGGTTGTGCGGGCTCACGTCGTACACGGTCGGATCGGCCGACCCGACGACGTTGAAGTACCGCAGCGAGGTGTGCCGCAGCGGGGCGTCGGAGTCGGCGGTCGCGATCGCCTGGTCGCGCAGCAGCCACTCGCCGATGAGCTTCGACTCGCCGTACGGGCTCGCCGGCCTCTTGGCGGTGTCCTCGACGACGAGCGCCGTATCGGGCGTGCCGAACACGGCGGCCGACGAGGAGAACACGATGTTCGCGACGCCCGCGGCATCCATCGCCTCGAGGATCACGCGGGTGCCCTCGACGTTCTGCGCATAGGTGTGCAGCGGCCGCTGCACCGAGACGCCGGCGTACTTGTATCCCGCGACGTGGATGACACCCTCGGCGTCGTGATCGCGCAGCGTCTTCTCGACGAGCGCGCGGTCGAGGATGCTGCCCTGCACGAAGGCCACGCCCTCGGGCACGAACGAGGCGACCCCGCTCGAGAGGTCGTCGAGGATGACGGGTGTGAGCCCGGCATCCGCCAGTGCGCGAACGACGTGCGAGCCGATGTAGCCGGCGCCGCCGGTCACGATCCAGGACATGGTGCTCCTCAGGGTGGGGAAGTGTTCAGTATCTCAGGTCACGATCTGCGGGACCGGTCTTGGCGGGGCCGGATCTGTGGGGCCGGTCCCGTCTGGTCCCGATCTGCGGGCTCGGTCTTGTCTGGTCCGGATCTGCGGGGCCGGTCCCGTCTGGTCCCGATCTGCGGGCTCGGTCCCGATCTGCGGATCGACCGGTCGGGTTGCGCTGCACATCGGGACGGGCTCCGCAGATCGGGCGGGTTCAGACGTCGGATTGCGCTGCACATCCGGACAGGCTCCGCAGATCGGGACGGGCTCCGCAGATCGGGCGGGCTCAGGAGTCGCGGTGCGCGCCCGCCGACGGCGTGACGGTGAAGACAACCGGGGCGGTGAAACCGGATGCGGCGAACGTGGCGTTCACGGCATCCGTCACCTGCTGCACCGAGTCCTGCTCGATCAGCGCGATCGCGGCGCCGCCGAAACCGCCGCCGGTCATCCGCGCGCCGATCGCGCCGGCGGCGAGGGCTGCCTCGACCGCGGTGTCGAGCTCGGGCACGGAGATCTCGAAGTCGTCGCGCATCGAGGCGTGCGAAGCGACGAGCAGGTCGCCGATCGCACGGGCACCGTCTTCGCGCAGCACCCGCACCGTGTCGAGCACGCGCTGGTTCTCGGTGACCACGTGCCGCACGCGGCGGAACGTGACGTCGTCCATGAGCTCCTCGGCGCGAGGCAGGTCGCCGACCGAGACGTCGCGCAGGCTCGGCACGCCCATGATGGCGGCTCCCCGCTCGCACGCGGCGCGGCGCTCGCGGTAGCCGCCGGTGGAGTGGGCGTGCGTGACGCGGGTGTCCATCACGAGGATCGCAAGACCGGCCTCGGCGATCCCGACGGGCACGAGCACGGCGTCGAGCGAGCGGCAGTCGAGGAAGATGGCGGCATCGGGCTCACCGAGCATCGAGGCCATCTGATCCATGATGCCGGTCGGGGCGCCGACGGCCTCGTTCTCGGCACGGCGGCCGATCCGCGCGAGGGCCGTGCGGTCGAGCCCGGCGGCCCAGAGGTCGTTCAGCGCGGATGCCGTCGCACCCTCGATCGCGGCGGACGATGAGAGCCCTGCGCCCACCGGGACGTCGGAGGTGATCGCGATGTCGAGTCCGCGGCCTTCCGCACCGGCCTGACGCAGCGCCCAGGCGACTCCGAGCGGATATGCGGCCCATTCGGGCACGCGCGGGGCGGTGCCGGTCGGGGTGGGGAACAGCGCGTCGAGCTCGTCGAGGGCGACCTCGACCGGCTCGTCGGCGAACGTGGATGCGACACACACGCGACCCAGGCCGTCGTCACGGACCCCGACGGCCGCGTAGGTGCGGTGGGGGATCGCGAACGGCAGCACGAAACCGTCGTTGTAGTCGGTGTGCTCGCCGATAAGGTTCACGCGCCCAGGAGCCGACCAGACGCCGTCGGGAGTGCGGCCGGTGAGGTCGGTGAAAAGGGCGGTCGCCTGCGCGGCGGTGGTGGGGGTCATGCGGATGCCTCGTCTGCGGTGTCTGCTGCGGTGTCTGCGGTGTCTGCGGTGTCTGCGGTGTGTGCGGTGTCCGTGGTGTCTGTGGTGTGTGCGGTGTGTTCGGTGTGTGCGGTGCGGAGTGCGTCGCCGTGGGCGGCGTCGGCCTTCGCGATCGCCTCGCGGATGCGGGCGGCGCCCTGCTCGGGGGTGACCTCGGCGGCCCAGGCCCACATCGCGGCTTCGGATCCGGCGAGGAACTTGAGCTTGTCGGCGGCGCGGCGGGGGCTGGTCAGCTGCAGGTGCAGGCGCACGCTGTCGCGCCCCACGTGGACGGGGGCCTGGTGCCACGCCGCGATGTACGGGGTCGGGGTGTCGTAGAGCGCATCGACGCCGCGCAGCAGGCGCAGGTAGAGGGGCGCGAGCTCATCGCGCTCGGCCTCGGTCGTCTCGGCGAAGTCCGCGACGTGGCGGTGCGGCATCAGGTGCACCTCGAGGGGCCACCGCGCGGCGAAGGGCACGAAGGCGGTCCAGTGCTCGCCGCGGAACACGACCCGCTCCGAGGCCTGCTCGGACTCGAGGATGTGCTGGAACAGGTCGGGGGCGGTGCGGTCGATCGAGTCGAGCAGTCGTGTGGTGCGGGGTGTGACGTACGGGTAGGCGTAGATCTGACCGTGCGGGTGGGGCAGGGTGACGCCGATCGCCTCGCCGCGGTTCTCGAACGGGAAGATCTGCTCGATGCCGGGGAGCTGCGAGAGAGCGGCGGTGCGGTCGGCCCAGGCCTCGATGACCGTGCGCGCGCGGGTGACGGACTGCGTGCCGAAGGATCCGGTGTGCTCGGGGCTGAAGCACACGACCTCGCAGCGACCGACCGAGGTGCGCGTGCGCCCGAGTCCGAGGGCCGCGAGATCGTCGAGGCCGCGCGGGGCATTGGATGCCTCGGGAGCGGAGCCGACCGCCTCGGCCAGCGCGGGGCCGAACGCGGGGGAGCGGTTCTCGAACACGGCGACGTCGTACATCGACGGCACCTCCGACGGGTTCGTCGCGGACTGCGGGGCCAGCGGGTCGGCATCGGCGCTGGGCATCATGACGCGGTTCTGACGGTTCGCGGCGACCGTGATCCAGTCGCCGGTCAGCACGTCGAGGCGCATCGTGGCGGTGGCGCCGCGCGGGTCGAGCGTGCGGGAGTCTACCGCGCGCTCGGCGCCGAGCGTCGTGTCGGGGTCGTCGAAGTAGATCAGCTCGCGGCCGTCGGCGAGGGTCGTCGCGCGCTTGGTGATCCCCGCGGAGAGGGTCTCGGTTCGCAACTCAGGCAATTCGTGCGTGTTCACGTAAACATGGTACGCACAGGGCCGTGGTAACGTCAACACTGCTGAGTTGTGGACGCGACGCGGGGGTGAGTGGGATGGGCGACGACCCGCTGCGCGCGCCGGATGCCCCGCGACGTCGCCGCCCTGCATCGGGGCGCGTCTCGATGGCGATGGTCGCGTCTCGCGCGGGCGTGTCGGGACAGACCGTCTCGCGCGTCGTCAACGACAGTCCGCGGGTCGATCCTGCGACCCGAGAGCGTGTCGAGACCGCGATGGCCGAGCTCGGCTACCGGCCCCACCGTGCGGCGCGCGCGCTGCGCACCGGCCGTTCGCAGACCATCGGTCTCGTCGTCACCACGCTCGCCACGGTCGGCAACTCGCGGATGCTGCAGGCCACCGCCGAGGCGGCCGCCGAACGCGGATACGCGCTCACGCTCGTGACGGCCGGCGCCAGCGCGTCGACCACCGCAGAACGCGTCGGCGTCCCTGCGAGCGGCAACGGTTCCGGCGACACCGTCGCCGACGCGTTCGAGCGGCTCGTGGAACAGGAGGTCGACGGCGCGATCGTGCTCAACGAGGCGTCGGCGCTCGTTCCCGCGGCCGACCGGCCCGCAGGTCTCCGGCTCGTCGTGGTCGATGCCCCGGGCGCCGCCGACCTCGCGGTCGTGCACAGCGACCATGTCGGAGGGGCCGCGGTCGCGACCGCGCATCTTCTCGAGATCGGGCACGCGACCGTCCACCACCTCGCGGGACCGGCCGACTCGTTCGCCGCGGGCGAGCGCGAGCGGGGATGGCGCGACACCCTCGTCGCCGCGGGTGTGCAGCCGCCGCCGATCGTGCGCGGAGACTGGACCGCAGAGGCGGGGTTCCTCGCCGGAGACGCGGTGCTCACCGCATCCGCCGTCTTCTGCGCCAACGACCAGATGGCGCTGGGGCTGCTGCGGGCGCTCGCCGACGCCGGGCGCCGAGTGCCGGAGGACGTCAGCGTGATCGGCTTCGACGACGTGCCGGATGCCGCGAACTACCGCCCCCCGCTGACCACGATCCGGCAGGACTTCACGGCTCTCGCGCATCGCGCCGTGAGCCTGCTCGTCGCCGAGATCGAGGGTGCGCCGGAGCCTGAGGCATCCGCCGTCGTTCCGACCCTGCTCATCGAGCGCGCCAGCACCCGCTGACCCGTCCTCGGGCGCCGCGGTCGCACCCGTTCCCCGCGTCCGTCGGTGTCGCGTCTGTCGGCCCGCGGCCGTCTCCGAAGCCGTCGCATCCGTCTCCCCCGTCGCATCCGTCTCCGTCTCGGTCTCCGTCTCCCCGTATCCGTCTCCGTCGTGGTGCGGGGTCAAAAGTGCACCGGGCCTGCGGTCGGGGTCAGTTCGGCATCGGAAACGGCGGTTTCGGGTGCGTAAGCGGCCCCGCCTGGAGCGGGGGGTGCGTAAGTGGGGCCGCAGGGCGCTGCATCCGGACTCGTTCTCCCGCGTCCGTCGCTGTCGCTGTCGCTGTCGCCGCCGCCGCTGTCGTCGTCGACGTCGCCGTCGCCGTCGCCGCCGTCGCGGTGCGGGGTCAAAAGCGCACCGGGCCTGTGGTCGGGGTCAGTTCGGCATCGGAAACGGCGGTTTCGGGTGCGTAAGTGGCCCCGCGTGCGCGGCGGGTGCGTAAGTGGCCCCGCCTGGTGCGGCGGATGCGTAAGTGGCCCCGCCTGGAGCGGCGGGTGCGTAAGTGGCCCCGCGTGGCACCCGCACCACCCGCACCCGGCCCCGCTCCCGCACCGGCTGAGATCAGGCGGGAGGCGCCGACGATTGCCTGGCGTGCATCGTCGGGCTCAGCGACACCCGATGCACGGGACGCGACGGATCGGCGATGCGCTTGGCGAGAAGGTCGATCGCGGCGGCACCGACGGCGGCACGCGGCGGGCTGACCGCGCTGAGTGCCGGTGTGAACAGCTGGGCGACCTCGTCGTCGTAGGCGACGACCGAGAGATCGTCGGGCACCGAGAGCCCACGGTTCAGCGCGATGTCTATGAACGCCATCGCCTCGGGGTCGGAATGGATGAGCAGCCCCGTCACTCCGGCGTCGAGCGCCTTGTCGATGGCGGCGTTGACGGCGGTCGCGAAGCCCGGCCCGTTGCGGTCGGGGAAGAGGCTCTCGAAATGGTCGGCCGGGGCCAGGCCCAGTTCCTCGCAGGCGCTCGCCCACCCGGTGAGGATCTTGCGGCCTGTGGGCGACTCCCGCGACAGGATGAGTCCGATCCGGCGGTGGCCGAGACTCGCGAGGTGGCGGGCGGCGAGAATGGCGCCCAGGGCGTGGTCGGTGGTCACATTCTCGACGGGGGCGCGATCGGGAAGGACCACGGCATCGCGCTCGACGAACACCGAGGGGATGCCGGAGGCGTCGAGCCACTGCACCACGTCCTGCGCGTGGGTGACATCGGGGTTGGGCGCCACGATGAGGCCCCGGATGTCGTCGGCGGCGAGGAGTCGCTCGAGCACCGGGCGCTCGTCCTGCAGCTCGTACGAGGCTCCGCGCAGCACCAGGCGGAGGCCGCGTGTGCGTGCCTCGGCTTCCATCCCCCGCACGACACCGGGCCAGTAGTAGGCGAGCGACGGCACCAGCACGCCGATCGCGCCGCCGGTCCGAGCCGGTCCGGGCGCCGCGGCATCCGGAACCTGAGCCGGCACGGCACCTCCGTGTACACGCTCGAGGCGACCTTCCTCCTCGAGCTGCTGCAGGTCACGGCGCAGGGTCACCGGGGCGACGCCCAGCTCTTCGGTGAGGCGCGAGACCCGCACGATCCCGTCGCGTTCGAGGGCGGCGAGGATGTGCGCGTGACGCGCAGGCGCCAGCGGAGCGTGCTGCTGATCGGTCATCTGTCGTCCTCGCTGTCACCCGTTCCCGGGGTGGCGTCGTCTCTTTCTACCGTGATCCACGCTGTACCGTGCGCGCTCACGTCCAGTTCGATGCGGGTGAGTCGTTCGCCCCAGACGTCGCTGAGCATCGGGTCGTCGAGCACACGCACCGTATGGGCGGAGCGGATGCCGGCGGGCCAACGGATCACGACGGGCGTCGCCCCGTCGAGCGGCACGACACGAACGCCGTCGTCGACGGCGGACACGGCGCCGGCGACGACGACGTTGAGCGTGGTGGGCCGATCCGACGCCGGTGCGTCCCGCTCGTCGGACACCCGGACGATTCCGCTCGCACGGTCGAGGGTGGCGGTGCGCCGCCACGTGACCCCGTCGACCTCATAGGCGCTGGCGAGCCCGAGGGCCAACGACGAGACGGCATCCGTCACCGAGACGTCGACGTCGGATGCGCGGAACTCGCGCCCCGGTGACTGATCTGCACCGGCGATCGTGGGGGTGTTGTGCCACGCGCTCTGCATCGTCCAGATCGAGTAGCGGTCGGGCCCGAAAGTGGCTTTCGTGTACGTCGGCCGCCCGGCATCGACGATCACGGGCACTCCGTCGGATGTCACGATGAACGAGCCGACGTCGTTGTGGTTGTGGTGCTCGGCGTTGTGCCCGCCCTTGATCACGAGGCCGAGCCCTGCAGCCGATCCCGCCCGTTCGCGGGCGAGCAGCACCTGGGTCGAGGGCAGCCACACATCCCGCGGAAGCGGGGAGGTGGCGGGAGCGGCGGCGAGCCAGTCGGCATCCGTCAGGGCCTGGACGAGACGCCCGAGACCTGCGGACTCCGACGGAGCCGCGTCGCGGTGCGAGGCGGCGTGTGCCGCGGCGTCCGCATCGCCGATCCGCCGGGCGGCCCGGTGCAGCGCGTGCCAGGGGAGATCGGCCGACGGGCGTGCCTGGCCGTCGGCGAGGTTGGCGTACCAGTCGCCGCCGAGGTGACAGCGGTGCGGAAACGCGACGGTCTCGCGCAGCCCGGCGAGGTCGGGGCGCGGTCGGTCGGTCGCGTACTCGAGCAGGTCGAGCGCCTCGAGCGCACGGCAGGCACCGTTCCACCAGTACGAATACCCCTCGTCGATCGCACCGTCGTCGGGCAGTGCGACGAGGTAGCGGTCGAGCCCCTCGACGACCAGGTCGATGATGCGGTCGGGGTGGTCATGCAGCTGCACGGCCGCGGTGAGCACCGACGAGTGGATCCACGGGTTCCAATTGTGCACGTCGCCGTCGAGGCCCAGCCAGTGCCAGTCGCGGCGGTCGACGAAGGGCCGGAAGACGCGCATCTGCGCCTCATGGCGGATGCGGGAGCGGATGCCGGGGGCGCGCGCATCGAGCTGGGTGCCGAGCACGTGATCGATCCAGGCGAGCTGGGCGACGGTCTCTCCGGCGCCGAGGTCGAGGAAGGGGTCGGCCACCGTCGCCAGCACGCTGCCGTGTCGGTCGAACGTGTCATCGTGGGCGGGCCAGCACCACGAGCTCTGCTCGCACAGCAGCTGCACACCGTCGACGACCTCATCGATCCAGTGGTCGTCGAGGGTCACGGCTGCGGCGACGACGGCTCGGCTGAGTCGGTGCTGGCGGGCGAAGGCCGGGTTCTCCCAGGCGACCCGGTCGCCGTCGCGGTGCACCCGCGCCGCCTGGCTGGCGAGGGGCTGAGGCCAGGGTGTGCCGAGATCGGCGGTGGCACGTCGACGCAGATCTGCCGCATCGATGTGCGACCAGGCGGTGCGATCATCGGCGGTCGGCGCGGGGAGCGTGTTCACGCACTCAGCCTAGCTGATCGAAAATGATCGATCTAGTAGTATTTGAGTCTTGTCTTGATCGAAATGCGATGATAATCTCCCAACGATCGCAATGAGACGGCATCCGTCGCGGTCCACCTCGAAGCAGTCTTCAAAGGAGAACCCTGTGACGTACGAGCGCACCGGCGCAGCGCCCGCGGCGAGCCCCCGTGACACGGAGTGGTCTCGTGACGACCTGCTCGCGTACGCCGACCGCCTGCTCGCCGGAGCCCGTCCGTGGGCCTCCGAGAACGGTGCCCGCATCACGCTCCCCGGTGCGTCGGGCGGATACGGCATCGACGTCGACGGCCTCGAGGGGTTCGTGCGCACCTTCCTGCTGGCGGGCTTCCGTATCGCCGGCGCACGCGGCGAAGGCGTCGACGATCTCATCGACTTCTACTCCCGCGGCATCGTCGCAGGCGTCGATCCTGAGAGCCCCGACCGGTGGGTGCGTCTCGACGAGCACGCACAGGCCAAGGTCGAAGCGGCATCCATCGCCCTGATCCTCGACATGACACGTCCCTGGATCTGGGATCGCCTCGACGCGATCACGCGGCAGCGCCTGATCGACTACCTCGCCCCCGTCGTGGGCGACGACAGCTATCCGAAGAACAACTGGCTGTGGTTCCGTGTCGTGGTGCAGACCTTCCTGCGCTCGGTGGGCGGACCGTGGTCTCAGGCCGACATCGATCAGGACCTGGCGCAGCACGACTCCTTCCTCCGTGAGGGGGGCTGGATCTCCGACGGAGACGACCGCTCGTACGACCACTACGTCGGCTGGGCGCTGCATCTCTACCCTGTGCTGTGGTCGCGAATGCAGGGCGCCACCGAGCTCGCGGGCGGTCGGACCGCGGGCGATCTCGCCCGCCTCGACACCTTCCTGCAGGATGCGATCGCCCTCGTCGGTGTCGACGGGTCTCCGCTGATCCAGGGCCGCAGCCTCGTATACCGCTTCGCGGCGGCGGCTCCCTATTGGGCGGGTGTCATCGCCGAGGTCCCGTCGGTTCCGGCCGCGCAGCTGCGGCGTGCGGCCTCCTCCATCGTCCGCCACTTCGCAGAGAACGGCGTCCCGAACGACCAGGGACTCCTCGACCTCGGGTGGCACGACGAGTGGCGCCGGCTCGCGCAGAACTACTCGGGCACGGGCTCGCCGTACTGGGCGGCGAAGGGACTGCTCGGCATCGCCCTTCCCGCAGACCACCCGGTCTGGGCGGCACCCGCCGAGCCACTGCCGGTCGAGAGCGCAGACGTCCTCCGGGTCGTCGAGGCCCCGGCATGGATCATCTCCGCGACGGCCGACGACGGCATCGCCCGGGTGATCAACCACGGATCCGACCACGCGCGCCCCGGCGACCTCGTCGGCGACTCCCCGCTCTACGCCCGTCTCGGCTACTCGACCGCCGCGAGCCCGCTGCTGAACGGCGACGCCTGGGCCGAGCCCCTCGAGCAGTCGGTCGCGCTGCTGCATGCCGACGGGCGTGCGACGCATCGAGCGGGCATGCGCGTGCACGGCATCCGTCACGACGGTGCCGCCGCCGTCGCCGGGTCGCAGGCGACCGCGCACTGGATCGCCCCCGCCACCACTCAGACCCGGCACGGCTCCGGCATCACCGGCGAGGTCGACATGGCGGGCACCGTCACCACCTGGTCGGTCGTACGAGGTGCGTGGGAGGTGCGGTGCGTGCGCATCGACGGGATCGAGGCGGATGCCGCGCCCACGGCCCTGCGCATCGGCGGGTGGGCGCTCGCCGCGGACATCGTCGACGACACGGTCTCGGAGAACACCGCCTCGTCGTCTGCCCTCGGACGCGTCAGCACGATCGCCGCACTCACCCCCGGGGGCATCCCCTCGGTCGAGGTCCGCCGCGATGCGAGTCCGCTCGGCGCTGCGGCATCCGTGCCCGTGATCACCTGTCCGGTCGTCGTCGGGGAGTGGATCGTGACAGCCGTGCACCTGTCCGACCACGCGCCGACCTCCGCTCCCTCCGTCCGCATCGACGGCGTCGACATCGCCGTGGTCTGGCCTGATTCCCTCACCACCGAACACCGGCTCGCCTGAGTCGCACCCGACCCGTCCTGGGTACCCGCAATTGCAAAGGAGCAGTATCCCCATGAACCGAAAGATCCTCGCAGCCGGCAGTATCGCCGCCGTCGCGGCGCTCGCCCTGGCCGGCTGCTCCGGCGGCACCGACGCCGGAGCGAACACCGACCCCGATGCCCCTGTCACGCTCACCCTGTCGGGGTGGAGCATCGACACGACTCCCGAGTTCCAGACGCTCGCCGACGCCTTCACGGAGGACCACCCCAACGTCACGGTCGAGCTCAAGGAGTACGACCCGACCGAGTACAACACGCTCGTCACCGCAGACCTCGCCGCAGGGTCGGGCCCCGACATCATCACGCAGAAGGAGGTCAAGTACGTCACGACCTTCCAGGAGGGCGGTCAGCTTCTCGACGTGTCCGACGTGAAGCTGCCCGACGGCATCAGCGGCACGGACTCCTACGAGGTCGACGGTGCCGCCTATGCGGTGCCGTACCGCCAGGACTCCTGGGTGCTCTTCTACAACAAGACCCTCTTCGAGGCGGCGGGCGTCGACCAGCCCGACGGCTCGTGGACCTGGGACGACTACGCGGACGCGGCGGAGGCCCTCACCACCGACACGGCCAAGGGTGCGTACCTGCACCGCTGGCAGTCGACGGTTCAGGGCTTCGCGAACGCGCAGACCGGCACGAGCGTGCTCGACGGCGACTTCAGCGACATGACCGACTACTACGACAGCGCGCTGGCCCTGCAGGACGCAGGCAGCCAGGTCGACTTCAACACCTCGACAGCCAACCAGCTCACCTACCAGGGCGAGTTCGGCACCCAGAAGGCCGCGATGATGCTGATGGGCACGTGGTACACCGCCACCCTCATCGCCCAGCAGGCATCGGGCGAGGCGAATGACTTCGAGTGGGGCATCGCCCCCGCCCCGCAGCTCGACGAGAAGACCACCGGCACCGACAACACGCCGGTGACGTTCGGTGACCCGACCGGCTTCGGCATCAACGCGAACATCGACTCCGCGAAGGTCGACGCCGCCAAGCAGTTCCTCGAGTTCGCCGCATCGGAGAAGGCCGCGCAGGCGCTCGCCGAGATCGGGATCACCCCGGCACTCACGAACGACGCCGTCGTCGACTCCTACTTCGGGGTCGAGGGAGCGCCGACCGACGATCTGTCGAAGTTCGCCTGGTCGACGCATGAGGTTCTGCCGGAGAACCCGACGTCGAACAAGACGGCCACGATCCAGGGCATCCTCGCCGATCTGCACACGGCGGTCATGTCGGGCTCGTCGTCGGTCGACGACGCCGTCAAGACGGCCGAAGACCGAGTGAAGAACGAGGTCGGCTGACCCACTCGGGGGCCGGCCGCCCCGGCCGGCCCCCGACACCGACCTCGCGCAGCATCCAGGAGACGAGAGACATGACCACGACAGAGGCCCCGCGCCAGAGCGAAGCGCCGCCGCAGGCGCCGCCGACCCGCCGCCGTTCGGCACTGCGTCGCCGCAACGCCCTGATCGGCTGGAGCTTCATCCTGCCGAACTTCCTCGGATTCGGGTTCCTGACCCTTCTTCCGGTGCTGATCCTCTTCTACATGGCGTTCACGAACTGGAACGTCTTCGGCAAGGCCGATTGGGTGGGATTCGCGAACTTCCAGCGCCTGCTCGGCGACGGCAGCTTCCATATCGCGTTCTGGAACACCATCTACTACTCGGTACTGCACATCCCGCTGACGATCGTCGTCTCGCTGGGTCTGGCGCTGCTGCTCAACAACAAGCTCCGCGGCGTCGCGTTCTTCCGCACCGCGGCATTCTTCCCCTACATCACGTCGATCGTCGCGATCGCGGTGGTGTGGAACCTGCTCTTCAGCCCCGACTACGGCCCCATCAACGAGGTGCTCAGAGCGATCGGCATCTCCGCGCCCCCAGGGTGGCTCACGTCATCCGAGTGGGCGATTCCCGCCGTCGTGATCGTGAGCACGTGGCGTGACATGGGCTACTACATGATCCTCTTCCTCGCAGGGCTCCAGACCGTGCCGCGTGAGCTGCACGAAGCGGCACGCGTCGACGGCGCCGGCGTCTGGCAGCGCTTCGTCAACATCACGATCCCCTCGCTTCGACCCACGATGTTCTTCGTCACGGTGATGCTCACCATCAACTCGTTCAAGATCTTCGACCTGATCCTCGTCATGACAGACGGGGGACCCGGACAGTCGACCCTCGTGCTGTCGCAGTTCATCTACAAGAAGGGTTTCGAGGAGTCGCAGTTCGGCTACGCCTCGGCCGCAGCCGTCGCGCTGTTCTTCCTCTGCATCCTCGTGACCATCGGCCAGTTCCTCTGGAACAAGAAGCGGAGCGCATGATGACCGAGACCCAGGTCCTCGTCACCGGAGGCACGCTGCGCAAGCTCAGCGCCCCCGCTCCCGTCGGACGTACCCGATCCCGGCTCACGATCGGTCGCACCCTCGGCTACATCGCGCTGATCATCGCGGCGATCGGCCTCCTCGCGCCGTTCTTCTGGATGGTCATGAGCTCGCTGAAGAACGCCAACGAGGTGTTCTCAGTGCCCGTCGTCTGGGTGCCGGAGACGTTCGTGTGGCAGAACTACATCGACATCTGGACGAAGTCGAACATGCTCGTCTGGATCCGCAACACCCTGTTCCTGGCCGTCAGCGTGACGTTCCTGCAGGTGCTCACCGGGTCGTTCGCCGCCTATGGCTTCGCGCGGATGAAGTTCGCCGGTCGCGACATCCTGTTCCTCGTCTACATCGGCACGATCGCGGTGCCGTGGCAGTCGTACATGATCCCGCAGTTCATCCTGCTGTCGAATCTGAAGGTGTCGAACACGCTCTGGTCGATCATCCTGCTCCAGGCCTTCGGTGCCTTCGGCGTGTTCCTCATGAAGCAGTACTACGAGACGATCCCCGAGGAGCTCAGCGAGGCCGCGCGGCTCGACGGTCTCAGCGAGTACGCCATCTGGCGCCGCATCATGCTGCCGCTGTCGATCCCCGCCATCGCCAGCCTCACCCTGCTCACATTCGTGAACACCTGGAACGACTACCTCGGTCCGCTGATCTACCTGCGAAACCCCGACCTGTGGACGATCCAGCTCGGCCTCAAGAGCTTCGTCTCGAACCTCTTCGACACGAACTACGCACTGCTGTTCGCCGGACTCACGATCTCGGTGCTCCCCATCGCGATCATCTTCCTGCTCGGGCAGAAGTACTTCGTCGAGGGCATCGCCACCAGCGGACTGAAGGGCTGAGCGATGAAGCGCATCTCGCACGACGCGTGGGCCTCGATCCTCGGAGTCGTCTACCTGGGCCTGATGGTGAACTTCCTCGTGCTCGTCACGGCCTCCCCGCTCGTGGTGCTGCTGATCACCACCGACCCTGCACTGTCGTGGCCGCTCCTGACGCTCGCGGCACCGCTGGCCGCGCCGGCGCTGACCGGAGCGTTCACCGCATTCCGTGAGCACGGCCGCGGCGAACCGCAGGTGGTGCGCTCCTTCCTCCGCGGCTGGAAGGCGACGGCCCGCAAGGCCATGCTGATCGGCGCGGCGGCCACGGCATCCGTCGTCGTGCTGCTCGTCGATGTGCGAGCCGTCTCGGAATCGGCGGCATCCGTCATGATCGTGCCGGTGCTGGCGCTGCTCACGGTGATCGCGGTGGCCACCGCCCTGGTGGCGCTCGTCGCTCTGGCAGAGGCGCCCGGTGCGCGGATGCGCGACATCGTCAGAGCCGTGCTGTACCTCTGCGTGCGGCGGTGGTATCTCACGGCGCTCTCCCTCGCCGTGCTCGGCGTGCAGATCGGACTCTTCACCACCATGCCCGCGATCGCGATCGGTCTGACCTGCGCGCCTGCGCTGTATGTGGCGTGGGCGAACAGTCGGTTCACTCTCCGCCCCGTGCTCGACATCGAAGCGGTGCTCGACGTCGAAGGAGTGCGCGCGTGACGGTCCGCACGGCGATGAGTCCCGACGTCTTCGATCTGCTCTTCGACGACGCGCGCCTCACGCGACTGCGGGCACTGGCGACATCGCCCCGGCTCGCGATCGACGAGGGCGATCTCAGCGACACCGAGATCCTGCTCACCTCGTGGGGTGCCCCGCGTCTCGACGCGGAGCTCCTCGACCGGATGCCGCGACTGCGCGCCGTGGTGCATGCCGCGGGCAGCGTGCAGCAGCTCGTCTCCGACGATCTGTGGCGCCGCGACATCACCGTGACCTCGGCAGCCGACGCCAACGCGGTGCCGGTCGCCGAGTACACCTTCGCCGCGATCATCCTCGCCTTCAAGCGCGCCTTCGTGCACATGCGCTCGCCGTCCACGGTGCTCGAGTGGCGTGATCTGGTGGGCTCCACGCGGTACGGCAGCGTCGGCCGGACCGTCGGCGTCGTCGGCTTCTCGAGGATCGGACGCAGGGTGGTGCGGATGCTGGGGCAGCTCGACGACATCCGCATCCTCGTCGCCGACCCCTTCGTCTCGCCGCAGACCGTGGCCGCCGCCGGGGCGGAACTGCTGCCCCTCGGCGAGATGCTCGGACAGGTGGACGTTCTGTCGTTGCACGCACCCGCGCTGCCCGAGACCCGGCACATGATCGGCGCGGCGGAGCTGGCGGCGCTCCGTGACGGCGCCACGATCATCAACACCGCACGCGGCTGGATCCTCGATCACGAGGCGCTGCTCGCCGAGTGCGGGTCGGGACGACTGGATGCCGTGCTCGACGTCACCGAACCCGATCCGCTGCCGTTCGATTCGGCGCTGCGCGGGCTGCCGAACGTCGCGCTCACCCCGCACATCGCCGGCTCCATGGGGACCGAGGCTCGGCGGCTCGCCGATTCGGCCCTCGACGACGTCGAGGCGCTGTTGCATGGCGGTGTGCCGTCACAGGTGATCACGCGAGTGGACATGGAGCTGAGCGCATGAGCGAGGCCGTCGATCCGCGGGAGTTCTCGCCCTGGGACTTCTGGCGCGATGCCGACCGGTCCCAGCGCGAGGAGCAGCTCGAGCGTCAGCGCGTGCTCACCGAGGGGTACCCCGAGCGCCGGCTCGGTGAACGGTGCTTCATCTCGCACCTCGCGTCGGTCGACCACGACGTGCTTCGGCTCGGCGATCGCACGTACATCGCTGCCGGGGCGTACCTGTCGGGTGAGCTCGCGGCGGGCGCCGACTGCAGCATCAACCCGTACACCGTCATCCGCGGGAGGGTGACTCTCGGCGATGCCGTCCGCATCGGCGCGCACACCTCGATCCTGGGATTCAACCACTCGATGGAGCCCGGCACGCCCGTGTTCCGGCAGCCGCTGACCTGCAGGGGCATCGTGGTCGGCGATGACGTGTGGATCGGGTCGCACGCCGTGATCCTCGACGGGGTCTGCGTCGGCTCGCACGCGGTCATCGCGGCGGGCGCCGTGGTCACCAAGGACGTGCCGGCAGGCGCGATCGTCGCAGGAAACCCCGCGCGCTTCCTGCGCTGGCGCGTCGAACCGGTCGGTGCTGCGTCCTCGCCGGGCGCCGGTGCCGGGCCTGCGCTCGAGGTCTCGGAGGATGCGGGACACGCCGCGACGGTCGGGGGTGGCCGGGGTGTCGTGGATGGAGTCGGAGCCGCGGGCGGCCCGGGAGCCGCGGGCGGCCCGGGAGCCGCGGATGGCGTGGGCGGCCTCGGCGAGCGGCTGGCTCGGTTCGGAGTCCGGGCGCGCGCGGATGCGGCCTCGCTGCTGGCCCGATCGTGGAGTGACGAGGACGGGCTGTTCATCGATCGCCCCGGCGCCGCTGCGACCATCAGGGCGCAGGCAGATGCCGTCGAGATCGCCGATCTGCTGACGGGCGCCGCACCGCCGCAGCTCTCCGTCGACGAGCAGATCCGGCGTCTGCATGCCTGGCAGAACCCGTCGACCGGTGCCGTCGCGCCTCTCGACGCTGACGGGCGCCAGAGATCTGGGGTCGACTTCTCCGACGGTGATGCGGCCTATCACGTGCTGAGTACGGGGTACGGCCTCGATCTGCTCGGATCGAGGTTCCCCGCAGCGCTCACCTGGGTGACCCAGGCCACACCCGACAGCGTCGTGGCGTTCTGCCGGCGCCTGCCCTGGGCATCGGATGCCTGGACCGCAGGGCACCACATCGACGGCTTCGGCACGGCACTGCTGTGGACCGGAAAGGCCGGCATCCCGGTCCCCGACGGGGTGGTGGAGGCGCTGTTCGGCTGGCTGCTGCTGAACGCGGACCCGGATACGGGCATGTGGGGTTCCCCCACGCCGGACCGGGGGCTCCTGCCTGTCGTGAACGGTTTCTACCGGGCCTCGCGAGGCACCTTCGCGCAGTTCGGGGTGCCGTTGCCGCACCCTGAGCGGGTGATCGACACTGTGCTCAGGCATGCCGAAGACCCTCGCTGGTTCGCGCCGGGCATGCGCAACGCGTGCAACGTGCTCGACGTGGCGCACCCGCTGTGGCTGACCCGCGGCACGGGTCACCGCTCGGCCGAGGTGCAGAGCCTCGCAGCGCGCCTGCTGTCCGGCGCGCTCGAGGCGTGGGGGCCGGGGGAGGGCTTCGGCTTCCGTGAGTCGTCTGCGGCGACCCGCGGTCTCGCAGAGACGGAGCCGGGCCTGCAGGGCACCGAGATGTGGCTCGCGATCGTCTGGTATCTCGCGGACATCCTCGGGATCGCAGGCGAACTCGGCTACCAGCCGAGGGGCGTGCACCGTCCGGAACCGGCCGCGGACCTCGGGGCCGTGTCCCTCGGGTCCGCGGCCTTCGGGGCCGTATCCCTCGGGGCCGTATGAGCGCCGACGGCCCGCAGTCGGGGTCACTTCGGCATCCGCCGGCCGGTGCGGGGTCGATTCGGCATCCGCCCCACCCCCGCCCGCGGTGCGGGGTCACTTTCGCACCCCTCCGCCGGTGCGGGGTCAGTTTCGCACCCGTATCGGGCGATTCGGATGCGTTTTCGACCCCGCACCGGTACGGGGTCACTTTCGCAGCCGCCCGCGGTGCGGGGTCAGTTTCGCACCCATATCGGGCGACTCGGATGCGTTTTCGACCCCGCACGGGTACGGGGTCAGTTTCGCAGCCGCCCGCGGTGCGGGGTCACTTTCGCACCCGCGCCACCCCCCTCGGTCGGTGCGGGGTCACTTTCGCAGCCCTCGGTCGGTGCGGGGTCACTTTCGCACCCGTATCGGGCGATTCGGATGCGTTTTCGACCCCGCACCGGTACGGGCACCCACCACGCACCCACCGGGCACCCGCCGGGCACCCACCACGCACCCACCACGCACCCACCACGCGCCCACCACGCACGCCGCACCCCCAGGAGAGCGTTTTCCGCGTCTTCTTGCATCCCGCCCCCCGGCATGGCATGCTGTCGGAAAGCGCTTACCCGCTCAGTATCGCCCACACGAATCTCCCCGCAGAAGACGCGGGATCTGAAAGAAGAGAACGGATCAGCAATGTCACAGGCGACGACCCGCGAGATCGGGATCATCATGAACGGCGTCTCCGGGCGCATGGGCTACCGGCAGCACCTGGTGCGGTCGATCCTCGCGATCCGTGACGGGGGCGGCATCGAGCTGCCCGACGGATCCCGCATCACGGTGAAGCCGATCCTCGTCGGCCGCAACGAGGCGAAGCTCGCCGAGCTCGCCGCGAAGCACGGCATCGAGGACTACACGACCGACCTCGACGCAGCGCTGGCCGATCCGAAGTGGGAGATCTACGCCGACTTCCTCGTGACGAAAGCGCGCGCGTCGGCGCTGCGCAAGGCGATCGCGGCAGGCAAGGCGATCTACACCGAGAAGCCCACGGCCGAGTCGCTCGACGAGGCCCTCGAGCTCGCGCGCCTCGCGGATGCCGCCGGCGTCAAGACCGGCGTCGTGCACGACAAGCTCTACCTCCCGGGTCTGCAGAAGCTCAAGCGCCTCATCGACTCCGGTTTCTTCGGACGCATCCTGTCTGTGCGCGGCGAGTTCGGCTACTGGGTGTTCGAGGGCGACTGGCAGCCCGCGCAGCGCCCGAGCTGGAACTACCGCACCGAAGACGGCGGCGGCATCATCGTCGACATGTTCCCGCACTGGAACTACGTGCTCGAGAACCTCTTCGGCGAGGTCAAGAGCGTGTACGCCCAGGCCGCGGTGCACATCGCGGACCGCTGGGACGAGCACGGCGAGCACTACACCGCCACCGCCGAAGATGCCGCCTACGGCATCTTCGAGATCGAGGGCGGGATCGTCGCCGAGATCAACTCCAGCTGGACCGTGCGCGTCAACCGCGACGAGCTCGTCGAGTTCCAGGTCGACGGCACCCACGGATCCGCGGTCGTCGGACTCTTCGGCGCGAGGATCCAGCCCCGCAACGCCACGCCGAAGCCCGTGTGGAACCCCGACCTCGAGGACTCGCACGACTACGACGCCGACTGGCAGGAGATCCCCACCAACGACGTGTTCCTCAACGGGTTCCGTCAGCAGTGGGAGGAGTACCTCGTCTCGTTCGTCGAGGGCACGAAGTATCCCTTCGACCTGCTCTCGGGAGCGCGCGGCGTGCAGTTCGCCGAGGCCGGCCTGACCTCCAGCGCCGAGGGCCGCAAGGTCGCCCTGTCGCCGCTGACCCTGGGCTGAGCATGAGCACTCTCCGACTCCTCGACGCCGCGGGTGCGGTGACGGATGCCGAGCTGCGCGAGGGCGGTGGGTACACGCGACCCTCCGCCCCTCTGCAGAGCCGCGTCGCCTACGCCGCGGCCCACGTCGTGCCGAAGGTGCACGCCGACAACACCCCCGGCCGGCCCGCCGACATCGACTGGGATTCGACGCTCGCGTTCCGCCGCAACGTCTACTCCTGGGGCCTCGGCGTCGCCGATGCCATGGACACCGCGCAGCGGAACATGGGACTGGATGCCGCGGCGACCCGCGAGCTCATCGCACGCAGCGCCGAGGTCGCCCGCGAGGAGGGCGGCTCGGTCGTGGTCGGCGTCAACACCGACCACATCGCCGAGTCGCACATCTCGCTCGAACAGGTCATCGACGCCTACACCGCGCAGCTGCACTTCACCGAGGAGCAGGGGGCGGGGCCCGTGCTCATGGCCTCTCGCCACCTCGCCAGGGTGGCCGAGAACGCCGACGACTACCGTCGCGTCTACCGCGAGGTGCTCTCCTCCGCCACGGTGCCGGTGGTGCTGCACTGGCTCGGCCCGGCCTTCGACCCCGAGCTCGCCGGCTACTTCACTTCGTCGTCGTCGAGCCAGGGTGGCGCTCCGGATGACTGGCAGGCGGCATCCGCTGTGCTGCTCGACATCATCGCCGAGAACCCCGACAAGGTCGCGGGCGTGAAGATGAGCCTGCTGAACGCCGAGTCCGAGATCTCGGTGCGCGAGCGCCTGCACTCTCAGGAATCGACGCAGGGCGTGCGCATGTTCACGGGCGACGACTTCAACTACGTCGGGCTGATCGGCGGCGACACAGTGGGGCAGGGCGAGGGCCACTCCGACGCGCTGCTCGGCGCGTTCGCGGCGATCACGCCGGTGGCGTCCGCCGCGATCCAGGCTCTGGATGCCGGAGACCCCGCACGCTACCTCGAGATCCTCGGGCCGACCGAAGAACTGAGCCGCCAGGTGTTCGCGACTCCGACCTTCTACTACAAGACGGGCGTCGCGTTCCTCGCGTGGCTCAACGGGCACCAGCCCGCCTTCCAGATGGTCGGCGGCCTGCACTCGGCACGCAGCCTGCCGCACCTGAGCCGCATCGTCGAGCTGGCGAACGACTCTCTGGCGCTCGAGAACCCCGACCTCGCGCGCGAGCGCTGGCACGGGATGCTGCGCCTGAACGGCATCGATGCAGGGAGCGTGGCACGGTGACCGTCGATCCTCGCCTGTCGATCAACCAGGCAACGATCAAGCACGCCGACCTCGCGACCGCACTGCGGGTGACCGCGGATGCCGGTATCCAGGCGATCGGTCTGTGGCGCGAGCCTGTGCACGAGGTCGGACTCGACAGGGCCGCGCAGATGCTCGCCGACTCGGGGCTCCGGTTCAGCACGCACTGCCGCGGCGGGTTCTTCACCCTCCCCGAGGGCACGGAGCGCCTCGCCGCGCTCGACGACAACCGTCGAGCGATCGAGGAGACCGCGACGCTCGCGGCCGCCGGGGCCGAGGGGTCGACGGCGGTGCTCGTCCTGGTGGCAGGCGGCCTTCCGGCGGGGTCCCGCGACCTGATCGGTGCGCGTGAACGTGTGCGCGATGCGATCGGAGATCTCGCCGCCGACGCGAAGGCGGCGGGGGTGACGCTGGCGATCGAGCCGCTGCATCCGATGTACGCGTCCGATCGTGCGGTCGTGTCGACCCTCGGCCAGGCGCTCGACATCGCGGCGGACTTCGATGCGCAGGTCGTGGGCGCGGCGGTCGACACCTTCCACATCTGGTGGGATCCGCAGGTGCTCGAGCAGATCGCGCGCGCCGGCCGCGAGGGCCGCATCGCGACCTACCAGGTGTGCGACTGGAAGACCCCGCTCGCCGCCGACGTGCTGCTGTCTCGCCACTACCCGGGCGACGGCGTGATCGACTTCGGCTCGCTCACTCGCGCGGTGATCGAGACCGGATACGACCGAGACATCGAGGTCGAGATCTTCCACGCCGACATCTGGGCGGATGCTCCCGAGAACGTCGTGCGGCGCACGGCCGAGGCGTTCGGCGCCGCGGTCTCGCCCCACCTGACGTGACGCACGGGTGGCCGATCGCGGTGTTCGAGGCCGGCATGAGTCTGTCCTCGTTCGCGTCCCGGCCTTCGTTCGTCGGCCCTCGTTCGTCAGCCCTCGTTCGCGTCCTCGTTCGTCGGCCCTCGTTCGTCGGCCTCGTTCGTCGGCCTCGTTCGTCCTCCCCGTTCGTCTGCAGGACGCGGGCACGGATGCAGGATGAGGATGTCGGTCGGGTCCTGCATCCGTGCTTCGGTCCTGCAGACAGACGCCGTGACCGCGTGCCGCCCCTTGAGATGATGACCGTATGACGAAGATCCGAACGGGAACGATCCGACCTGGCCTGTGCTCGGTGACCTTCCGGTCGCTGCCCGCAGAACGGGTGATCGAGCTCGCGGCGCAGGCCGGACTCGAGGTCGTCGAGTGGGGCGCCGACGTGCACGTCGCCCCGGGCGATGTCGAGCGCGCCGTCGCCGTGGCGCAGGCGACGACAGATGCCGGGCTGACGTCGTGCTCGTACGGATCGTACTTCCGCGCCGGGCGTGATGAGCCCCTCGCACCGATCCTGGACACCGCGGCGGCGCTCGGCGTCGATCGGGTGCGCGTCTGGGCCGGCGAACTCGGGTCGGCGGAGGCGTCGCCCTCGCACTGGGCGGATGTCATCTCGCGCCTGCGCGACGCGACGGCGGAGTCGACCGCACGGGGGATCGAGCTGGCGCTGGAGTTCCATTCCGGCACCCTCGCCGACACGGCGCCGACGGCGCTGCGGGTGCTCGCCGAGGTGGCCAGTCCCGCGCTCAGCACCTACTGGCAGCCGACGGTCGGGGCCGCCGTCGACGAGGTGCTGGGCGAGTACCGCGCGGTCGCCGCGCACACCAGTGCGGCGCACGTGTTCTCGTGGTGGCCCGCGCAGGAACGACGTCCGCTGCGGGCGCGGGATGCCCTCTGGACGCGCTTCTTCGCCGAAGCGCTCTCGGCCCCGAGGCCGCCCCGCGACGCCCTGCTCGAGTTCGTGCCGAACGACGACCCGGCGCTGCTGCCCGGCGAGGCGGCGGCCCTGCGCTCCTACCTCTCGAACTGATGGCCGACATCGCCGCGATCACGCGGGTGCGGGATACCGGTCGGCTCCCGGGCGCGGGGGCCGCCCCGCAGTATGCTCAGGGCATGAGCCAGCAGGAAAGCCTTTCCCGCGCGCGCCAGCCGCGCCACTCCCGAGGGACGGCGCCGACCCTGCACGACGTGGCCCGCGAGGCCGGAGTCTCGCTCGCCACGGCATCCCGCGTGCTGAACGGGTCTGAGCGCAAGGTCGCGGAGTCGTTCCGCGAGCGAGTGGAGCAGGCGGCCGCGGAACTCGGATACACCGCCAACGCCTCGGCGCAGGCGACCGCCCGCGGCAGCTCGCCGGTGATCGCCCTTCTCGTCGCCGACATCGCCGACCCGTACTTCGGACTGATCGCCGCAGGAGTCGCGCGCGGCGCCGACGAGCAGGGCCTCGTCGTGACGATCGCGATCACCGAACGCGACCCGGCCCGCGAAGCGCGCATCGTGCGCGCCCTGCGTGGACAGCGCCCCCAGGGACTGATCCTCGCCGCCTCCCGCACCGATGAGCCGACCGACTCCGACACCGCCCGCGAACTCGCGGAGTACGCCCGCTTCGGCGGACGCGTCGTGACCTTCGGAGCGGGCAGCGCCGAGAACCGTCACGTCGAGATCGACAACCGCGCGGGCGCCGCCGCGCTCGGCCGGCAGATGGCGTCGCTCGGCTACCGTTCGGCGATCGCGATCGGCGCCGCCGAGGGAGTGCTGACCTCCGACGAGCGTCTCGCCGGCTTCCGTGCCGGCTTCGAGTCGGGCGGCGGCAGCGTCGACCGCGTGCTCCGGGGCGACTTCCGACGGGAATCGGGAGCCCGTGCGATGTCCGATGCCCTCGCGCAGGGCGTCGAACCCGGCACCCTCGTGTTCGGCATGAGTGACGTCGTCGCGATCGGCGCGATGGCGGCGATCCGCGACGCAGGACGCGAGATCGGCACCGACATCGCGGTGTGCGGCTTCGACGACGTGCCCTCCAGCAGTGACGTGAGCCCGGCGCTGACGACCGTGCGCGTGCCGCTGACCGAGGTCGGCTACCAGGCCTTCCGCGCGACGGTCGACGCCGACTGGACGCAGGCGCCGCTGCCGCTCGAGGTCACCGTGCGCGCGAGCACCCCCGGCCTCACCCGATGACCCGAGTGGTCCTCGCGCCCGACAGCTTCAAGGGCACGATCACGGCGGCGGATGCTGCGGCATCCCTCGCCGAGGGGTGGGCGTCGGTCGATCCCTCGGCCACGTTCGTGCACCGGCCGATGGCGGACGGCGGCGAGGGCACCGTGGCGGCGTTCGCGGCTGCGGTGCCCGGCGCGCGGATGATGCCGGTCGCGGTCGACGGACCCGCGGGGTCTCGCGTCGAGACGAGCTGGCTGCTGCTGCCGCCGACCGGCGAGACCCCCGGCGGCACCGCCGTCGTCGATCTGGCGTCGACCTCGGGCATCGAACTGCTCGCGCGGCTGCGCCCCTGGGATGCCGATACGACAGGTTTCGGGCAGGCGATCGTCGCCGCCCTCGACCACGGCGTCTCGCGCCTGGTGGTCGGCATCGGCTCCAGTGCGTCGACCGACGGGGGAACCGGCATGCTGGCTGCCCTCGGCGCCCGGTTCCTCGACCGGGGCGGGATGCCGGTCGCGCGCGGAGCGCGGGGACTCGCCGACATCGCCTCCGTCGATCTGGCCGGGCTGCGCGCGGCCCCCGAGGTGCGGGTGCTCACCGACGTCACCAACCCGCTCACCGGCGGCCGCGGGGCCGCTGCCGTGTTCGGTCCGCAGAAGGGGCTCGCCGCCGACGACATCGCGGGAGTGGATGCCGCGCTCGCGCGCCTCGCCGAGCTGCTCGCCCTCGATCCGGCTCTGCCCGGCACGGGAGCCGCCGGCGGAACCGGCGGAGCACTCGTCGTCTGGGGGGCGACCCTCGCTCCCGGTGCGGCCGAGGTGGCCGACCTGATCGGACTGGCGGATGCCGTCGCCGACGCCGATGTGGTCATCACGGGGGAAGGGTCGTACGACGGGCAGTCCGGCGACGGCAAGGTGCCCTCGTTCATCGCCGCCCTCGCGACCGGGGCCGGGGTGACGCCCCTGCTCGCTGCCGGACGGATCACCGCCGACGCCGACACGGGGGTCTTCGCGGCATCCGCGTCGTTGACCGACCTCGCGGGGTCGGCCGATGCCGCGCTCGCCGAACCCGCGCGGTGGTTGCGCGAGGCCGGCGCGGTGCTCGCCCACTCGCTCTGATCCGGCGCGTCCGCGCGGCGGTGCCCGCGTCGGGTCCGCGCGGCGGGTGCTCGCATCCGCTCGTGCCCGCATCCGCTCGTGTGCCCGCATCCGCTCGCGTGCCCGCCAGGCGGGGTCAGTTTCGCACCGGGATCGGCCTATCGGGGTGTGTTTTTGGCCCCGCTCGGATTCTCGACCTCGAAGCCGCCCTGTATAGGGCTTCGGTAGGGCTTTCGCCCGCTCGCCGGGCGGGGTCACTTTCGCACCGCGGATGCCGGGCGGGGCCACTTTCGCATCGGGATCGGCCTATCGGGGTGTGTTTTTGACCCCGCATGGGAATCGGCCGACCTCGCAGCCCCCCTGTGCAGGAGGCTTCGGTCCGGCTTTCGCCCGCTCGCCGGGCGGGGTCAGTTTCGCACCGCGGATGCCGGGCGGGGTCAGTTTCGCACCGCGGATGCCGGGCGGGGCCACTTGCGCATCGGGATCGGCCTATCGGGGTGTGTTCTTGGCCCCGCTCGGATTCTCGACCTCGCAGCCGCCCTGTGCAGGAGGCTTCGGCCCGGCTTTCGCCCGCTCGCCAGGCGGGGTCAGTTTCGCACCGGGGATGCCGGGCGGGGTCAGTTTCGCACCGCGGATGCCGGGCGGGGCCACTTGCGCATCGGGATCGGCCTATCGGGGTGTGTTTTTGACCCTGCTCGGGAATTGGCCGGCCTCGGTGCGAAAGTGACCCTGCTCGGGAATTGGCCGACCTCGGTGCGAAAGTGGCCCCGCACCCGCACCCGCACCCGCACCCGCACCCGCACCCGCACCCGCACCCTGCCCCGCACGGACGCCGGCTCGAGCACGCGCGCCCGCCCCGGATGCACTCTGCCCCCGCACGAGACGACGTGCGGGGGCAGAAGGCAGCGAGACGGATCGGGACTCAGCCTCCGAGAGCGGCCGACACCACGGCGCGGGCCTCGGCCTGCACCTCGGCGAGATGCTCGGGTCCGCGCAGGCTCTCGGCGTACAGCTTGTAGACATCCTCGGTGCCCGACGGCCGCGCGGCGAACCACGCGTGCTCGGTCTGCACCTTCAGCCCGCCGATCGCGGCGCCGTTGCCCGGTGCGTGCGAGAGCTTGGCCGTGATGTCCTCGCCCGCGAGGGTCGTCGCCGAGACGGCATCCGGGGCCAGCTTGCCCAGCGTCGCCTTCTGCGCGGGCGTCGCCGGAGCGTCGACCCGCTGATAGGCCGACGACCCGAACGCCTGCTCGAGTTCGGCATACCGCTCCGACGGCGTCTTGCCGGTGACGGCGATGATCTCCGCCGCGAGCAGGCACAGCAGGATGCCGTCCTTGTCGGTCGACCACACGGAGCCGTCGAACCGCAGGAACGACGCACCGGCCGACTCCTCGCCGCCGAAGGCCACCGATCCGTCGAGCAGCCCGGGAACGAACCACTTGAAGCCGACCGGCACCTCGAGCAGGCGACGACCGAGCGACTCGGCCACCCGGTCGATGATCATCGACGACACGAGGGTCTTGCCGATCGCGGCGTCGCGGGGCCACTCGGAGCGGTGCGAGAACAGGTAGTCGATCGCGACGGCCAGGTAGTGGTTCGGGTTCATCAGCCCGGCGTCGGGAGTGACGATGCCGTGGCGGTCGGCGTCGGCGTCGTTGCCGGTCAGCACGTCGAAGTCGCCCTTCTTGGCGACGAGCGAGGCCATGGCCGAGGGAGAGGACGGATCCATGCGGATCTTCTCGTCCCAGTCCAGCGTCATGAAGCGCCACGTGGGGTCGACCTCGGGGTTCACGACGGTGAGGTCGAGGTCGTACACCTCCTTGATGAGCGCCCAGTACTCGACGGACGCGCCGCCGAGGGGGTCTGCGCCGATGCGCACACCGGCATTGCGGATCGCATCCATGTCGATGATCGTCGCGAGGTCGCGCACGTACGCGTCACGGAAGTCGTAGCCCGGGATCGCATCCCAGTCGACGTCGGCGAAGCGCTCGCGCTTCACATCGACCAGTCCGCCGGCGATCAGCTCGTTGGCGCGGTCGGCGATCCACCCGGTCGCGTCGGTGTCGGCGGGTCCTCCGTGCGGCGGGTTGTACTTGAAGCCGCCGTCGCGCGGGGGGTTGTGCGAGGGAGTCACGACGATGCCGTCGGCGCGGCCGGCGGCATCCGCGGGGAGGTCGCGGTTGAAGGTGAGGATGGCGTGGCTGAGCGCAGGTGTCGGGACCCATGCGTCACGCGAGTCGACACGGACGTCGACCCCGTTCGCGACGAGCACCTCGATGGCACTGCGCTCGGCGGGCAGCGAGAGGGCGTGGGTGTCGCGACCGAGGAACAGGGGACCGGTGATGCCCTGACTCGCGCGGTAGTCGACGATCGCCTGCGTCGTCGCGAGGATGTGGTTCTCGTTGAAGCTGCCCGTGAGCGAGGATCCGCGGTGGCCGCTCGTACCGAACGCGACCCTCTCGGCGGCGACACCGGGGTCGGGGATGCGATCGTAATAGGCGGCGATCAGTTCGTCGACATCGATGAGGTCAGTTTCCTCCGCGGGGAGGCCGGCACGGCTCGTCATGCAGACAGTCTGCCCCCATCCGGGGCTGCGCGCATCTTCTGGGCATCTGCAGGTGCCCTAAGGTGAAACGCGTGACTGCACGCCGCACCTACAGCTATCTCGGCCCCGCCGGAACGTTCACCGAAGCGGCACTCGATCAGGTCGCCGACGCGCGTGGTCAGGACAGGCGTGCGGTGCACAACGTGGGCGAAGCGCTGGCGGACGTGCTCGAAGGACGCAGCGACGCAGCCATGATCGCGATCGAGAACTCGATCGAGGGTGGCGTCTCGACCACGCAGGATGCTCTGGCCACCCTGCCCGGGCTGCGGATCGTCGGCGAGTATCTGGTGCCGGTGAACTTCGTGCTGGTCGCCCCGCGCGGCACCGCGCTGTCGCATGTGCAGGTCATCGCCGCACACCCCGTGGCCTACGCGCAGTGTCATGGCTGGCTCGGCACCCACCTGCCGACCCATTCCCATGTGCCCGCCGCGAGCAACGTCGCTTCGGCGATCGGGATGCTCGACGGCAGCCTCCCGGTGCAGGCGGCCATCGCCGCCCCCGGTGTCGTGAAGCACCTGGACGTCGACGTCCTTGCCGAGGGGATCGGCGACAACGCGCAGGCCGTGACCCGCTTCGTGCTCGTGACCCGCACGACCACGGCCCCCGCGCCGACCGGCGCCGACAAGACCTCGCTCATCGTCGAGCTCCCGAACGACCACCCCGGGTCGCTGCTCGAGATGCTCGAGCAGTTCTCGACGCGAGGCATCAACCTGTCGCTGATCCAGTCGCGCCCGATCGGCGACGAGCTCGGCCGCTACCGATTCGTGATCGATGCCGACGGGCACATCGAGCACGAGCGCATGGCCGACGCGCTGCTCGGCATCCGTCGTTTCAGCCCGCGCGTGGTGTTCCTCGGGTCGTACCCGCGGGCCGACCGCCAGATCGTCCAGTACCCGGAGCGGTACTCCGACGAGATCTTCGTCGAGGCGCGCGACTGGCTGCGAGCGATCCTCTCGGGTGAGCCGGAGGCGTAGTCGGCGCGACTGCGGGGACCGTCGCGGCGGGTCGCGCGGCCGGTAGCCCGGCGTGCAGGGCCGTCAGCGCTTGTGCCCGACGCGCAGGGCTTTCAGTGCTCTGCCTGTCGCGCAGGGCTTTGCTCTGGGAACCTCGGCGATGACCGGCGCCGCTCGCGCTCGGCGTCGTCCGGCGCTGTACCCCGCCGTCAGTGCTCTGGGAACCTCGGCGATGACCGGCGCCCGCTCGCGCTCGGCCTCGTCCGGCGCTGTGCTCCGCCGTCAGTGCTCTTGGAACCTCGGCCAATCGCTTCCCGGCCGCATCCGCGCATGCAATGCGCCCTTGGCCGACTCGAGATTCGGGTACACGCCGGATGCGGCGTCGGATCCCGCCATCACGACCGTGTAGCCCTCGTCGTCGTGACGGATGCTGCCGACCACGCCGTTCGTCCCGTAGGCCACCCAGAGGGCCAGGGTTTTGGTGCTCATCATCGAACCCCTTCCGTTGACGGTGACGCTACGCCTCGGGGCACCGGAATACCAGCCCCGCCAGACGTGTCGCGCTCGCCCGTGCCGGTTCGCGGTGCCGGTGCCCGTGCCCGTGCCCGTGCCCGTGCCCGTGCCGGTGCCCGTTCGCACCGCGAGCCGCGATCTGAGCGGGGTCGATTTCGCATCGCGATCTGGGCGGGGTCGATTTCGCATCGGAAAGGCCGCTTGGGGATGCGGAAGTGGCCCCGCACCGAGAGCCGAGTGCGGAAGTGGCCCCGCACGGAGGGCCGGGTGCGGAAGTGGCGGCCCTCGGAGGCTCGGGTGGTCGGAGGGGCGGCGGGGTCAGTTTCGCATCGCGATCTGGGCGGGGTCGGTTCCGCATCGGAAAGGCCGCTTGGGGATGCGGAACTGGCCCCACTCGAAGGGGCGGGTGCGGAAGTGGCCCCGCACAGACAGCCGGGTGCGGAAGTGGCCCCACTCGAAGGGGCGGATGCGGAACTGGCCCCACTCGAAGGGGCGGATGCGGAAGTGGCCCCGCACAGACAGCCGGATGCGGAAGTGGCCCCGCACCGAGGGGCGGATGCGGAAGTGGCCCCGCACAGACAGCCGGGTGCGGAAGTGGCCCCGCTCGGCGGTGCGGCGGTGCGGGGGCAGGGGCAGGGGCAAGGACGCGAGGGAGGAGAAGGCGGGAGTCAGCGGCGGGATGCCACCGCACGCCGGATGCGGTCCAGCAGCGGTCGGGTGTCGACGAGGTCGAGCTGGGTCACCCGGATGACGATCCATCCGAGATCCTCGAGCTCTCGTTGTCGCTGAACATCGCGCCGCCACTGGTCGCGGCTGGTGCGGTGGCCATCGCCCTCGTACTCGATCGCGATCTTGAGGTCGGGATAGGCGAGATCGCTTCGCGCGATGAGCACGCCGTTCTCGTGGATCTCGTGCTGCACGACGGGCTCAGGAAGACCGCCTGTCGCGAGGAGCAGACGCGTCTCGGTCTCCTTCGGAGATTCCACTCCGTCACGCGTGCGGGACAGCCCGTCTCGGACTCGTCGGGAACCGGGGAACCGGACCCAGGCCCGCAGGCACTGCTCGATATCGATCGGGGTGAGCGTCGGACGCCCCTCACGCAGTCCGGGGTAGTTGTCCGCCGTGCTGGTCATGGCGTCGAGAGCGATGACCATTTGATCGTCGGTGAGCGTCCCCGCGCACATGAACAGCGCCGTGACCGGATCGACGCCCGGGATCTCGCCGATTCGCCAGGGATGCGCGCGGCCCTCTGCCAAGCGCAGGCCGGTGATGCCGCGGCTGCGGACACGGGCCGAACCGGTCGTCACGACCACGGTGATCGGTGCGTCGATGCTCCAGGTGCCGGGATGCGGATAGCCCCACACCCGCATCGCCGTCTCCCCGCCGATGAGCTGGCCGTGTCGAAGTCGGGGCGCCAGGGCGGCAACGCGCTCGAGCGCCGTCTCCGCAGCCCTGATCGAACGGACGCCGCGAAACGGACGGTCGAGATCGGGCGCAGCCGCACGGCCACGACCCACGCCCGCGGCCGCGGCCTGCCGCACGGTGAAATGGCGGCCGAGTTCGTCGGGCAGGAGGATCCGATGGCGCATCCGACAAGGATGCGTGCCCAGCGCAGGGGTCGGGCATCTTCGTCGCCGGATTCCCGGGAGTTGTGGACAAGTCGCGCCTGTGGACAATATCCGCGCGCAGCTCGTGAGTCCGTTGCGTCGCGCTCCGGGACCGGTCCCGTGCCCGGTGCGGGGTCACTTCGGCATTCGGCCACGTGTGCGGGGTCAGTTTCGCATCCCACCGCGGCGTTTCGGATGCGATTTCGACCCCGCCTGGGCGGATCGCCCGGGTCCCGGTGTCGGTCGCGTGTGCGGGGTCACTTCGGCATCCGGCTGTCGGTGCGGGGTCAGTTTCGCCTCCCACAGCGGCGTTTGGGATGCGATTTCGACCCCGCCTGGGCGGGTCGCTCGGGTCGCGGTGTCGGCCACGTATGCGGGGCCACTTCGGCATCCGGCTGTCGGTGCGGGGTCACTTCGTCACCCGCCGGACGGGGCGGGGTCGTTTCCGCATCCCCAAGCGGGCTTTCCGGTGTGAAATCGACCCCGCCTGGACGCGGCCGGTGCCGGTCGGGGCGCGGACGCCGGATCGACGCACGAGGCACGGAAGGCGGGGCGCCGGTCGGGGCGCGGACGCCGGATCGACGTGCAAGGTGCGGAAGACGGGGCACGGGTCGGTGCAGGGACGCCGGAGCGCCGCACGCCCTCCGGACCGGACCGGACGAGGCCTACGCCGCGGACGAGGCCTACGCCTACGCCGCGGACGCGCCCGACGCCGCGCCCGACGCCGCGCCCGACGCCGCGGCCGCGACGAGCTCGAGCGTCTGAGCGCGACCGTCGGCGCTGTCGCGCGGCTCGGACTCGTACGCCCCGGCGACCGGAGACAGCATGACCTCGTCGACGCCGTACTTCGCGGCGAACTCGCGCACCTCGGCGGCGACCGAGTCACCGGTGCCGACGAACCACCGCGAACGCGCGGCTTCGACGACCTGGTCGGTCGCGGCATCCGTCTCGGCGGCCAGTGCCTCTTCGACGGTCTCGAGCGCGACCAGCGGCTTGTTCAGGCGCAGCCTCGCCATCATGCGCAGCTGCGGCAGGGCGCGAGCCTCAGCCTCGTGCTGCGTGGGCGAGGCCACGGCGTTCACGGTGAGGAACGTCTGCGGCTCGGGGTGCTCCTCGCTCGGCTGGTAGCCCGTGCGATAGAGATCGAGGGCGCGCTCGAGACCTTGCCCCGAGAAGTGGTTCGCGAACACGTAGGGCAGTCCGTGCGAGGCGGCGAGCTGGGCCGAGTAGTCGCTCGATCCGAGCAGCCACACGACCGGGGCGCCGGTCGCAGCCGGGGTGGCCCGCACGGTGTATTCGCCGCCTGAGGTGAAACGCAGCGAGGCGCCGTCGCCCGACACGAGGGCACCGATGTCCTGCACATGGCGGGGGAACTGCTCGACGTCGCTCGTGGTGCCCGATCCGCGCAGCAGCTGCGTGATCACGGGGTCGCTGCCGGGCGCGCGTCCCAGACCGAGGTCGATGCGTCCGGGGGCGATGGCCTCGAGTGCGGCGAACTGCTCGGCCACGATCAGCGGCGCGTGATTGGGCAGCATGACGCCGCCGGAACCCAGGCGGATCTTCGACGTGCGCATCGCCGCAGCCGCGATCAGGACCGGGGGAGTGGTGGATGCCACGGCGGGCATGTTGTGGTGCTCCGCGAACCAGAAGCGGCGATAGCCGAGTCGGTCGGCGACGGCCGCGAGGGACAGGGAGGCCGTGATGGCCTCGGCGCTGGTCTGCCCGGTACGCACCGGGACGAGGTCGAGAACGGAGAGAGCAGTCACCCCGACCCCAACGCCGGACCCCCGCGACGCATTCCCGATGCGGAACGGACGCCCCGATGCGGAACGGACGGACGCGGGGCCGCGACGCGGAGGACGGAAGACGCCGCGACACGTAAGACGGAGAACGCCGCGACACGTAAGACGGAGAACGCCGCGACACGTAAGACGGAGAACGCCGCGACGCGTCGGGAGGAGAACGCCGCGACACGTCGGGAGGAAGACGAACCGTGGGGCGGGCGGCGAAGCCCGCCCGCCCCACGGTCGCGCTCAGGCGTCGATGGCCTGAGGCTGCTCCGCCGATTCCACGGTGATCTTGCGTGGCTTCGCTCGTTCGCTCACCGGGATGATCACCGACAGCACACCGCTCTCGTACGCGGCGCTGATGCCGTCGAGGTCGACGCCGTCGCCGAGCGTGAACTGACGCAGGAACGACCCGGCACCGCGTTCACGGGCGAGCCAGCGCGCGCCGTCGCGGGTGTCGGCCGTGCGCTGGGCGCGGATCGTGAGCTGGCCCCCGTCGAGGTCGACGTCGATCGACCCTGGGTCGGCGCCCGGCAGATCGGCGTGCAGGACGTAGCGGTCGCCGTCGCGGTAGAGGTCCACCGGCATCAGCCGGGGAGCGCGGCCGGAGTCCAGCACACTCGCGGCGAAGCGATCGAGCTGGCTGAAGGGATCGAAGGTCAGTGCCATGAGGTTTCTCCTTTCGAGCGGCCCAGGAGGGCGGATGTGTGATGCAGATAATCTGCATCGCGTGGTGTAGATTTTTTATAGAACAAATCTCAGAACACCGCAAGTCGATCGAAGGGATCTCGACGCATGATCCGCCGCGACCCCCGCACGCCCCTGTACGGCATCGCCGTCGCCGCGCAGCTCGTAGACCTCCCCGAGGCCACCCTGCGCCTGTTCGAGAGCAGAGGTCTGCTGACGCCGGCCCGCAGCGAGGGGGGAACCAGGCGGTACAGCGAGGACGACATCGATCGGCTGCGTCGGGCGGCGGCACTGCGTGACGACGGCGTCAACATCGTCGGCATCGCTCGCGTCCTCGCGCTGCAGGACGAGAACACCGGCCTGCGCGCGGCGCTGGAGGACACCGCGACGTCCGACTGAGGGGCTGCGTGCACCGGCGATCCGCGCAGTAGCGTGAGTGCATGGATGCGGAGATCTTCTACGTGCTCGTCGGCGCCGTCATCGTGGCGGCCATCGCGCGATGGCGGGGGTGGCCGGCGCCGCTGCTCGTGACGGTGGTCGCGCTCGCGGCATCCTTCCTGCCGTTCGTGCCCGAGGTCGAGATCGACGGGCATCTGCTGCTCAACCTCGTGCTGCCGCCGCTGCTCTACTCCGCCGCGCTCGACGTCTCGTTCGTCGGCTTCAAGCGCAGCCTGCCGCAGATCCGCCGGCTCGGCATCACCCTCGTGCTGCTCACCTCGGTCGCCGTGGGGCTCGTCGCGTGGTGGATCCTGCCCTCGCTCACCCTGCCGGGCGCGCTGCTGCTCGGGGCGATCGTGGCTCCGCCCGACGCGGTCTCGGCGGCGGCGATCGGCCGCAAGCTCGGGCTTCCGCGTCGCATCATGACGGTGCTGTCGGGTGAGAGCCTGATCAACGACGCGACCTCGCTCACCCTCTACCGCGTCTTCGCGGCGATCATCGCCGGCGCCACCCTCACCGTCTGGGACGGCGTCTGGCAGTTCCTCGCCGCGGTCGGTGTCGGCGTCATCGTCGGTCTCGTTTTCGGCATCGTGCTGCACCAGCTGCGCATGCGGATCAGCGACGCCGTCGTGATCGGCACCTTCGGACTGCTCGCCCCGTTCGGCGCCTATGCGATCGCCGAGCATCTGCTCGGCTCGGGTGTGCTCGCCGTCGTCGCGATGGGGCTCTACGTCGGATACAACTCCCCACGCACCGACTACACCACCCGTCAGCAGGAGACGCCGCTGTGGCTCTCGGCCGATCTGCTGCTCGAGAGCTTCGTGTTCGCGTACATCGGCCTGCAGTTCCCCCGTGTGCTCAGCGACCTCGGCGGCGAGGAGGTGGGCCGCATCCTGCTGCTGTCGGGGGCGGTGCTGCTGGTCGTCCTCGTCATGCGACCGCTGTACGTGTACCCGGCGAACCTGTGGGCGAACCGGCAGGACCGGCGGCGGCTGGAACGCTGGGACCGCTCCGTCGCCTCCGGGGCGTTCGATGAGCGTCGCCGTGAGTCGAAGCGCTGGAAGCACTACAGCGCCGAGGAGCTGCGCTCCCAGATCGTGCGCGATCGGATGGCGGGTCTCCAGCTCACCTGGAAGGACAACGCCGTCATCTCCTGGGCGGGCATGCGCGGGGTGGTGACGCTGGCGACCGCGCTCGCCGCCGCCGACCTCGCCGCTCTCGACACCGAGCCGTCGCATGCGATCGTGGTCGTCGCCTTCGTCGTGACCGTCGGCACCCTGCTGCTGCAGGGCCTGACGCTGCCGATGCTGATCCGCGGGCTCGGCATCGCGAGCGACGTCGACGACGAGGACGACGCGAAGGCGATCGCCGACATCAAGGCCAAGAGCCGCGAGGCGGGCACGGCGTTCCTCGCCGAGAAGCGCGTCGAGTGGGAGGCCAAGTACGGCGAAGTCGACCTCAGCGTGTTCGACGCCTTCACCCGGCGCATGACGCGGGTCGAGCGCGACACCGACGAGGCGCAGCAGGTCGAGGATGCCGTCGCCAGGCCCTCGTACGACGACCTGGCCGCCCTGTCGCGGGGCTGGCTGCAGGTGCGGCGCGGGATCCTGCTCGAGGAACGCGATGCCGGCAACCTCGACGAGGAGGTCATGCGCGAGCTGATGACGGCGATGGATGCGGAGGAGCTCGCGCTCGACACCCGTGGTGCCACGCGTCAGCAGGGTCGCGCGTAGCGCAGGTCGCCGCATGCACGAACGCCCCGCCCGAGGTGGGCGGGGCGTTCGGTCGGTTCCGTGGTGTGGGCCGGGGAACGGTGCGGGTCAGCGGGTGCCGGCGGGCGCGTTCTCGGATGCCGCGGCATCCGCCTCGTCGTCGTCGGAGTCGTCTGCGAACGGCAGCCCCTCGCGCGGCGCGTTGTAGAGCTCCTCGTCGAGGATGCCCTCGCGCTTGGCGACGATCGCGGGGACGAGCGCCTGGCCCGCGACGTTGACCGCCGTGCGGCCCATGTCGAGGATCGGGTCGATCGCGAGCAGTAGGCCGACGCCCTCGAGCGGCAGACCCAGGGTCGACAGCGTGAGGGTGAGCATGACGGTCGCTCCGGTGGTGCCCGCCGTGGCTGCGGAGCCGACGACCGAGACCAGCACGATCAGCAGGTACTGCACGAAGTTCAGCTCGATGCCGAAGAACTGCGCGACGAAGATCGCGGCGATGGCCGGGTAGATCGCCGCGCATCCGTCCATCTTCGTGGTCGCGCCGAACGGCACGGCGAACGAGGCGTACGAGCGGGGCACGCCGAGGTTGCGCTCGGTCACGCGCTCGGTGAGGGGCAGCGTGCCGATCGAGGAGCGGCTCACGAAGCCGAGCTGCACGGCGGGCCACACGCCCGAGAAGTACTGCCTGATCGACAGCCCGTGCGTCTTGACGAGCACCGGGTAGACGACGAACAGCACGAGCGCGAGTCCGATGTAGACCGCGATGGCGAACCAGCCGAGGGCGGCGAGCTTCTCCCAGCCGTACTTGACGACCGCGGCGCCGATGAGTCCGAACGTGCCGATCGGGGCGATGCGGATGATCCACCACAGCACGCGCTGGATGACCTTGAGCAGTGACTCGGTGAATGTGAGGAAGGGCTCGGCCTTCTTGCCGGCCTTGAGGGCGGCGATGCCGACCGCGACGGCGACGACGATGACCTGCAGGATGTTGAAGTTCACGCTCGAGCTGAACGTGCCATCCGTGGCGCCGGGGTTGGTGCTCACGCTGAGACCGAGGAAGTTCTGCGGGATCAGACCCAGCAGGAAGTTCCACCAGGTGCCGACCGTGTACGGGTCGCTGGGCTCGAGGCCCTCGCCGGCGCGCGACCCGGGCTGCAGCACGAGGCCGAGGGTGATGCCGATGGTCACGGCGATGAACGCGGTGATCGCGAACCACAGCAGGGTCTGACCTGCGAGGCGAGCGGCGTTCTGCACCCGACGCAGGTTCGAGATGCTGGCGACGATCGCGGTGAAGATCAGCGGCACGACGGCGGCGCGCAGCAGCGTGACGTACGAGCTGCCGATCGTGTCGAGGGTGGCGGACAGGCCGTTCGGGCTGTCGGCCGTGGCGCCGAGCTGGCGGGCGATCAGGCCTGCGGCGATGCCGAGGACGAGGGCGGCGAGGATCTGGAAGCCGAACGACGTCAGCAGCTTCCGGACGGGACCTCGGGTGTCTGTCGCCTTCGTGGGGCGGGCGGTGGTGCTCATGGGGTGGGGACTCCAGGATCGGTGCGCGCCGTGTGCACGCTATAACGCTCAACGCTATGAGGGCGTGCGAATTCCGAGGCCGACATGACGAAGGATGACGGATGCCGCGGCATCCGTCATCCTTCGTCAGTCGACGGACCTCACTGGGTGAAGCCGCATTCCTCCACGTTGTCCCGGAGGATCTTCGTGGTCAGATCCTTCTCCTTCTCGTTCGCCTGCTTGTCCTCACCGTTCGCGATGTAGCCGAGGGTCTCATTGCTGAGGTCGGAGTCGACGAGCTTCTCGGCGAAGCACTGGGCGACGTCGTCGGTCACGACATCGCCGAGGCCCTGGTCTTCGTATACCTGCTGGATGCCGTCGGCGACGTCATCGGCAGAGGGGCGGGCCGCGCCACCGCAGGCGGCGAGCGAGAAGGCGAGGGCCGCGATGGGCAGGGCCATGAGGATGCGGGAAGAAGTGCGCGAGGTGCGGTCGTTGAGGGTCATGGTTACGACGCTAGCGGCCCACAGGGAATTCATAGTGGGGGTTGCATGGGGAGGACTCCCCACCTTCTCGTGCTGTGCCCGGCGCCCTCGCTCTGCCACGATGGCCTCATGTTCATCGTGACGACCAACGACGTGCCGGGCTACCGCATCACCCAGGTGCTGGGCGAGGTGATGGGTCTGACCGTGCGGTCCACGGACTTCGGTCAGGGGTTCACCGCCGGATTCCGCTCGCTCGGCGGCGGCGAGATCCCCGAGTACACGCAGGTCATGTACGAGGCCCGCCAGGTGGTGATGCAGCGGATGTGGGATCAGTCCCTGCAGCGCGGCGGCAACGCGATCGTCGCGATGCGCTTCGACGCGGGATCGATCGCGAACTTCACCGAGATCTGCGCGTACGGCACCGCCGTCGTGGTCGAGCCCCTCGCGCCCGCGGCTTCCGCACCGCAGCCGCCGCAGCCACCGGTCGCCTGACGCCGGCCGGGCCGCGCGGCTACGCGAGCACCAGCAGGTCGCCGACCTCGCAGGCGAGCGCGTCGCAGATCGCCCGAAGCGTGGAGTAGCGGATCGCCCGCGCCCTGTCGTTCTTCAGCACCGACAGGTTGACGATGCTGACGCCCACGCGGGTGCTCAGCTCGGTGAGCGTCATGCCGCGTTCCGCGAGCAGCTCGTCGAGTCGGCAGTGGATGCCAGTGAGCTCGTCGTCGTTCTCCGCCGGGCTCATACGAGGCCCTGCGTGTCCTTGAGCAGTGAGTCCCTCTCCTGCTGCAGGCTCAGCTTCTCCTGCTCGAGGCGGAGCCCCTGCCGGAAGACGGCAGCGAGAGCGATCAGGCCCAGTGCACCGGCGAACGGCAGCGGCGTGACGGAGAGCTGGAACGTCATTGGATACCACTCGCTGTCGGGCGGGAACACCTCGCGCAGACCTGCAGTCGCGGCGATCGAACCGAAGATGTCGGACGCGAGCCCGAATGCGAGAACCCCGATCCCGCCGATCGTGAGGGCTCGTGACACGGTCTGTGAGAAGGCGCGCCCTCGGAGCGTCTGGAAGCAAATGACCATGATCATCGCCGCAGGCATCGTGGCGAAAGCGAGGCTCGAGATCTGAGCGGCACCTGCCAGCGCCCTCAAGCCGAGCGAGGCGCCGCGCACGGTGATGTTCTCGATCGTGCCGCCACCGCATTGGAGCACAGCCCCGGTGACCTCGAATTCGTCCGAGCACGCGAGATCGCTCGGCCACGGAATCCAGAGCGGCGTGGAGGCGATCTCCGCCCAGTCGGTCGCGAAGATCTTGATCACGAACACGATCGCGCTCAGCGCTGACAAAGTGACCCACCATCCAGACACGGTCAGTGCGGCGTCTATCACCAGCGTTCGGCTTCCTCTGCGCTTGCCGCGCCAGACCACGAAGACCGCGATGAGCGCGATGACCACGAGTCCGGCCGCTATGAAGAGCAGAGATGGTCCGAGCTCTCTCGACGAGTAGGCGAACATCAGACGAGGCCTTCCGTGTCGCGCTGCAGGCGGTCGCCGATCACGAAGACCGTGCTGGTGAGCGCGAAGACGAACGCCGCGAGCACGAACGTGAACGGTTCGACGCTGATCACCGCGTTCTCGACTCCGTTGCCGGTGATGCGGGCGACGGTCGCGTTGGCCAGCATGTTGTCGAAGAAGCGCACCGCGGCAAAGCCGAGGAGTCCGGTGACTCCGGCCGTCGCGACGAGGACGGTGTTGCGGCGGCTGAAGACGCGGCCGGCGAGCACGCTCCGAGCCAGCAGGATGAGGCATCCGATCACGATGACGATGGTCAGGATCTGCGCGATCTGCGCGATGATGCCGGGCACGATCGCGATCATCGGCAGCTCAGGCGCCGTGATGACGGCGCTGTCGAGGCCGACCGAGATGCTGTCCCCGGTGCTGAGCGGCAGGTCGACCGGCGTCTTCGAGCCGATGAACTCGACGAGGACGGGGACGTCGACGCCGCGGGCGAGTTCGATGATCCGGATGATCGAGAACACCGTGATGTAGGCGGCGATCGCGACGCCGGCGATGCAGAAGCCGATCAGCGCTCCCCTGTCGCCGAGGGAAATCGCGCGGGTCTTCGTCGAGGTCATCATCCACTCCTTATCGTTGATCGTTATTACCGATAATCGTTAACATATCGACTGTCGATATGCACGTCAACCCCGCCCGCATCCGTGGCGCTGCGAGGGGCCGTCACGCCGCTATGCCGACGGCGAACACGGGCATACTGCCTCCGCACGGTGGTTACTCTCGATGTAAAGGCGCGGAGACCGTCGAGGGATCCTCGCTTCGCCCCAGTGCGAATAAGGAGTCACAGCATGTTCGAGAGATTCACGGACCGAGCCCGTCGAGTGGTCGTCCTCGCCCAAGAAGAGGCGAAGATGCTCAACCACAACTACATCGGCACCGAGCACATCCTGCTCGGCCTCATCCACGAGGGTGAGGGTGTCGCAGCCAAGGCACTCGAAAGCCTCGGCATCTCCCTTGACGCCGTCCGCGAGCAGGTTCAGGACATCATCGGTCAGGGCCAGCAGCAGCCCACCGGTCACATCCCGTTCACGCCGCGCGCCAAGAAGGTGCTCGAGCTCAGCCTCCGCGAGGCTCTGCAGCTCGGTCACAACTACATCGGCACCGAGCACATCCTGCTCGGTCTCATCCGCGAGGGCGAGGGTGTCGCAGCCCAGGTCCTCGTCAAGCTCGGCGCCGACCTCAACAAGGTCCGCCAGCAGGTCATCCAGCTCCTCTCCGGAGCGCCAGGACGCGAGCCCGCCGCGGTCGGCGCGCAGTCGAACGACACCCCGAGCGCCCAGGGCGGCTCGCAGGTGCTCGACCAGTTCGGCCGCAACCTCACGCAGGCCGCGCGCGACAACAAGCTCGACCCGGTGATCGGGCGCGAGAAGGAGATCGAGCGGGTCATGCAGATCCTGTCTCGCCGCTCCAAGAACAACCCCGTCCTCATCGGCGAGCCCGGCGTCGGCAAGACCGCCGTCGTCGAGGGCCTCGCTCAGGCGATCGTCAAGGGCGATGTGCCCGAGACGCTGAAGGACAAGCAGCTCTACTCGCTCGACCTCGGCTCGCTCATCGCCGGATCCCGCTACCGCGGTGACTTCGAGGAGCGCCTGAAGAAGGTCACCAAGGAGATCCGCACGCGCGGCGACATCATCGTCTTCATCGACGAGATCCACACCCTGGTGGGTGCGGGCGCCGCCGAAGGCGCGATCGACGCGGCGAGCATCCTCAAGCCGCTGCTCGCCCGTGGAGAGCTCCAGACCATCGGTGCCACCACGCTCGACGAGTACCGCAAGCACTTCGAGAAGGATGCCGCGCTCGAGCGCCGCTTCCAGTCGATCCAGGTGAACGAGCCGAGCCTCCCTCACACGATCAACATCCTCAAGGGGCTGCGCGACCGGTATGAGGCGCACCACAAGGTGCAGATCACCGACGGCGCCATCGTCGCGGCCTCGAACCTCGCCGACCGTTACGTGTCGGACCGGTTCCTGCCCGACAAGGCCATCGACCTGATCGACGAGGCGGGCGCCCGCCTGCGCCTGTCGATCCTGTCGTCGCCGCCGGAGCTGCGCGAGTTCGACGAGAAGATCGCCAAGGTCCGCGAGCAGAAGGAAGTCGCCTCCGAGGAGCAGGACTTCGAGAAGGCCGCATCGCTGCGCGACGAGGAGAAGAGCCTCCTCGCGGAGCGCCTGCGCCTCGAGAAGCAGTGGCGCTCGGGTGACGTCGCGACCGCTGCGGTCGTCGACGAGGGCCTGATCGCCGAGGTGCTCGCACAGGCCACCGGCATCCCGGTCTTCAAGCTGACGGAAGAGGAGTCCTCGCGACTCGTCTTCATGGAGAAGGCGCTGCACCAGCGCGTCATCGGTCAGGAGGAGGCCATCGCGGCGCTCTCCAAGACCATCCGTCGTCAGCGCGCCGGCCTCAAGGACCCGAAGCGTCCCTCGGGCTCGTTCATCTTCGCCGGCCCCACGGGTGTCGGAAAGACCGAGCTCGCCAAGGCGCTCGCCGAGTTCCTGTTCGACGACGAAGCCGCTCTCATCTCGCTCGACATGAGTGAATTCGGTGAGAAGCACACCGTCTCGCGTCTGTTCGGTGCCCCTCCCGGGTTCGTCGGATTCGAAGAGGGTGGACAGCTCACCGAGAAGGTGCGTCGCAAGCCGTTCAGCGTGGTGCTGTTCGACGAGATCGAGAAGGCCCACCCCGACATCTTCAACTCGCTCCTGCAGATCCTCGAAGAGGGTCGTCTGACCGATGGTCAGGGACGCATGATCGACTTCAAGAACACCGTCATCATCATGACCACCAACCTCGGTGCTCGTGACATCGCGGGCGGTCCGGTCGGCTTCCAGATCGAGGGCGTCAACTCGACCAACTACGAGCGGATGAAGGGCAAGGTCAACGAGGAGCTCAAGCGCAACTTCAAGCCCGAGTTCCTCAACCGTGTCGACGACATCATCGTGTTCCCGCAGCTGTCGAAGAGCGAGCTCGTGCAGATCGTCGATCTGTTCACGAAGCGCCTCGGAGAGCGTCTGCTCGACCGCGACATGACGATCGAGCTCTCGCAGACGGCCAAGGAGCGTCTCATCGAGATCGGGTTCGACCCGGCACTCGGTGCCCGCCCGCTGCGTCGCGCGATGCAGCACGAGGTCGAGGACCGCCTGTCGGAGAAGATCCTGCACGGTGAGCTCAACCCCGGCGACCACGTGAAGGTCGATGCGAAGGACGGCGAGTTCCTGTTCGAGCACGGCCCGCGTGGCGAGAAGGTCGCCGTCGGCGTGAACACCGGCGGAGAGATCTCGGCCACCCCCGACCTGGCGGTCGCCAGCGGGGAGTGATCCCGGTCTGAGTCGGAAGGGGGCGGATGCGAGTGCATCCGCCCCTTTTCCGTGCCCGGGGGTTCTCGGCGCTCCGCGCGGACTCAGGGTCTCGGGGGTGGCGGGTTCTAGGCTTGACGACGTGAGTGAGTACATCGTCCGTCCGGCGCGCAGCGCGGACATCGTCGGCATCCGCAACCTCCTGCAGCCGATGGTCGAGCAGCGGATCCTCCTCGGCAAGGATCTCGCCGTCCTCTACGGCGCGGTGCAGGAGTTCGTCGTGGCCGAAGCCGACGGGCAGCTGATCGGGTGCGGTGCGCTGCACGTGTTCTGGGAGGACCTCGGCGAAGTGCGCACCCTGCTCGTGCGGGAGGACTGGCTGCACCACGGCGTCGGCGGAGCCATCGTGGGCCGCCTCGAAGAACAGGCGAGGGTGCTCGGTCTCAGCCGGCTGTTCTGCCTCACATTCGAGGTCGATTTCTTCGGCCGCCGCGGCTACACGCCCATCGGCGAGCAGGTCGTCGACTCCGATGTGTACTCCCAGCTGCTGCGCAGCGGCGATGCCGGTGTCGAGGAGTTCCTCGACCTCGCCCACGTCAAGCCGAACACGCTCGGCAACACCAGGATGCTCAAGGCCCTCAACTAACCTGGGATCATGCCCCGTCAGTCCGCCGCCGTCTACCGTCGTCGGCGTCTGGTGACCCTGGTCGCGGTGATCCTGCTTCTGGCGGTGATCGCCGCCGCCGTGTGGGCCCTGGTCGCTCGTCCCTGGGCGAGCGCGACGGATGCCGGACCGGTGCCGACCTCGTCGGCGACGTCCAGCGCGACGCCGTCGGCCTCGCCGGATGCGACCCCGTCGGAGTCGCCCGCACCCGAGCCCGAGCCGTCGGCGGAGGAATCGCCGGGGCTCGTCGCCTGCGAGGCGGGGGATGTCGAGGTCGCCGCCGTCACGGATGCCGAGTCCTACCCGGCCGGCGTCCTGCCGCAGCTGTCGATCTCGCTGACGAATCGCGGATCGACGGACTGCGCGATCGACGTCGGCTCGACGACGCAGCGATTCACCGTGTCGAGTGGTTCCGATGTGTGGTGGACGTCGACCGACTGCCAGGAGAATCCGAGCAGCATGATCGCCACCCTCGCCGCGGGCGCCACCGTGACCAGCAAGGTGCCGGTGACCTGGGATCGCACCCGGTCGAGCGTCGAGACCTGCGCAGACGAGAACCGTCCTCGCGCTCCCGGCGGCGGAGCCTCGTATCATGTGTCGGTCGAGATCGGCGGCTTCAAGGGCGCGACCACCGCTCAGATCCTGCTCTACTGAGAGCGATCCGGTGCGCCGCTGGTCGGGTACGACAGTGGACGAAGGTCTTGAATACAGACCTGCACTCAGTTTCGGGCTGACACCGTCCTTTGTTTGGGATACCATTGGGGTGACCCTCGCAGACTTGCGGCGCATGCCATCCCCAATGGCGTCGAGCTCAGCGTCCCCAGCGCTTCGACATGCCGCCCGGGGGTCCGAGGGCCCTCTCGAGTACCCCAGTCCCCAATGGATGACTCGAGAGGGCCCCACTTCTTGCCCTTCGCGGTGCGGGCTCGATGCCGCCGTGATGTCGGCGCCGGCCGCGGCTGCGGCTGCGGCTGAATATGCTGGATGCATGGCAGCGAAGAAGGCGAAGTCCGCGAAGTCGGCGAAGAAGAAGCCCGCACCCGAGGACTTCCGGTCGGAGGCGCTCGCGCAGGCTCTGGAGAAGCAGGACGTCGCCGCCGTCGCCCTGGCACTGCGTCACGGGACCACGGTCGTACCCCTGGTGAAGCCGGGAGCGCGCGACAATCCGCTCGACAGCGGCGAGGTGTGGACGTATCGCGATCCGAACTCCGGCGATCTGGCGCTGCTCCTGTTCAGCGATGCCCGGAACAAGCCCGGCAACCTGCCACCGGGCGTGGGCATCTACACGGCTGACTGGCTGCGGGCGTTCCTCGGCACGCATCCGATCACGACGGTGTTCCTCGACATCGCGGGACCGCATCCGATGCAGGCATCGCCCGAAGAGATCCTCAAAGCGCTGGAAGCCTGACCGCGGCGGCGCTCGGCGTCGTGACCTGAGCCCGGTGATTCGGCGCGCGTCCGATGCGCGGACCTGCCAGCAGGACCGCTGGCGGCCGGTGCGATGCGAGCGGGGCGTGGCGCAGCCATCCCGCCACCGGGCGCTTGCGCATCCGGGGCGTGTGCGGGGTCACTTTCGCACCGCATCCGTGTGCGGGGTCAGTTGTGCACCGGATTCGGGGGTTTCGGATGCGGAAGTGACCCCGGCTGGCCGCGCGATGCGGAAGTGACCCTGGCCAGCCCGGGGCGAGCGCGGGGCGCTTGCGGGGCGGAGCCATCTCGATGCGGGGTCACTTTCGCACCCCATCCGCATGGGGGGCCACTTCTGCACCGGATTCGGGGGTTTCGGATGCGGAAGTGACCCCGGCTGGCCGCGCGATGCAAAAGTGACCCCGGCGGGCGGATGTGGGGAGGGCGTGGAGTGGGGCAGGGCACCGCTGGGCGGGGTCAGTTCTGCACGTGAGGCCTGGGCGGGGCCACTTCTGCACCGGATTCGGGGGTTTCGGATGCGGAAGTGACCCCGGATGGCGGCCCGGTGCGAAAGTAACCCCGCAGGGTAGCTCGCAGGGCAGGGCAGGGCAGGGAGTGGGACAGGGCAGGGCAGAGCAGGGCAGCTCGCGGGGCGGGGCGCTCGCAGGGCAGGGCAGGACAGAACGGACCTGGGCGGGGTCAGTTTGGCACCGGATGCGGGCGTTTCGGGTGCGAAAGTGACCCCGGATGGCGGCCCGGTGCGAAAGTGACCCCGCAGGGCAGCTCGCAGGGCGGGGCAGAGCAGGGCAGGGCAGGGCAGAGCAGGGCAGGGCAGCTCGCAGAGCAGGGCCGGGCAGCTCGCGGCCCGGTGCGAAAGTGACGCAGGGCAGCTCGCGGGGCGGGGCGCTCGCGGGGCAGGGCAGGGCAGAACGGACCTGGGCGGGGTCAGTTCCGCACCTGGGGTCTGGGCGGGGTCAGTTCGGCGCCGGGCGCCGGCGTTTCCGGTGCGAAAGTGGCCCCGGCTGTCTCGCGGGCGGCCGAAGCCGGGCGGGTCAGAAAGGCGGAATGTCCGCGTCGCTGCGTCGGTTCGTGTTGCGAGCCCTGACGTCGTTGAGTGCGGCGCGGAGGGTCTTCGACCGGTCATCGACGACCTGCTCGTAGCCGAGCCGCGCGGCCTCGGATCGACGCTGAGCCGATTGGGTCACGGGGCGGATCTCGCCCGCGAGGCTGAGCTCGCCCACGGCGGCGACGGTGCGCGGCACGGATATCTGCTGGATCGACCCGGCGACGGCGATCGCGATGGCGAGATCGGCGGCCGGTTCCGTGAAGCGCACGCCACCGACCGTCGACACGTACACGTCGAGCGTGCTGGTCTTGATCCCCGCGCGCCGCTCGAGGATCGCCAGCACCATCGCCACCCGCGACGAGTCGAGACCGTGCACGACACGTCGCGGGTTCGGAGCGGTCGTGGTGATCGTGAGCGCCTGCACCTCGACGGGGAGCGCACGGCGCCCTTCGAGAGAGATCGCCACGCAGGTCCCCGGCTCGGTCGCACCCTGCGAGAGGAACAGGCCGGAGGGATCGGGCACCTCGGAGATGCCGTCGCCCGTCATCTCGAAGCATCCGACCTCGTCGGTCGGGCCGAATCGGTTCTTCAGCGCCCGGATGAAACGCAACGACGTCTGCCTGTCGCCCTCGAAGTGGCACACGACGTCGACGAGATGCTCGAGCACCCGGGGGCCGGCCACCTGGCCGTCTTTCGTGACATGGCCGACGATGATGATCGGCAGACCGCGGTCTTTCGCCACGCGGATCAGCGCCGATGCGACCTCGCGCACCTGGCTCGGCTGGCCCGCGGCTCCGTCGATCAGCGACGACGACACCGTCTGCACCGAGTCGACGATCACGAGCTGCGGCTGCACCTCGTCGATGTGCCCCAGGATCGTCGCGAGATCGGTCTCGCTCGCGAGATACAGCTCGTCGTGCAGCGCCCCGGTGCGTTCGGCGCGCAGCCGCACCTGGGCCGGGGACTCCTCTGCGCTCGCGTAGAGCACCCGCCGACCCGAGCTCGCCGCCTTCGCCGCGACCTCGAGCAGCAGGGTCGACTTGCCGACACCCGGCTCGCCGCTGAGCAGGATCGCGGCCCCGGGCACGATGCCGCCGCCGAGCACCCGGTCGAACTCGCCCACCCCGCTCGTGCGGCGAGGGGCGTCTTCGGTCGTGATCTGCGTGATCGGGCGGGCGGCCTTCGCCGCTGTCGGGGCGAGGGGAGTGATCCGGCTCAGGATGCCGGTCTGCGCGCCCTGTTCCTGCACGGTGCCCCACTGCTGGCACTCGGCGCAGCGGCCGACCCACTTCGCCGTCGTCCATCCGCACTCGGTGCAGACGTAGGCGGGAGGGGCGGGTTTTCGGGTGGCCATGCTGTCAGGCTATCGCCGGCATCTGACATCCCTATCAGCGGGAGCATTATTCACGGCCGAACACCTCGAAGTCGTCCGGAGCCCGCGGGATACTGGAGTCATGGCCAATGGCGGGCCCGTCTGCGGGCCGATCTCGACGTTCTCCCGGGTGCAGCTCCTGCATCTCGTGCAGACGCGCGCGGAGCGCACGATCGACGAGCTCTGCCAGGCCACGGGCCTGCATCCGAACACGGTGCGCGAGCACCTGCAGCGCCTCATCGAAGGCGGCTATGTGATCCAGGCGAGCGAGCACCGCACCACCCGCGGCCGCCCGCGCACCCTGTACAGCGCCGCCACCGGCACGGCCGACGCGTCGAGCCCCATCGCGAGGAACAAGGCCAAGGCCGCGGCCGAGCGCGGCGACCTGCTGCGCCGGGTGATGCCGGCATCCGCCTCGGCTCTGGGTCGCGACGCGACCTACCAGCTGGACGCCCTGATCGAACACTTGGAAGAGAGCGGCTTCGAGCCCGTCGTCGATGACGAGCAGCTCACCGTCGATCTCAGCCCGTGCCCGCACGCCGCGGGTCGCGCCGAAGACCGTCCGATGCTGTGCACCGTGCACCTCGGCCTCATGCAGGGGGTGCTCACCCAAGCCGGTGGGCCGCTCGCCGCCGAGGCCGTGCGCACCTCCGCCCTCCCGGCGGACTGCGCTGTACCTGCGGAGTGCGTCGTACAGCTGACGCTGACGGAGATGACCGCCGCCTAGGCGCACATCTGCCTTATTCACGGCCGGCGGCCCCTCGGGGGCGGCAGGCCCGTCATTAGCGTGGCACCAGGGCGCGAAGAAGGAGTGGCTCATGGAATGGCTCGACCCGCTGGTCCTGTCCCGATGGCAGTTCGGACTCACCACCGTCTACCACTACCTCTTCGTGCCGCTCACGATCGGCATGGCGCTCGTCGCCGCGATCTTCCAGACCGCGTGGGTGCGCACCGGCAAGGTGCAGTACCTGCACCTCACGCGGTTCTTCGGCAAGATCTTCCTGATCAACTTCGCCATGGGCGTGGTCACGGGCATCGTGCAGGAGTTCCAGTTCGGCATGAACTGGTCGGACTACTCCCGGTTCGTCGGCGACGTGTTCGGCGCCCCGCTCGCCTTCGAGGGACTGCTCGCCTTCTTCTTCGAGGCGACGTTCATCGGGCTGTGGATCTTCGGATGGGACAAGCTCCCGCAGAAGCTGCACCTGGCCACCATCTGGTGCGTCTCGATCGGCAGCATCCTCTCGGCGTACTTCATCATCGCCGCCAACGCGTTCATGCAGAACCCGGTCGGCTACGAGTACAACCCCGTGACGAACCGCGCCGAGCTGGTCGACTTCTGGGCTCTGCTGACCAACCCCGTCGCCCTCGCGGCGTTCCCGCACACGATCTTCGGCGCGCTGATGTTCGCGGCCGGTGTCGTCATCTCGGTCTCGGCCTGGCACCTGGCACGGGGACAGCACTTCGACACGATGCGCATCTCGCTGAAGTTCGGGCTCTGGGCGATGATCTTCTCCACCGCGGGCGTCGTACTCACCGGCGACCAGCTGGGTCTCGCGATGTACGCCGCACAGCCCATGAAGATGGCGGCCGCCGAGGCGACCTTCAACACGGTGTGCGGACCGGATGCCTCCTTCAGCCTCTTCACGCTCGGCACGCCCGACGGCAGCTCCGAGTTGTTCTCTATCCGCGTGCCGTACCTGCTGTCGCTGCTGTCGACCCACACGTTCGACGCCTGCGTGCACGGCATCAACGACCTCAACGCCGAGTACGCCACCACCTTCGCCGACACCGGTCTCACCGAGTTCGCCCCGATCCTCTGGGTGACCTACTGGGCGTTCCGCTGGATGATCGGCCTGGGCATGGCCGCCGCGCTCGTCGCCGTCGTCGGACTCTGGCTCACCCGCAAGGGAGCCAAGAAGCCGCCGGCTCCGTGGATGTGGAAGCTCGCGATCTGGTCGTTCCCGCTGGCGCTCGTCGCCAACATCATGGGCTGGGTCTTCACCGAGATGGGCAGACAGCCCTGGATCGTGTTCGGGCTGATGACCACCCAGGACGGCGTCTCGCCCGGCGTCAGCGGCGTCGAAGTCCTCATCTCGCTGATCGCCTTCACCGCGATCTACGCCGCGCTCGCCGTGGTCGAGATCCGTCTCATCATCCGCGCGGCCCAGAAGGGCCCCGACACCGAAGAGCAGCCCCACGAGGAGACGGCCCAGCTGCCGTCGGTCGTGTACTGAGAGGGAGCAGTCATGGAATACATGTGGTTCTGGATCGTCGCCTTCCTCTTCGTCGGCTACTTCGTGCTCGACGGGTTCGACTTCGGCGTGGGCATGTCGCTGCCGTTCCTCGGCAAGAACGACGTCTCACGGCGCCAGGTCATCAACACGATCGGCCCGATCTGGGATCTCAACGAGACCTGGGTCATCGTCGCCGGCGCGTGCCTGTTCGCCTCGTTCCCCGAGTGGTACGCGACACTGTTCAGCGGGTTCTACCTGCCGCTGCTGCTGATCCTGCTCGCGCTGATCCTGCGGGGGGTGTCGTTCGAATACCGGCACCAGCGCGAGAGCGCGCAGTGGAAGGCCGGATTCGATCGGATGATCGTGATCGGCTCGGCCGTGCCCGCGCTGCTCTGGGGCGTCGCCTTCGGCAACATCGTGCAGGGCGTGGCGATCGATGCGAACCACATCTACGTGGGCGGGTTCTTCGCGCTGCTGAACCCGTACGCGCTGCTCGTCGGAGCCACGACCCTGCTGCTGTTCTTCCTGCACGGGGTGCTGTTCGTCGCGCTGAAGACCGATGGCCCCGTGCACGAAGACGCCCGCCGTCTGGTGAAGCTCGCGGCCGGCCCGACGGTGCTGGCCGCGGCAGGCACGGTGCTGTGGACGATCGGCATCGCCTGGGAGCGCGACGCACCGCTCATGCTGATGGTGGTCGGATGCGGGCTCGTCGCCGCTCTCGCCCTGATCGGCTCGGTCGTGTTCTCGCTGCGCGGCCGCGACGGACGCGCCTTCACGGCGGGTGCGGTGAGCGTGGCATCCGCTGTCGTGATGCTGTTCGCGGCGCTGTTCCCCTACGTGATGCCGTCGACGATCGATCCGGCCTTCAGCCTCACGATCGAGAACGCGTCGAGCACGCCGTATACGCTGACCATCATGAGCTGGACCGCCCTGATCGCCCTGCCGCTCGTGCTGGCCTACCAGACGTGGACCTACTGGATCTTCCGCAAGCGGGTCACCCGCCGCTCGATCGAGGGGGCTCCGGCCCACGCGTGAATCGGTTGCATGAGGCTGCGTTCACCCGCTCATCGAGCGAGGCCGCGCGCAGCGCGCTCGGGTCCCGGTCGTTGAGCGAGGCCGCGCGCAGCGTGCCCGAGACCCGCTCGTTGAGCGAGGCCGCGCGCAGCGTGCTCGAGACCCGCTCGATGAGCGAGGCCGCGCGCAGCGCGCTCGGGTCCCGGTCGTTGAGCGAGGCCGCGCGCAGCGTGCCCGAGACGAAACGCGCTGCTGTCCGATGAAGCCGGTCGACATCCGCCTGATCCGGTATGCGAGCGCCGCGCGGGGTTTCCTGCTGCTGTCGGGGATGATCGGCGTCGCGCAGACCGCGGTCACCATCGCGTTCGCGTGGATGCTGACCGATGCCGTCACCGGTGCGCTCGCCGGACGCGACGTGATGCCGTCGCTGCTCTGGCTGCTCGCGCTCGCCGCTCTGCGCGGGGTGCTCATCGCGGGGTCGGATGCCGCCGGCACGCGTGCGGCGGCGAAGACCGGGATGCAGCTGCGCGCCGCGCTCATCGCCGCGATCGGCCGCCTCGGACCGGGGTGGCTCGCGCAGCGCAACCGCGCCGGTCTCGCCGTCACCGCGGGGCACGGGCTCGAGGCGCTCGACGCGTACTTCGCCCGATACATCCCGCAGCTGGTGCTCACGGTCATCGCGACGCCGGTGCTGCTCGCGGTGATGTGGTGGCAGGACTGGCCGAGCGGTCTGACCGCGCTCATCACCCTGCCGCTGATCCCGCTCTTCCTGATCCTGATCGGCATCGCCACCCGCACCGTGCAGCGCACGCAGTGGCAGACGCTGCAGCGCCTCGCCGCCCGCTTCGCCGACACGGTGCAGGGGCTGTCGACGCTGCGGCTGTTCGGCCGAGAGCGCCGTGCCGCCGCCCAGATCGAGGCCACGGCCGACGAGTACCGCCGCGAGACGATGAAGGTGCTGCGGTTCTCTTTTCTGTCGGGGTTCGCGATGGAGCTGCTCGCCTCGCTGGCCGTGGCGTTGATCGCGGTGGCGGTCGGGTTCCGGCTGCTGTCGGGCGATCTGTCGCTCGAGGTCGGTCTGTTCGTGCTGCTGCTCGCGCCCGAGACGTTCCTGCCGATCCGCCAGGTGGGCGTGCAGTTCCACGCAGCGGCCGAGGGCGTCGCGGCCACTGAGGACGTGTTCGAGGTGCTCGACGCGGCAGGGGCTCAGGCGGGCGGCGTTCACGATTCAGCACGAGATGTCGGGAAACCGCGTGCCGGTGGCCGTGAGTCCGGCCCCGGAGATTTTCATGCTGAATCGCGAACGGCGGCCGGGGGAGACCTGGTCGTCTCAGGCCTCCGGGTGCGCGACCTTGCGCCCGTCTCGTTCACCGCGACCCCCGGAACCGTCACCCTGATCGAGGGGCCGAGCGGTGTCGGCAAGTCGAGTCTGCTCGCCGCTCTGCGCGGTGCGACCGAGTTCGAGGGGACCGCCACGGTCGGCGGCGTCGATGTGCGCACCCTCGCCCCCGCGGACTGGCTGGCCTGGAGCGGACAGCGGCCACAGCTCAGCCGCGGCACGGTCGCAGAGAACGTCGCGCTGGGCGACGTCGCCCCGGATGCCGACGGCATCCGCCACGCGCTCGACGATGCCTGTGCGAACGAGGTCGATCCGGCGGTCGAGCTCGGTGTGCAGGGCAGCGGCCTCTCGGGGGGACAGGCGCAGCGCGTCGCGGTCGCACGCGCCCTGTATCGACAGGGGCGTCACCCGCACTCCCTGCTGGCCCTCGACGAGCCTTCCAGTGCGCTCGACTCCGAGACCGAGGCGCGGCTCTGGGCGTCGCTGCGCGCCCGGGCGGATGCCGGAGCCACGGTCATCCTCGTCTCGCACCGCCGCTCGGCGAGGGACATCGCCGATCGCGTCGTCGCCCTGGGGGTGGGCGTATGAGCGTTCGACCGGCACAGGGACCGAGCGTCGAGGCGCGCGTGCGCGGCATCCTGCGTCTGGCGCAACCGCCGGCCCGCCGGTTCCTGCCCGGCCTGATCTGGGGGTTCCTCTCGGCCGGTGCCGCGGTCAGCCTGCTCGCGGTGAGCGGCTGGCTGATCGTCAGCGCCTCGATCGTCGACTCGCTCGTTCCGCTGTCGATCGCGGTCGTCGGCGTGCGCTTCTTCGCCGTCTCGCGGGCGGTGACCCGCTATCTCGAACGGTTGAGCGGACACGATGCGGCGCTGCGGCAGCTCGCCTCGACCCGTGCCGACATGGTGCGACGCCTCACACCGCTGTCGCCGGCAGGTCTCGGGCGCACCGATCACGGACGCGTGCAGTCCGCGCTCGTCGACGACGTCGAGAACCTGCAGAACCTGCCGCTGCGGGTGGTGCAGCCGCTCGCGGTCGCGGGCCTCGTCGCGTCGGGGGCGGTCGTGTTCCTCCTGTTCGTGTCGGTGCCCGCGGCGCTGACGCTCCTCGCGTGCCTGGTGATCGCGGCGGCCGCGGCCGTCGGGCTCGGCTGGCTCTTCGGATCACGGGCCGAGGCGGCGGTCTCGCGTCGTCGCGGCGATCTGTCGGCGGCGCTGACCGACTACTTCGGTGCGCTCGACGTGCTGCTCGCGTATGGCGCCGAGGCTCAGGCGCGAGAACGGGTCGCGCAGGCGGATGCCGAGCTCCGCCGCGCCGTCGGCAGAGCCTCGCTCGCGCAGGCGATCGCCGCCGGGGTCGTCTCGGCCGTCGCGGGTGCGGCGTCGGTCTGGGCCCTCGCCGTCGCCGCGCCCGGGCTCGCGACCGGGGTGATCGACGGGCCGTGGCTCGCGGTCGCGGTGCTGGTTCCGATGGTCGTGTTCGAGGTGTTCGGCGCGGTGCCGATCGCCGCGGCGTCGTGGCGCAGTGTGCGCTCGAGCGCGGAGCGGATCGTCGATGTGCTGCCGTCCGAGGCACCCGCCGAGCTGCGATCCGACGACGGTGAGGATGTCGAGATCCCTGGAGTGCCGGCGCTCCGGCTGCGAGACGTGCGAGCCTGGTGGCCCGGAGGAACGTCGGCGCTGCGGGGCGTCGATCTCGACCTGCAGCCGGGGGAGCGGGTGCTGGTCGCGGGGCCGAGCGGGGCGGGCAAGAGTTCTCTGGCGGCGGCTCTGGTGGGTTTTCTGCGGGTCGACGGCGAGTATTCCGTCGGAGGCATGGACGCATCGAGGATGTCGGGACCGGCCCTGCGGCGAACGATCGGCCTGTGCGAGCAGGCGCCGCAGCTGTTCGACGAGGACATCCGCCAGAACCTGCTCTTCGCGCGCGACACAGCGACCGACGAGGAGCTGCTGGCCGTGCTGGACCGCGTGGGCCTCGGCGCCTGGGTGCGCGAGCGCGGCGGCCTGGACGCTCGGGTCGGCGATCGCGGCGGTCTGGTGTCGGGTGGTCAGGCGCAGCGGATCGCGCTGGCGCGGGCGCTGCTGCGCGGATTCCCCGTGCTCGTGCTCGACGAGCCGACGGCCGGTGTCGATCCCGATGCCTCCGATGCGCTGCTGAACGATCTGCTGCAGGCGGCGGGCGACCAGTCGGTGCTGCTCATCTCGCACGTCGAGCCGCCGCACGGGACGGTCGATCGTGTCGTGCGGCTCGAGGGCGGGCGCACCGTTCCGGTGTGAGCGCGCGTTTCGTCTCGCTGCGCTCGCTCAACGGACGGGTGCGGTGTGGTCGTCGAGCGGGGGCGCGTTTCGTCTCGCTGCGCTCGCTCAACGACCGGGTGCAGACGGAGAGCGGTGGTGCCGGTCAGACGCTGAGGTCGGCGCGAGGCTCCATGACGATGCCCTGGGCTTCGAAGACGCGGCGGCGCTCCTCGATGCGCCGGTGCAGTTCGACCTGTGCGTCATCGACGAGGCGCGGGTCGAGGTCGACGGTCGGGGGATGCGGGTCGCCATGGTTCGCGGCGATGTAGGCGTCGAGTTCGGGACCCGATGTCCACGAGGTGATCAGCGCGAACCGCGGCGCCGTGCCCCGGTGCCACACGGCATGCCAGAAACGCTGGGTGTCGACGATGATCCGCGACCCCTGACGCAGCGGCAGACGGATCTCGGTCGCCGGGTCGAAGCGGTCCGAGCGCAGCAGAAGCAGCGAGTCGGTGTCGTCGGAGAGGTTGTAGTACCCCCGCACGACCCAGCCGGTGCCCTCTTCGTTCAGCCGGTTGTTGTCGTCCTGATGCAGGTTGTAGACGGCATCCGCATACTCGTTGGGCTGCAGCTCGATGACCCGGCAGCGTCCGACTCCCGCGCCCGACTCGAGTGCCCGTCGCTGCAGGGTGGGAGCGATGGCGACCTGCGACTCGACCCAGACGCCGTCTTTGTCGCTGCGGGGCGGGGTCTGGTTCCAGAAGCCGTTGCACTCGATCTCGCCGGCGTAGCTCGCCAGAGGGGCGAAGCGCGTCACGCCCGACGAGCGCCAGGGGATGTAGGTGAGGTCGAGCCACTCGGCGGGGTCGGATGCCTGGTCGTGGTCGTCGAGCACCACGTAACCGGTCTCGGCCAGCGCCTCCGATGTGATGAAACCCATGGTTCGTCCCTCCGTCGCGTCACTTAGGCCATCCTAATCCGGCGGTCGCTGTCGGTCTCGGGGCCGTGCCGGAGATAACCCCACGCTCCGATTCGCGCCGTGGCGCGGCTTGTCGTAAGCTAGTCCGCGGTGACGTGTCCGAGCGGCCGAAGGTGCAACTCTCGAAAAGTTGTGTAGGGTAACCCCCTACCGTGGGTTCAAATCCCACCGTCACCGCCATGGAAGCCCCCGAGAAATCGGGGGTTTTCCCGTATCCGGGATGGGGCGTGGTGCATTTTTGGTGCACCTTTTGCGACGTGCTCGAGCGCGGTTCCTGAGGTTCTTGGCTATCCGTCGCGGTCCGCGCTGATGCGTCGGTATTGGTCCACGTGCCAGTCTGGGCGGGTGATCGTCAGGAAGACGAGGTCGGCGCTCTTCGGTCGTGAAGGTTCTACCTCCGCGTTCGGCGGGAGCGTCGATCCGAAGCGCCTCCATGCCCCGGAGCGGAAGTGGTAGTGGTACAACGCGAGCTTCTCGTCGGCAGGTCAGCCGGTTCGCCATACCGCGCGATGTCCGTGATCGGATAGCCGGATGCGGTGATCAGCCCGTCGACCCGTTCAGGAAGGAGAACGGCGGCGACGCACGCGGCTCGACCGCCCCAGTCGTAGCCGGCCACGACCGTACAGTCGATCTCGAGGGCATCCATCAGATCGATCACATCCTGTCCGCGTACGCCCTGCCGCCCCGACGGGTCCGTGGGTCGGCGGCCCCGCCTGTCACGCCCTGGGTCGCGCATGCGGACGATCAGGGTCAGTGACGACGGAGCCCGTCGAGGAACAGTTCTGCGAGGCGCACGGGGTCGCCGATACCGTCGGGGTCTCCCGCAGCCACGACGCCGTGGCTGGCGCGAGTGAGGATCAGCAGGTCGCGGTGGTGAAAATCCTCACGGAGGACGCCCGCGCTCTGCGCCCGTGCGGTGAGCGCGAGTGATGCGCGCAGTGCCCGGTCATGATGATCCCGGAAGGCGTCCGAGCTCGATGCGGGATCGGCGATCACCTCGCTGAACGCCCGGTCCTTCGCCTGCATGTGCACGAGTGACATCACGTGCCCCCGGAGCGCTTCCCACGGCTCGGTCTCGGCCTGCACGGCGAACGCTTCGATGCGTTCCGCATAGTCGCGCATGGTGGCCTCGAGAAGTGCCTCGATCAACAGCCCCTTGGTCGGAAAACGGCGGTACACCGTGCCGACTCCGACGCCGGCCAACGTGGCGACCTCTTCCAACGACGTGTGAGAACCTCGCTCGGCGTACACCGTCGCCGCCGCAGTGAGGATCGCTGCACGGTTGCGTTCCGCGTCGAGGCGCAGGGGCCTCGTCTTCTCTGTCGGGGTGGGCATGTCAGCAGTCTACCCATTAAGTGGAAATCTCACTCCGTTTGTGTGATGATCATCCGGAGCCCAGATTCCACTTATCCTGGCCTCGCTCGAAAGGAATCCGCTTATGCCCACCATCGCCATCGTCGGTGCCGGCCCCGGACTGGGCCTCTCCATCGCCACAGTGTTCGGCCGCCACGGCTTCTCCGTCGCTCTCGTGTCCCGCACCCAGGACACGCTCGACCGCCTCGCCGCAGAACTCGGCGAGGAAGGCATCGACGCCGCCGGCTTCGCCGCCGACATCACGGACAGGCCGTCCCTGGTCACGGCTTTCGCCCGCATCGAGGAACGGTACGGACCCGTCGACGTGCTGGAGTTCTCGCCCTCGCCCGGAATGTCGCCGGAAGCCATGGTCGCTCCGCTGGATGCGACGGTGGAGAACATCCAGCCCGAACTGGACTACTACCTCTACGGCGGTCTTGCCGCAGCGCAGCAGGTCCTGCCCGACATGATCGGACGCGACTCGGGAGCCCTCCTCTTCACCACGGGCGGATCCTCGAAGAACCCGCTCGCCGGGCCGCCCGAGTTCGGCAACATCGCCATCGCCACCGCCGCCCTTCGCGCCTATGTGATGAAACTGAACCAGGTCACCGCCGGCACCGGTGTGTACGCGGCGCACGTGCCGATCTCTACCTGGATCGGTGCCGCTGGCCCCGAGAGTCAGGCCGACACCATCGCCGAGCACTACTGGGACATCTACACCCGGCGAGACGGCGCCGAACACCCCTATCCTGCGGCGTGACGCAGCGACCTCGACGGCTGCAGAAGTAGCAGCAACCGAGGGGGTGCCGGGGGCGAATGCTCTCTGCATCCCCTCTCTCTGCGATCATCGGTGGATCAGCCTGCTGCCGGGACGATCTCGCTCGGCGTCACGTCGAGCTCGGTGCTGGTGAGCACCTCACCCGTGAGTGTGATGTCTCGGGATATCCTGAACGGCTGAACCCCCCCCGGTTTCGGGGGTTCAGCCGTTTTCCGTTGGTAGTTCTTCGTGGGGTCGAGGATGTACTCGGCGAGGACTTCGCCGGTGTCGAGGGTGATGATCGTGGAGTCGTCGATGTTGCACGGTCACGGCTGTGATGGGGATCTCGTGCGTGGCCACCCGTTCACGATGTCCTGAAACCAGACACCGACGCCTTCGGAATGCAGCCTCCCGCACGGCTAGCCGCGACGCGCTGCTGCAACATGCAGTGAGAGGGTCGTGCCGATTCGAGCGGGCGGGTCGGCGGCCAAGACTGGTCAGGGAACCTCGGCGATCGGGGCCAGCGCGTCGATGCTGCGCTCCAGCAACGAGATGAGGGCCATTGACTCCGGTGCGGTGAAGGCTCGTTTCAGTCGGGCTTCAACGGCTTTCGCTTCGACATCTGCCTTCATCACGAGGTCCTCCCCGGCGTCGGTCAAGGTGACGACGAGGACTTTGGCGTGCAAGGTGGACACGACCCGCTCGATGAGTTGTTTGGATTCGAGGCTCCCCAAGACCGCAGCCATGGTCTGAGGCGTGACGGCGGCCGCGCGGGCCAGCTGTGCCGCAGACTGGCCGGGAGCATAATGCAAGGCCAGCATCGCTGCATACTGCGCGACGGTCAGGTCGAACGGCCGAAGAACCCGAGTCTTCTCGGCAATCAGGGCCTGTTCCGCACGTTTGAGAAACGTGCCGATCCGAGAGCTCACCTCCGCCTCGAGAGCCGCGACCCCCTCGCCCGCATCCGTCATCAATTCCCCGTTCACGTCTTGCCAATACTCGACTTAGTGATCGTACCCTGCTACTGTCCACCTGTGACAGATCGCTGTCATTCAACAGGTAACGATTACAGGAGTCGCCATGACAGCAGCCTCACTAATCCGGCTCGACGTTCGTCAACGATGGCAGCTGGCGGTGCTGGCTACGGCCACCTTCACCCTGGCAGTCGACTTCTCGGTTCTGAATGTCGCCCTCCCCGCCATGGGGCGGGACGTCGGTTTCAGCGTGGAGGACTTGCACTGGATCATCACGGCGTTTGCCCTCCCTGCAGCTGGCCTCAGCTTGTTCTTTGGCCGACTCGGTGATCTCACTGGACGCCGAAGACTCTTGCTCGTCTCGATGATCCTGCTCGGCATCGGCTCTGTCCTCGGCGGTGTAGCGCAGACACCGGAGTTGCTCATCACCGCCAGAGTCGTCCAGGGCGTCGCCTCCGCAATGGCCGCCCCGGTGGCACTCGCCATGCTGACGACAGCCTTCCAAGAAGGCCCTCTTCGATCCCGCGCCCTGGCGCTGAACGGCGCCCTCCTCTCAGCCGGATTCACCACTGGTGCGCTCGTCGGTGGAGCCCTGACAACCGCCGTCTCCTGGCGCTGGGCGTTCTTCATCAACATCCCCGTCGCCCTCTTCGTCCTCCTCGCCGTCCCGCGCTTCTTCGGCCCTGATCCGAAGAACAAGGCGACCAGGCTCGACTTCCGCGGCGCGATTCTCATCACCGCCGCTCTGGTGTTCATCGTCTACGGGCTGACGCGAGCCGGAACCGATGGCATCGTGAGCGTCACCGCTCTGTCTTGGCTCATCAGCGGCGCACTCCTTGCGGTGATCTTTGCCTTCGTAGAATCGCGACAGCGGCAGCCACTCGTGAGCATCCGCACCCTGCGCCGCCGCACCGTCTCTCTTGGCAACCTTGGCGGACTCACCACCTTCGCGATGATGTCTTCCATCACCTACCTGATGACCCTCTATCTGCAGGACGTCTTGCAACTGATTGCAATCGCCACCGGCGCGATCATCGCCCTCATCGGAGTGATCTCGGTCGGCGGCGCCTCGGCGGTCCCTCGCCTCATCGGCCGATTCGGGCAGAAGAACGTTCTCGTAGCTTCTTTGGTCCTCCAAGGGATCGGTGCTCTTGTCGCATCAAGGAGCTCAGACGCTCTATGGTCACTCATCCTCGTCGGCGTCTTCTTGATCATCGGGAGCCTCGGTCACATCGGATCGATCATCGCGTACACGGTCACCGCCACCAGCGGCCTCCCCGATGACGAGCAGGGCCTCGCCACCGGGCTCACCTCCACCGCACAGCAGGTGGGCATTGCTCTCGGCACGCCTCTCATGGCTGCAATCGCCGCCGCATCCGTCTCAACCAACAGCCCCACAGTGGCAAACGCGATGTTGCCGGGGCTGACCATGGCCATGTCCGTCAACGGCGCTATCGCGCTCCTTGTCGCTGCCATCCTCGGGTTCCTTCTACCCGGGAAGCCTGCGGACCAGGTCATTCCGAATCCCGTCCCCACGACTTCACTCAACACAGCTCAGTGAAGAAGGACTGCGTCGAGGGCCTGCCCCCGGACACCTCGGCCCCGAGCACCCGACTTATCCTCCATGCATTGAAAGGGCTCCAGCATGCGCGCCTACGCCGTCAGAACCACCGATGAGTCCACCGATCTTCACGAGCTCGACCTCCCGATTCCGCGTCCAGCCCGTGGCCGGGTGAGCATTGACGTGCAGTACGCCGGTCTCGGCATGATCGACGCACTCTGGGCCAACGGGTTCATGCAGAGCAGCGCCGGATTCGTGCCGGGCCTGGAAGTCTCGGGAACTGTCCGCGAGGTCGGCGAGGACGTCGTCAATCTGCATGGCGGCCAGCGCGTGGCGGCCTTCCTCCCCAATGCGGGCGGACTGGCCGAAGTCGCCTGTGCCCCATCCTCGCTCGTCGTACCGCTCCCGAAGGGCCTGACTCCCGAGCTGGCATCGGTCGTGCCGACCAACACCGTGACCGCCCACCTCGCGCTCACCACCGTGGCCAGGTTCACCCCCGGAGAATCGATGCTCGTGCACGCCGGTGCCGGTGGGCTCGGCTCACAGTTCCTCCAGGTCGCTCGGACGCTCGGAGGGGGACGCATCGACGCGGTCGTCGGCACACCTGAAAAGCAAACGATCGGGCACCGCCTCGGATACGACAACACCTACCTCCGCACCGACCTGGCGTCCATCCCAGACGATGCCTACGACCTCGTCATCGACCCCGTCGGAGGAGAAGCAGCCACACGTGCACTCCGCATGTTGCGGTCAGGTGGACGTCTCATCAAGGTCGGCAACGCCTCGCAAGCAGCGGACGTGACCATCAGCTCACTCGCGCACTGGCTGCAGAACAAGACCACCGCCGGATTCAACGTCGGCGCCTGGCTCGCCGCATTCCCCGAACACGGAACCCACTCCCTGCGATGGTCGCTCGACGCAGTCACGACAGGAACGGTCCGGGTCGACCTCACGCGAACGGGTCGCTGGGCGCAGACCACCGAGATTCTGAACAAGCTCCACGCCGGTGTGACGACGGGCAAAGCCACGATCAGAGTCGCCTAGGCCGTGCGGCAGTCCCCTCGAGCAGTGCACCTGAATGACTGATCGCACTCAGGGCGTCAAAGACTCTCAGGGTCTGCGTGTAAGTGGCGTGCGGGTAGAGCGCGACGGAGGGGAGCTCGTTCAGGCGATCGGGGATTGCTTCGGTGACGACAGCGACGGCGGGCTGGAGGCCCGCGGCGACCTGGAGGGCGAAGTCCCGCAGATACCCTTCGGCGAGCCCTGCGTCGGCTTCGAGGCGTCGAATACTGTCGCCATTGAAGGTGCCGAGTGTGTTCGCGCCGTCGACTGCGAAAGCGAGCTCGACGTCGTCGAAGACCGCAGGTTCGTGGGCGAGGACTTGCTCTCGCTGCGTGAACGGGAGCGAGCTGTTGAGGTCATAGAAGGGGGCGAGCACGCTACGACCGGGCACATGGGTGAGGGAGTAGTTCTTGGAGTGCCCATCGTTGTGACCGATGATCCAGGAGAAGACGTGCAGCTTCGCGAACCGCTCCTTGGCGGTCCTGGCGTCCGCAGCGCTGAGGTTGCGGTCGAAGACGGTGAAGATGTCGCGGTAGCCGGGGCCGCCGTCGGATTCGTACTTCTGGACGTGCGACGTCCCGGTAGCTTGAGCGAGGTCTTCCTGGTGGATTCGGCTGATGGCGCCGTTGTCTTCGAAGCGATCGAAGCGTTCCACTATGAGGACGTGCTCGCCGTCGAACTCGGCGATCACGGATGCGGCCGTGTCGATCCCGAGCAGGCGTGCGACCTGCAGCGTGATGTGCTCGGTGACGTCGGAGCCGGGCAGCGGCTGGATGCCCGGCTTGAAGATGTGTGTCGACGGCTGCCGTCCAGACGGCTCGAACCACTGATCGTCGCGAAGGGTGAGCGCGAACTTCCCCTGAGCGCCGCCGAGCGAGAACCCTTCTTCGACTGCGCGGTGCTGCAACCAATCGGAATCGTCTCGACGGATCTGCCTGATCCGGTCGCCGATCTCTCTGTCGGTGAGCGGCGTCAGGTTCTCCTCCTGCCTGGGTGATGTGCCTGCGGGGTAGAACTCGAGTGCGCCGGCGACATCGGCTCCGTAGACGGAGAGCAGGTCGAAGGTGCTGTCGCTGGTCAGCTTCGCTTGCCGCGCCCACCGGGAACGAACATCAGCGCGGTCCGGCATGAGGTTGTCGAGGAACCGCTTGGTCTCGTCGTTCCCGAAGGGGGGACTTACGACGGGGAGTGTCACAGAGATGGGGACTGGGGTGTCCGATTCGACGTATTCGGGCAGGTAGCGCAGTTGCAGGTTCTCGCCCCGCCGGGTGATCGTGGCGACGTGGGTGTCGTAGAGGTGCACGTTGAGGGCGCGGATCATTCGATACCTGCCTCGGCATGCGGGTCGGCGTCCGTTCGGGCTTCCGCCGTTCGGGCATCCGCGGCGGCTCTGGAGCCGGCTTCCACCGCGCGAGGCGGATCGATGAGGACGGAGCCCGGGACGGTGAGACGCTCGGTGAGTCCGCGGGAGGCTTCGCGGATGGAGGCGAGCGTAGCGGGGCCGAGGTTCGCTTCGATCTGCTTGAGGATGCCAGAGGTGTCGAATTCGGGTGGGAGCGAGGGGGCGATCCGAGGGAGCGAGCCAAGGAGCTGCTTGTCGAGTGCTCCGAGCGTGCCCGAGCCGATCAGCGGTGTGATGCGCGTGGCGAGTGCGTCGGCCGCTGCCTGGGCGGCACCCGTCGCGACGGTCGTGGCGCGAGGGATGCGGCGCTCGGTGGTGGCGTCCAGGTGGATGCCGAGGTGGTCGAGGATGAGCAACACCGTGTCGAAGGAGGTGCCGCCGTTGCCGCGTTCGAGGCGGGCGAGGGACTGACGGGTGATGCCGACAGCGTCGGCGACGTCCTGCTGGGTGAGGTTGCGCTGGACGCGGGCGTTCTTGACCATACGCGCGAGGTCTGATGGTGTCTGCAGCTTCACCGTGGCCACCCCATCTGTGTTCGAAAAATCGCACCGCACGTTTTGGTTATAAAAATATACCATCATCGTCAGGTGCCGTAAAAAGAACATGGCGCAAATGTGCTAAAAACTTTACATGGGAAGGCCTTTCAGGCGGACTGCCACGGACCGGTCACGTGGGTGCGGTCGTCAGCAGATCCGCATGGTCGGAGTTCTGGAGATAGCTGATGACAGCCTCGCGGCTCTTCTGCAGGCAGACGATGCGGTTCTCGACCACGCGCAGCTCTCTCGCCAGCTCTTCGGCGGAGGCTCGGCTCTCGTGCGTCGACTGCTGGTTCGGAACAGGCGCCTCGATGTCCAGCACGATCTTGATCATGCGAGTGGAGAGTCCCGCTTCGACGAGTGCACGGACGTGGCGGGCATGATCGATCTGTTCGGCGGAGTAGTCGCGGTACCCGTTCCCCGACCGTGATGCCGCGATGAGTCCCTGCTGCTCGTAGTAACGCAGCATGCGTGCCGGCGCTCCGATCTCTTCCGCGGCTTCGCTGATCTTCATCGCGGTGTGCCCTTCCTCGATGGTGCTGGATTTGACCTTGACAGTGATGTCAAAGTTTACGCTTTGTGAGCGTACGGCGTCCCGATCCTCGAGATGCCGGAGAAAGGAAGAACACATGTCAGTGAGCGGCTGGGACGGCGCCTCGCGGGAGATCCTCGTCATCGGAGCAGGTGAACTCGGGATGCCCGTGCTGCGCAACATCGCGCGCCGGGCGGCCGATGTGCCGGGAACTTCCGTGGATGTGCTGCTGCGCGCCCATACGATCGACTCCACCGTTCCGGCGAAGCAGCGCGACGTCGCGGAGATCCGCGCCCTCGGCATCGGGATCGTCCCCGGCGACCTGGTCGAGAACACCGTCGACGACCTCGCGGCGATCTTCTCGGGCTACGACACCGTCATCGGCTGCACGGGGATCACCGCAGGCCTCGACACTCCGATGAAGGTCGCGCAGGCCGCGCTGCAGGCGAAGCTCCCGCGGTACTTCCCGTGGCAGTTCGGAGTCGACTTCGATGTGATCGGGCGGGGGAGCCCTCAGGACATCTTCGACTCGCAGCTCGACGTGCGAGACCTCCTCCGATCACAGGACGACACCGAGTGGGTGATCATATCCACAGGCATGTTCATGAACTACCTCTTCGAGCCCGGGTCGGGGATGGTCGACCTGCCGAACGACACCGTGAACGCACTCGGCACCCCGGACACCGCCGTCACCGTGACGACCCCGGAAGACATCGGTGCGCTCACCGCGGCGATCCTGTTCGCCGAGCCGCGGATCCGCAACGAGATCGTCTACGTCGCCGGCGACACGATCACGTACAGCCAGCTGGCGGAGGCGCTGGAACAGGGTCTGGGGCGCTCGTTTGCGCTGCGCGTATGGTCGGAGCCCCTCCTCATGGCTGAACTCGCCGCCGACCCGGACAACATGACCAGGAAGTACCGCGCAGTGTTCGCACAGGGACGCGGCGTGGCCTGGGGGAAGGAAGGCACGTTCAACGCGCGCCACGGCATCCCGACCATGACTCTGCGCGAATGGGTGGAGAGGAACCTCGTCGAGTAGACGACGCTGGTGGTGGCGCTGCCGAGTGCGCCGATCTCGCCGCGAGGCGCTGCCCGCGGCTCCGCTGCGTCAGTCGATGAATCGCCGCTTCGCCAGCCAGGCGTGGATCACCAGGCGATCATCGCTCTTCGTGAGGTCGAGCAGCGAAGTACGCGGAGATCACCTTGACGGCGCAGAACTCTCTCGAGGCGCCGGACGGTCTCGATGACTTCGTCCGCAGCGAGGCGTGCACAGAAAGGCATAGCCCCGGCACGGAGCCATCAGGTTTCGGTGAGCAGACCCACGTCATTGCTGGAGTGGGGCTGCTCGTCGGTCGCGAGTGCGCCGGGCTGAACGCGCGTGTCGTCGCCCAGTAGTCCTTGCCAGAGGTTGTGCAGTGCCGCTCGCAGGAGCTCAGGATCCACACCGGCCATGAATTGCAGGACGACGCCATCCAGGGTTGCGAATGCGGATCGGGCGATCGCGCCGGAAGGATCGTCGATACCGTGTTCGCTGAGGCTCGCCTGGACGACCTCGTTGTATCGGGTGTAGAGGCGACTGACGTACGGCTTGTAACGCGGGTTCCTCCGGGATTCGAGAATCATCTCGTATTGGAATGCCTGCAGTTCGGGACGATCGGCGACGGAGTCGAGCAGGCCATCAGCGAATGCGCCGCTCGTCGCGAGGTCGAGCAGACCCGTCGTCTCGATCGATCGCTCGACGCTCCAGTCGAGTGCGGCTGCGAGGAGCGATTCTCGGTCTCCGAAGTGGTGGGCGATCAGCGAGTTGTTCACGCCCGCTCTCTCCGCGACCGCGCGAAAAGTCATGCCGCGGAGGCCCTTCTCCGCGACGATCCCTACCGTTGTCGCCACCAAGAGATCGCGACCGCTGCCATGAGGGACCTGTCGAACCATGCATCTACTAAACCGCAAAAACCCGCTCTTGCGCCCAGACTAAGCAAATGCTTAGTCTGGGCGCAGGTGCACCAGAAGCGCCGGGACCGTCAAGGAGGACGCCGATGTCTGAACAATTCATCACCGCTGGAAGTGTGGACGCTGCGAAGCGTGAGCCTTTCGAGGTCGGAGAGGTGCAGTGGGTGCGCCGCCCCGGAGAGGGCGAGCGCGACGAGCTCTCGGCCGGCTATTGGTTCATCACCCCGGAGCAGACCCCCGGTCCGATGGTCGTCGTGGCTCATGCGGACGAGACCATCTACATCATCGAGGGACGAGTGCGAATCGAGCCGGAGGGCTCCGCAGCATTCGAAGTCTCTGCTGGCGGATCCGCGTCGATGAACAAGGGCGTCTCCGCGACGTGGACAGTGCTCGAGCCGACCGTCGAGTTCTTCGTCTACTCATGAGTGACATCGACATGGAACAGCCGTACGACACCATCGTGGTGGGAGCGGGGTTCTCGGGCCTCACAGCTGCTCGCGAGCTGTCCCGTGCAGGGCAGTCGGTGCTGGTCCTCGAAGCGCGAGATCGGATCGGCGGCCGCACGTGGCTCGACCGCCGACTCGGCATGGATCTGGAACTCGGCGGAACGTGGGTGCATTGGACCCAGCCGCATGTCTGGGCCGAACTGAGCCGTTACGGCATCGGTCTTGCCCCCAGCCCGGTACCCGAGAACGCGTACTGGTGGGACGGCTCGAAGCTTGTCGCGGGCTCGGCAGACGAGCTGCTCGAGTTGCTCGACGAGCCGAATGAGATTCTCACCGCGCGGTCCAGAGACGTCTTCCCTCAGCCTTTCCGTCCCCTGAGCGCGTCGGTCGAGGCGTTCGACTCTCTCTCGCTCGCCGACGAGATCGCGGCTCTGCCGATCAGCGCGGAGAGGCGCGCACTGGTCGAGTCATTCTGGACTCTCAACTTCAACGGGCGGATCGCAGATGCCGCCTTCACGCAGGCGCTGCGATGGGTGTCGCTGACCAATGGTGATTGGAAGGTGAACTTCGAGGCGTGCGCGACCTACAAGATCGCGGGAGGTACGCGCGCTCTCGCCGAAGCGATTTCTCAAGACACGTCGGCGGACTTCGTCTTCGGGGTCGACGTCCGCCAGATAACGCAGGAGCAGTCGTCCGTGGCGGTGTCGACGGCCGACGGGTCTGAGTACTCCGCCCGTGATGTGATCGTCACGGTGCCGCTGCAGACGTTGCCGCGCATCCACTTCGAGCCGGCTCTTCCCGCACCGGTCCGCTTGGCGGCCGACCGCGGGCAGCTCGGTCTCGGCGTCAAGGTCTGGTTCACCGTCGAGGGTGAACATCGTCCGTTCGTGGCGCTCGGTGGAGCGGATTGGCCGCTGAACTTCTTCCAATCGGAGTATGTGCGCGACGGCCTCACTTACGTCATCGGGTTCGGCCCTGACGCATCAGCCCTCGACCCCAACGATCCGGAGGCGATTCAGCGGGTACTGAGCCGCCTCGTGCCGGACCTGCGCGTCATCGCCAGCGCCGGACACGACTGGGTCGGCGACGACTTCTCCCGAGAGACGTGGCCGATGCACCGAGTCGGCTATCTCTCCGACTCTCTGCCCGCGCTTCAGCAGCCGCTGGGGCGGGTCCGGCTCGCGGGGTCGGATATCGCCGACGGATGGGGCGGTTTCATCGATGGCGCCATCGAGAGCGGCTTGAAGGCAGCACGCGGGGTTCTCACGGCATCCCGCCTGGTGTCCGCCTGATTCAGCAACACCCAACTACGAGAGATCAATGGTGATCATCATGTCCACGAAAAACGAAGTGAGCCCCCCGCCCCTCGCGGAGCGAGGTGATCCCGACGACCGCACATCACTTCGCAAGGGTGCCGTCGGCGTGCTCGGCATCCTCTTCTTCGTCCTTTCAGCGCAGGCGCCTCTCACCGGCATCGCCGGCGCCCTGCCCCTGACGATCCTGCTCGGCAACGGGGCAGGCGCACCCGGCGCCTACCTGCTCATCGGCATCATCATCGTCATCTTCGCCGTGGGGTTCATCGCGATGTCGCGACGGATCGACGGCAAGGGCGCCTTCTATGCATACGTCTCCGCCGGACTCGGGCGGCGGACGGGCACAGGTTCAGCATGGCTCGCGATCGTCGCCTACGCGACTGTCCAGGCGGCGATGTACGGCCTCTACGGCGCGAGCTTCAGCGGTCTCCTCGCCACAGTCGGCGTCTTCGTGCCGTGGTGGGTCCCGGTGATCGTCACCATCGTCCTGGTACAGGTTCTGGGGTCGCTCAACATCGAGCTGGGTGCGCGGGTACTCGCCGTGCTCGTGGGATTGGAGGTGGCGATCCTCCTGGCCTTCGCGGTGGGCACGCTCATCATGGGCGGGGGCCCCGAGGGATCGATCGATGTGGCCTCGAGCTTCTCGCCGGCGGCGGTGATGTCCGGCGCGCCGGGCGTCGCTCTCATGTTCGCCGTCGCCTCGATGTTCGGCTTCGAATCCACGGCGATCTACTCTGGCGAAGCGAAGGATCCTCGTCGCACCGTCGCACGTGCGACCTACCTCTCCGTCGGCGTCATCGCACTGTTCTTCTCCTTCGTGTCGTGGATGTTCATCTCGTTCTACGGTGCGGACGCCGCGGTCGCCGCGGCGGAAGAAGCCGTCGTCTCCGGTGACTCGACCGTGTTCGTCTTCAATGCGCTGGTCGGTATTCTCGGCGCCTGGTCGGGGCCTGTGGCCGGGGTCCTCCTGGTCACCTCGCTCTTCGCCGGCATCCTGGCCTTCCACAACGGCATCAACCGGTACATTCACGCGCTGGCGACACAGCGTTCTCTGCCCTACGCCCTCGCTCGCACCAATCGCCAGAGCGCACCGCACGCGGCCGCGTGGGTGCAGTCGATTCTCGCGGTGCTGATCATCCTGCCGTTCGTCGTGTGGGGGCTCGATCCCGTGCTCACCCTGTTCTCGTGGTTCAGCGGACTCGCCGTCGCCGCGCTCGTGACGCTGTACATCCTGTGCTCCATCGCCGTGATCACCTATTCGGTGCGGCACCCGGGAGGCGGAACGTGGCAGACCAGGGTCGCACCCGCCGCCGCGGCCGTGCTGCTGATCGGCGTCCTCGCACTCGTCGTGACGAACTTCACCTCTCTCATCGGCGGTGACGTGACGACCGCCGTCGCACTTCTCGCGGTCGTACCGATCGCATTCATCATCGGGTTCGCCACCGAGCGACACCGCTCGACCACGGACATCTCAACCACATCCGACAAGGAGACATCATGACCACTGCGACCACACTTCTCGATGCCATCACTGTTCGGGAGTCCGACGGGCGGGCGATTCCGGATGCAGCGACCCGGGAGACGATCGGATACGCACCCGTGCACGGGCTCGAAGATCTCGACGCCGCCGTGGGTGCCGCCAGGGGTGCGCAACCGGCCTGGGCAGCCCTCGGCCACCAGGAACGCAGCCGAATCCTGCATCGCATCGCCGACGACATCGAGGCGCGCTCTGAGGAACTCGCGGTGATCCTGTCCCGGGAACAGGGCAAGCCGCTCGACGGTCCGAACGCCCGTTTCGAGATCGGCGCTGCAGCCGCCTGGACGAGAAACGCCGCCGATACCGTTCTCGAACCCGAGGTCGTGTTCGAGAACGGCACCTCTCGAGCGGAGGTGCACTACGACCCGCTCGGAGTGGTGGGCGCGATCGGACCGTGGAACTGGCCGATCATGATCTCGGTCTGGCAGATCGCACCGTCCCTCCGGATGGGCAACGCTGTAGTCGTGAAGCCCAGTGAGTACACGCCGCTTTCGGTGCTGGCGCTCGTCGAGGTGTTCAACGCCCACCTTCCCGAAGGTGTTCTGTCCGTGGTCGTCGGGGACCGCGAGGTCGGCGCGGCGATCGCGAAGCATCCAGGTCTCGACAAGATCATGTTCACCGGTTCAACGGCGACCGGCAGGAAGATCATCGAGTCCTCCGCCCAGAACCTCGCCCGACTCACACTGGAGCTCGGAGGCAACGATGCAGGCATCGTGCTGCCCGGCACCGATGTGTCGAAGATCGCTCAGGATCTCTTCTGGGGCATCTTCATCAACACCGGTCAGACATGCGCTGCACTCAAGCGGCTGTACGTGCACGACTCGCTCTACGAATCGGTCGTCGATGCGCTCTCCGATCTCGCCTCGACCACGCCGATGGGACCTGGACTCGAGGCGGGAAATGTCCTCGGACCCCTGCAGAACCAGAAGCAGTTCGAGATCGTGAGCCGCCTCGTCGATGAGGCGCGATCCGGAGGCGCCACTGTCGTCACCGGCGGCACGCCCGCCGAAGAACTCGGGCCGCTCTTCTACCGGCCGACCGTCGTCGCCGACATTGCGGACGACGCCTCGCTGGTCGTGGAGGAGCAGTTCGGCCCGGTGATTCCTGTGCTCCGCTTCTCCGATATCGATGATGCCGTCGCACGGGCGAACAGTTCCACGCAGGGCCTCGGTGCTTCCGTCTGGTCTGATGATGTCGACGCAGCCCTGGACGTGGCCGCCCGGCTGCAAGCGGGGACCGTATGGATCAATCAGCATGGCGCGCTCAACCCTCACGTTCCGTTCGGAGGTACCAAGCAGTCCGGGTACGGCCAGGAATTCGGCGTAGCGGGGCTCAAAGCTGTCGCCGCCCCGAAGGTGATCTCGCGATAAGGCACGACAACGATAGATAGGGCGCGATGCGGGGATCGGGCTGGTGCACGATGCGGTCGTCACCAGTTCGACCTCCGTCCCGTGTGCGGTGCGAGGAGTGGAGAGCGTCGAGCTCTGACCGGGAGGAACTTCGCGATCCGTTCCGCCGTGTCGGTCTATCGATCCCGGTCCGTTCCGAACAATTCGGAAAGTGCCCCGTCGGGGCCAGACGCCAACTCGGCGAAGCGATCGGCAATCAGAGTCGTGCCGAGGAGATCAGGGTGAAGCCCATCGGTGAGGGTCGGTTCTTCGTCAGGGCCGAGCAACTCCCGGCCGTCGATCGAAAAGATGAGATCGTCGGATCGGCTGGCGATCACGGATGCCAGCAGACCGCGAATATCAGTCAAGCTGAGGGCATCATCTCGTGCGTTCGGCACAGGGTGAAAGCTGCCCGATTCATCCATCTGGATCACCCCTCCGCGGTTCTCATAGGTAGGGCAGAAGAGCGGTGAGATCACGATCAGAGGCGTGTTCGGTTGCCGAAGCCGGAACTGATCGAGCAGGTTGTGCACTGCGGGAACGAAGGTCCTGGAAATGTGAGAGTCCCAGTTGGCCACGTTGATGCCGATCTCCAGAGAAACAACGTCCGCGTCGATCCCCGCCAGTTCTTCCACCACGCAGGGGTCGAGCAGGCTGTTTCCCGGCAGGCTGGCATTGGTCAAGGCGATATCCAAGCGGCGAGCGACCTGGACGGGCCAAGGGTGCAGAGGGTTCCTCAGATGTCCTCCTTGGCTGATCGAGCTTCCGTGGTGCAACCACCGAACGCGATCCGCCGCGGGACGGGCCGCGACGGGAGCGTCCGCCGCGAGTCCATGAATCACTATCGCTGCGTCGAGCGGAAGGCAGATGTCCACGATGGAGCTCGTGGCGCCCGAAGGTCGCTCGAGCAGCACCTGCCCTTCGGGGCCATCGACTCGACTGACCTGATCATGCTCATCGATGAAGAGCGTGCTCCCGACCTCTGGCTCGATCTCCCCGAGCGACCACACGACTCCGTCCGACACCGCGGCAAACGGCGCCCGCGGCGCGGCGGGTCCGTACGTGGTCCGCTGGGCGGAATAGTCGATGCGGATGCGGCGCGCATCAGTTGCGAGTTCGATCCGTGCGCCACCCGCCGCAGACGCAACGACCGTGAAGACCGGTGACATCACGCGGTCGGTTGCCCAGCTCGTGAAGTGGGACGGTGTTACTCCGCCTTCGCCCGTCTTCACGTGCGCGCTTCCTCGAAGGGCCCCAGCGATGGTCGTCAAAGGGAGATCGAACCAGCCATCGTGGTTCATCGTTTCCTCCTCATGTGATCCCTGATCCTCGTCGCACCGGGTCGTCCCTCGAGAAGATCAGGCAGGCTGAATGCCAACGGAGATGGCGTGTGTGCGCCCCTCGCCCTAGCGGACGCTGCGGATGGGGATGACAGCGATCGCACCCACGATGACGATGACCGTTGCGAAGATGAACAGGCCGCTGTATCCGCCGAAGCTGGTGATGATCGTCGCTGCCACGATTGCACTCAGAGCCTGCGGCAGACCGGTGGCGAGGTTGAGGATTCCGAGGTCTTTCGCAGCCGCCCCCTCGATATCAGGCAGGACCTGAGTCATCAGCGCGGTATCGGAGGCGAGGTACATGCCGAATCCGATTCCCGTGAGTATCACCATGATGACCTGCCCCGTCATGGTCGGCGCGATGTACTGGGACATGAACCCCGCAGCCATCGCGACGCACGCGGCGTAGAGGAAGGGCTTGCGGCGGTGCCAGCGGTCGCTCAGCCACCCGGTGACGTACGCCCCGATGAGTGTCGGTGGCAGAGCCACGAGACCCAAGACGGCGATCGCGGAGTTCGCTCCTTCCAGGTCCAAGGCCAGGTAGTCGATCAGGATGAAGAACTGGTAGCCGAAGACGACGTAGTAGCCAAGGATGAACAAGAATCGCGCGACGAACGCCCACGCGAAATCCGGGTTCTTGAGGGGGTTGATCCAGAAGCTGAGCAGAAAGGTCGTCCAGCGGAACTTCTTGACCGGCATGTCGAGGCTGCTCGAATCTCGAGCGACGAGGATGAAGGCGAACCCGACGACAAAAGCGCCGATGCCGAAGATCGTGTAGGCGAGATTCACGTTGGCCGCGAGGTTGCCGGCGATGAACACGCCCACCGCATAGCCGACGTTGAGACCGAAGCCGATGAAGGCGGACACCATGCCACGGCGTTCCGGAGGGTACCTATCGGCCGTGAGCGCGGCGAGGGGGGCGGAGATCGTCGCGAAGCCCAACTGGAAAAGCGTGACGAGTCCCACGAGGAAGGCGATCGTCTGCACGCTTCCCAGGCTGACCGTGGACATCGCCATGACGAGGAGTCCGATGAACATCCACGGCGCACGTCTGCCGAAGCGGGACCTGGTGCGATCGCTGAAGGCACCGATGATGGGCTGCGCAAGCAGAGTGATCAGGAGTGTGACCGACGAGACGATCGCCAGATTCGTGACCTTGTTCGCGTCATCGATCAGTGCGACCTGGTTGGGCAGGAGGACCACTGTCACGCCCAAGAGGGTCGCGATCAGTGCCGTGTTCACGATGCCGATCGATGGCATCAGGGCTTTTCCCGCGGGGGGTGAAGTCCTGACGCCCTCGGTGAGGGGGCGAGACAGGCGATCGCTGACGGCACCCGAGGCGGGGGTCTCGCCCGGAATTGATAAAGACATCTGTGTCCTTCGGGTCGGTGAAGCGTGGGGTGATGAGCTCGGCGCGGTACAGGTGGCGCGCGGTTCGATCCCATCGTTCTCTTTAGTCCAGCTCCCGAAGAGTATCCGATTGGATACACGCGTGCAATAGGGGGCGTGGTGAACCCATTCGCTCCGAAGGTTGCCTCAACTAGTCTCGGAAGATGAGTTCAGATACCTCCGAGGAGAGCACCAGATCCCAGTTGGTGCGCGCCGCAGTCGCCGTGATTTCTTCGAAGGGAATGCGTGGACTCACGTTGCGGGCCGCCGCGGCGCAGGCGGGGTTGACCCACGGCCTGATCGTGCGTCATTTCGGCACACGCGACCGCTTGATCGAAGAGGCGATGGAGTACGCGATCGATCGTTCGCTTGCCGGGTCGGTGCCGTCAGGTCTGGTCGGTACGCGGCCTCAGCTGGGTGACCACCTCGTCGAGGTCGGCCTGGATGACGGCGGGGCGGTTGCGTTTCAGCGCGAAGTGCTGAATGAGGCGCTGCGGAATCCGCGGCTTCGCGGGCTCGCAGTGAAGATGTACGAGCGGTACGAGTCTGCGGTCCGAGAGCAGCTCGAGGGTATGGGTGTGGTCGACCCCGATGTGGTGGTGCTCGTCGGCGCCGCAATGGATGGTCTGGTGCGGCGGCAGATGGACTTACGGGATCTCGCCTCGACAGAGCGCGCAATGCGCGCCCTGGACGGCATCGTGCGGGGGCTGGGCGTCGGAGCTCAACGCGTCGACTGATCGTCACCCCGCGCACGCCGGCGTTCGACGGGTGCACGGGGTGACGCCGTCCGATGGGTGCGTTAGTATCCAAATGGTTACAGGCCGACGTCGGGAGGAAAATCATGGATCAGTCCGCGAATCGCACCCATGTTGAAGTATCCACGCCGGTTGGGACGGTTCGCGGGACGAGCGACGGCATGACCGACCGCTTCCTGGGCATCCCCTACGCGGAGGCGCCGACAGGATCGCTGCGCCTGGCGGCACCGTCATCTGTCGTGCCATGGGGCGATGTCCTGGATGCCACGGAGCCCGGTGCCACGCCGCTGAGGGCTGAGGTGGCGGACTTGTTCACCTCGATCCCTGAGCCTGCGGTGCAGGGAAGCTCGATCTTGAACGCATCCGTTTTCACACCTAGCGTTCGAGACGGCGTCGAACTCCTCCCGGTCATGGTCTGGATCCATGGTGGCGGATACATCGGTGGGAGTCCGGCCAGCCCCTGGTACGACGGTGCTGAATTCGTTCGCCGCGGCATCGTGACGGTCAACCTGTCCTACCGATTGGGGGTTGACGGCTTCGGATCTCTGGACGGGGCGCCAACGAATCGTGGGATGCGTGACCTCGTTGCCGGATTGCGGTGGGTCCGGGATCGCATCGCCTCCTTCGGGGGTGACCCCGAGAGGGTGACCGTAGCCGGGCAGTCAGCGGGCGGCGGCGCCGTCTTGACGTTGATGGCCTGTCCCGAGGCATCGGGACTGTTCTCAGCGGGCATCGCCCTGTCGCCCGCCGTGGGGGATGTGCCGCTCGTCCGGTCGCGGGAGGCCACGAATACTGTCGCGACAGCGCTCGGGATCCCTCCCACGCGCCATGACTTCTCACAGATCGATGAGAGTGTCGTAGAGCGCGTTCGCATCGACGTCGAGGACATCGACTGGTCGGACTCCATGGCTCTTGCCCGGAGCTTCCTCGACCCCGGGATGGCCTTCGCGCCGGTGATCGATGGCGACCTGCTGCCGCACGGTGCTCTCTGGCCGGCAGGCATTGCGAATGGTGCCGAGAAGCCTCTCCTGCTGGGGGCCACTGACGGCGAGTTCTCCGACATCTTCAGTAAGAGCGACGACCTCGACGGGCGGAACCCCGCGCACATGCTCCGCGAACTCGGAATCAGCGACCACGCTGCCACCCGTATCCTTCGCGATCATGCGTCGGACAGCCCGGCGCGTGTGCTGGGCCGCGCCGTCACGGACCTCGTCTTCCGCGGGCCGGTCGCTCACATCGCTCGTGAGCGCGCACGTCGAGGTGCTCAGACCTGGCTCTACGACTTCGCGCGGCCCCCGATGGGGCATGACATCACTCCGCACTGCGCAGATGTGCCCGCTTTCTTCGCCGTCGGCGACACCCACCTCGGAAGCGCCGCGGACGGAACGGACTTCTTCGACGACGCCGTCACCTTCATCAAGACTCGCCGAGCTCCGTGGAGCCCGTTCACTCTCGCGGACTCCGTCACGAAGGTCTACGGCAGGCCATCGACGGTCGTCGTGGGTCACCCGTGGCCGCAGGGACCTGCGGCGACAAGGGGCGATGCTCTCGACGCGCACCTACGTTGCCTTCTTGAGCGTCTGACGCTGGAACGGAAGGTCGAGTTGCTGACCGGATCGACATTCTGGAGCACCGCCGCGATCGAGGAGGTCGGACTGCGCTCCATGGTGTTGTCCGACGGCCCATCGGGTGTCCGCGGTGAGTGGTGGGATGAGCGCGACCCATCGGTGAGTTTCCCGTCTGCCACGGCCCTGTCTGCGTCGTGGAACACCGACCTTGCTCGCCGGTATGGCGAACATGCGGCGAAGGAGGCGCGACGCAAGGGCGTGGACGTCGTGCTGGGGCCCACGATCAATCTCCACCGATCCCCTCTCGGCGGCCGGAGTTTCGAATCATTCAGCGAAGATCCTCTGCTGACCGGCGACCTGGCTGCCGCCTACGTCGATGGCGTTCAGTCGCGGGGGGTCGCTGCGACACCGAAGCATTTCGTCGCGAACGACTTCGAGACCGATCGATTGACAGCCTCTGTCACGGTGAGTGACAGAGCACTCCGAGAGCTGTATCTTCGAGCATTCGAGGGGCCTGTGCGCGACAGCAAGGCGTGGCTCGTCATGAGCGCGTACAACGCGATCAACGGAGTGACAGCGACCGAAAGTCCGCTTCTCCAGGAGATTCTGTCCGACGAATGGGGCTTCGACGGGGTTGTCGTGAGCGATTGGGGTGCAGTGCGATCGGTGGCGGCCGCGCGGGGCCGGCAAGACCTTGTCATGCCGGGGCCGGAGGGCCCCTGGGGTGCTGCTCTCATCGCCGCGGTAGGTGCAGGTGACATCCCTGTGCGTGATATCGACCAGAAGGTGTTGCGCATTCTCCTGCTGGCCGTGCGGGTCGGTGCGCTTGACTCGGTCTCTCCCATGGCTGCAGATCACGTTGCCGAGGATTCGATCTCATTCGTTCGTGAGGCTGCAGCGTCCGGGATGGTCCTCGTGCACAACGCGGTGCGAGACATGACGCCGACCCTTCCCCTGAGCCGTCGACACGGATCGCGCATCGCGGTCTGCGGGCAGGCCGCCCGCTATCCACGAATTCAGGGAGGTGGGAGCGCCACTGTTCTGCCCGAAGAAGTGATATCGCCGTTGGAGGGCATATCTCGCGCCGCTCACGGGGCATCCGTCACGTATGCACCAGGGGTCGCCATTGCGGATGACCTGCTCGACTTTCCCTTGGAGCGCATCAACGTCCCCGGAACGACCCAGAACGGCGTACTCGTGCAGCTCATGGCGGACGGTCGCGAGATACATCGCGAAATACGCGGCGCGAACATGCTCGTGGACCTAGATCCCGAGGCGCCTCTGAGCGACGCGGACATGGTCGTCGTGACGACCGAATTCACGCCTGGCGACACGGGGTGGATGCCGATCGGCTTCGCAGCAGCGGGCCGGACCGTGCTCTCGGTGAACGGGCGCACCGTGTTGGACGCGACCCTCGAGGTCGACGGGATCGAGTTGGGTGCTTCGTTCCTCAGTCCGCCCATCGCATCCTGGCTGAATGAGATCCCCGGAAAAGTCCTGCTCCGGTACGAGCATCACCTGAGCACACGCCCGAGTGACCTCTTCTTCAGTTTTGCCTACGGTCTGGACGCGAGCAGCGACGGCGGTCGGCTGATCGTGGATGCTGTCGCCGCAGCCCGTGATGCCGATGTCGCGGTGGTCGTGGTGGGAACCAACAGCCGGGTCGAAGCCGAGGGCTCGGACCGGACCGACTTGTCGCTTCCGGGGCGTCAGGATGAACTCGTCCGCTCCGTCGCCGCGACCGGTACGCCCACTGTCGTCGTCGTGAACTCGGGAGCTCCTGTTCTTCTGCCCTGGCGCAGCGAGGTCGACGCGATCGTGCTCTCGTGGTTCGGCGGGCAGGAGTATGGTCATGCTCTCGCCGACGTGCTCTTCGGCGACCGTGAACCGACCGGGCGCCTGCCCATGACGTGGCCCGACGGCATGGACGACGTTCCTGTCCTGGACGTGACACCCCGCGACGGCGTGCTTCGCTACGACGAAGGCGTATACATCGGGTATCGCGCGTGGCTGCGAAACGCGGTGCGGCCCGCCTACCCCTTTGGATTCGGTTTGGGGTACACCACCTTCGAGATGAGTGCGGAACTCTGTGAGGGGGACGACGCGGGGACGATTCTCCTCGATGTGTTCGTGCAGAACACCGGCGACCGCGACGGACGGCACGTCATTCAGGTCTACGTTACGGGCGGACCGGAAGAGCTCGATCTTCCCGCCCGGAGGCTCGTCGCGTTCCAGGGGGTGGTGCTGGCTGCGGGGGAGAGGCGACACGTTCCCGTGGAGGTGGATCGGCGCTCGTTCGCATACTGGGATTCGGAGAAGAACGGTTGGGTCGATCCGGATGGTCCGCTTCGCCTCATCGTTGCCCGCTCGGCCGAGGATGAAGGCGTGGAGATCGCACTGCCCGATTGAACCCGTCCGGTGAGCTGGTGACGTCCATCAGTTCTCGCGCGCGAGGCGATACTCGCCGGGCTCGAGTATCCGCCGCTCGCCCACGCCGTGCACCTCGAGCGTGACCGGTGAGTCGATGAAGATCTCGGGGGGCGTGACCTTCACCGTCAAGGTGCCGCGCCCGGTCACGATCTGAGCCTCTGCTGTGTGTATGAGCCCGAGGCGAGGGCGCAAGCGCCACCGCTCGGCGGAATAGCCGATGGGGCGTGCACCGATGATGTGCGCGAAAAGGTCGCGCGTGGGGGAGCAACTCCAGCCGTGACTGTGGGTTCCCCATCCCCAGCCTTCCCCGAAGGTGTCGTACCCGTCTGTCAGGAAGATGCTCCACCCTCGGATCGCGGACACCAGCTGCGGGGATGCTCCCGCGTAGCCGAGCGCGTCGTGAACGACACTCGCCCCGAAAGGCTCGGCACGGATGATCTGCTGGTCGACATTCCAGTCGGGGTCGGGGTGTCGGCTCAGCCACGATTCCAGTGCCGCACCGTCGAAGCCATGGTCGGGATCGCCGAGCCATGTTCTGGTCAGGAGTGCCCGTTCGTCGGAGATCGCTTCGCAGACAGGCATCCAGCGTGATCTCGGTGCGAAGCCGGAGACGATGGCCGCCGCGGAGGCGAGTTGCGAAGCGGCTCGGGAGCGTCGATCACCGTCGTCGACCCGATCGAGGTAGATGCCGCGACGTGCATCCCAGAAGTCCTCGAAGCCTACGCTGGCAGCGTCGTAGAGCCCTCGTGCCCACCGTGCCGACGCGGCGTTGCCTACCGCTTCGCAGAGCGTCGCGTATTCTCGCAGCGCACGTCCCCACAGGCCCGTCAGGATGCTGCTTCTTCCGTCCGTGTACACGCTCGACCAGTCCACCAGATTCCAACCGGGAACATCTTGCAGCGTCCCTCGTCGATCCCGATAGGGCAGGAACCATCGGAGTACACGCTCGATGACGGGCAACGCTTCCCGCACGACATCGTCGATACCTTCGTGTTGTGCGTAGAGGTGCACGCCGTGGATCCAGTGCAGCGACCACGCGGGGATCGTGGCTGAGCCGGCGTCCTCGACATCACCCGCCACGCTCATCGGCAGGAGGCCATCTGGTCGCGGCGATGCAGCGAGCTGCACGTAGCGCTTCGCCATCGTTCGATCGGCGTTCGTGTAGAGATCGACTTCCAAGTGGACGACGCCGTCTCCCACCCATGCGCGCTGTTCGCGGGTGGGGCAGTCGATGTAGGCGTCTGTGGTCGAGATCGCGACGGTACGAACACCCGCGTCCCAGATGGCGTTGAGTTCATCGTCATTGCTGAAGAACGCGGCGCCGCCGGGACGGTTCGGCCGCTCCTCTCTGACCGTGAGCGTGGGTATTCCTGCGTCGGATGACCCGCGTCCGTGAACGAGCACCGTCGCAACTCGGAAGCCATGGGGTTCTGAGGTCGCGAATCGGTCGTCGGCTCCCGAGGTCAGGTATCGAACGCCGTGTGAAACCGCCGCTGGTGTGAGGCGAACATCCTCACGAAGATCGATGTCGACGGCCACGCCCGCCGGTGATTGCAGGATGAGTTCCACGACGCCGAAGACGATTCGCCCGAAGTCGTAGACGATCAACGTGCTGTCGGACGGTTCAGTCTCCTGGGCGGCCCGAGCGGAACGAACCCGCTCACTGGGGTGATCGCCATCGCTCTGCGCCTCTCGACCGAGACGTGCGCGGTAGTGATTCACGCTGATCGCGACCGCTTCCGAAGACGGGGCGTACGTCCGTTCCACGGACGGCAGGGCCCCGTATGGCTCCGCGGGTGGGCGCGCTCGACCACCACCCGACAGGTGGCCCACGGGAAGCAGCGCGGCTCTGCTCCAGGAGACGTCGCGCGGAAGGTTCATCCAGTCGGCGTCCAGAAGACGCCCGTCGTGGATCTCGGCGGGAATCCCCTCGACGTCGGTGCGAGGAAGGCGGGTTGTCGCATGGCTTCGTGCCACAAGCCAGGTCTGGTCGGTGACGACGACCGGCTCACCGTCCGGCCCGGAGAGTTCCGCGATCATCGCGGCCGATGTGCCAAGCCCTCCCGAACTGCGGGCCGGCATCCACACCGCATTGGGCGTTCCGTAGTACGTCACGCGCACCGCGATCGTGTTCTCCCCCGCGCGGAGGAGAGTCGAGACATCCATCTCGTCGGCCGCGAGTCGCTGAGGCTGAGACCGCAATGGTCCTCTCAGTATTTCGACCCCGTTGATCCACACGACATGCCGACTGTCGGAAGCGATCCTCAACCGGTGGGCTTTCACCGGGCCCGCCAGCACGAAGCTCTTCCGCAGAAGCAAGGTCTCGGCGGGTGCTTGCCTATTCGACCCGTCCATCCCGGGTATCGACCCGGTCGGAAGATCGACGCCCGGTGCTGTGACCCATTCCGCATTCCACGGGCGGATGGCCTCTCGTGAAGCCTTGGCGTCAGCCGTTCCTCCCGCGATGCGATCGTTCGCGAGGGCAGATGATTGGTCCATAGTCGCCGCCTCCAGCTGGAAGAGGATCTTCCCGCGCCCCGTGGTTCTGTATCCGATTGGATATCATCCTATGCCACGTGGAGAACATGCAGCAGCAGCCGAGGGGATGCCGGGGCGAGTGCTCCCGGCATCCCCTCTCTCTGTGACCAGCAGCGGATCAGCCTGCTGCCGGGGCGATCTCGTTCGCTTGCTGAATGCGGCTCTGTCAGGACGCCTTCAGAAGGGACTCGAACGGTGGTTTACGACTCGTCGCGGAAGTCGGAGATCGTGCGCTCCACGAGGCGTGGTTCGTCGAAGACGACGTCGCAGCCGTCGCTCTGGGGCGACTGAGCCTCGAATCCGATCTCCAGCGGCTGGTGTCCATCGGGCAGCGAGAATGCGCGGATGAGCTCCCATCGTTCGCCGTCCACGGATGCGTGGAATGCGAAGACCGTCCCCTTGCGGGATATACGCAGGTGCACGTGATCACTGTCGACGGTGAAGGCGTTGGCATCGTCGGACACGCGATTGTTGACGACGCTGACGATCATGCCCTGCCCGCGCGGCGAGAACTCGAAGCAGAGCTTCGCCCACGTCTCACGGTCGTGGCGAAGGAAGAGCACGCCGGCATCGAACGTGCCCGCGAAGCGGACGCGGACCCGAGCGCTGAGCTGGAAGTCCCCGGCGGGAGCATCCGTGAGAAGCGTTGCGGCGTTGTGCAGCGTCGATGACGTGACCTGGCCGCCGTCGTCGCCGCCCGGATCGGTGAAGATGTCGGTGCCAGGGATGCTGGACACACTGATGCTGCCTGACGCAGGATCCACCGACCAGCGGTCTTCTGGGAACGGACGAAACGGGGTCTCGATGCGGGGAACGTAAACCGTCATGCGATCAGGCTAGCGCGACGATGACGCAGTGACCGAGCTCGTGGTCGTCGAAAACCTCGGCGTATCGACGCGCCATCCATGGGACGATCGGTTGCATGAGAACTCCGGCCCACGTCCTCGCGCTCATGATCGACAGGCGGTGACCGGTGGGATCCGACCGCCGAGCACCCGGCCCGGGCAGGAGTGAAGCCGGCAGCCACCGCTCCGAGGCGCTGAAGGAGCGCATCTACGTCACCTTCACCGCTCTCGTCGTCACCGTCGCATCCGCCCGCGATGTCGAACATCAGACGGTCGGGGGTGCGGCCAGCACGCTTGCCCTCACCGTGCTGGGAACGCTGCTCGCAGTGTTCGTCGCCGACCTCACCGCTTCGATGGTGACGCGGGCGGCGCTTCCGACCGGCGTCGAGATCAGACGCATGCTCTTCGTCAGCTTCGGCTCACTCGGGGTGATCGTCGCCCCCATGATCATCCTGGGATTCAGTGCCTTCGGTCAACTGTCCTTGAGCAGTGCCCTGCGGCTCACCGCGATCGTGCTCGTCGCGACACTCGTCGTGATCACACTCATCGCCATCTTCCGGGTCCGCGCCGCACTGTGGGTGAAGCTGATCGTCCTCGCGTCTGTCGCCCTGCTCGGCGTAGCAGTGCTCGCCGTCGAACTGTCCATCCACTGACCACGGCAGCAGCAGCCGAGGGGATGCCGGGGGCGAAAGCTCCCGGCATCCCCTCTTCCTGCGACCCGCGGTGGATCAGCCCGCTGCCGGGGCGATCTCGTTCGGTGTCACGTCGAGCTCGGTGCTGGCGAGCACCTCGCCCGTGGTCAGGTCGACCGCGTGCACGCTGTTCGCCGCGGGCTCGGTGACGTACGCGATGTCTCCGGCGACGACGATGGCCGGGTGGGCGTCCTGCCACTCGGCGGGACCCTCCCATGCGTCGACGACGGGGAAGCTGTCGGTGATCTCGCCCGACGCCGGGTCGAGCACGTGGATCGACCCGTCGGTGCTGAGGATGTAGGCGAGATCGTCCGGTCCGCGGACGATGTCACGGAAGGTGTACTCGACGCCCTCGGGCAGGTCGACGACCTCGAGCGTCTTGGCCTCGGTGTCGATCAGGGTCACCGCGCTGAGCAGGTAGCCCTCGGCGTCGATGTCGTTCTTGTAGTCGCCGACGACGAGCGGGCTGGTCTCGCTGACGTAGGCATTGCCCATGCGTCCGTACGGCTGGTCGGGGGCGTTCACCTTGGTGATCTCGCCGTCGTGGTAGATCAGCGCGCCGTTCTCGCAGCCGAAGACGACGGCCTCGTCCTTCGCGGTGCCCTCGCCGTGCACTCCCGGGCACTGGTCGGACGACGCGATCTCGGTGCCGTCGGCATCCTTCGCCACGATGCCGTTGCGACCGTCGGCGTTGCCGACGGTGGTCAGGAAGGTGCCGTCTTCGAGAACGACCGAGACACCGTGGTGCGCCTCGACGCCCTCGACGGTCTCGACCTCGGGCAGTCCGTCGGTGCTCGACAGGTCGGCGGTGTCGACGATCGTCGTGTCGCTCGTGCCGTCGGCATAGAGCACGGTCTTGCCGGCGTGCCGCACCACGTGGCCGGGGGTATCGGCCTCGAAGATCGTGTCGGTCAGTGCGGGGTCATCGGTGGATCCGGCCGCGGTGTCGAGCACCTGGAAGCCCTCGCTCATCGTGATCATGACGTGCCGGTCGTCGCCGGCGGCGTTGAGACGCGTGAACGGCTCGGAGTCGAAGTCGGCGAGCGTGTCGAGGGTCTCGCCGTCGAGCACGAGGATGCCGCCCTCGTAGGCGACGGCGACGCGGGGGCCCGGCTGCGCGTCGGATCCGCCGCCGCCGGGGGTGGATGCCGGCGTGGTCGAGCCGCCGGCGGCGCACGACGCCAGCGTGACGACGGCGCCGAGCGCCGCGGCGCCGATCATCGCGCGACGAAGGGGGGAGGTTCGCATGTGCATTCCTCTTTCTCTCTGGTGAGGTCTCAGGGGGTGAGACCGGTGGTGATGCGCTCGGTGTTGATGCGCATCATGGTCAGGTAGTCGGGGGCGCCCCCGTCGGGGCCGGTGAGGGATTCGGTGAAGAGCTCGACGACCTCGACCTGCACGTCGGCCTCGCTCGCGAGCGCCTGCACCAGCCGGTCGGGAGACGACGACTCCGCGAAGACCGCGGGCACGCCGGTCCGCTCGATCGCGTCGACGAGATCGGCGAGGTCGGATGCCGAGGGGGCGGCGAGCGTCGTGCCACCAGGGATCACTGCTCCGACGATCTCGAAGTCGAAGCGCTCGGCGAGGTAGCCGAAGACGTGGTGGTTGGTCACCAGCGCACGCCGCTCGTCGGGGATAGTCGCGAACGCCTCGGTCATCTCCGCATCCAGTGCCCGGAGCTGTGAGCGATAGTCGTCGACCGTCGCGTCGAGGTCCTGGGTATCGATGCCCTCGAGCTCTGCGAGCACGGGTTCGAGGGCGTCGACGACGTCGATCATGCGCGCGGGGTCGGTCCAGAAGTGCGAGTCCGGCATCCCCGCGGCATCACCGACGCTGTAGTCGAGCACCTCGATGGCGTCGCCGGCCACGAACGCGGGCACTCCGTCGGCCGCGTCGAGGTGCTGCTGCAGCCCCTCTTCGAGGCCGAGGCCGTTCGACACCAGCAGGTCGGCGCCCCGCAGGGTCGCGGCCTCCTGTGCCGAGATCTCGAACGAGTGCGGGTCGGCATCGGGCTTCATGAGCGTCACGACCTGCGCCTGGTCACCGACCAGTTCTCCGACGACGTCGCCGAGGATGTTCGTCGAGACCACGATGGTCGGGCGCGGGTCGTCCGGGGGCGAGCAGGCGGCGAGTCCGGTCGCGACGAGGGCGGCGAGGGCGCTGAGCGCGGCGGTCGTGAAGAGGCGTGCGGGGCGCATGTCATCGTCCTGTCTCGGCGACGAACGCCGGTGCGGTGTCGGTGTCGAAGGTGCGGGCGATGCGCGCGGCATCCGCGTAGTCGATCTCGAACAGGCGGTGCTCGCTCGGCGCGCTCAGATAGGCGCGGTGCTGATCGGCGATCAGCACCGGAGCAGCGCCCGCGGCGAGGGACTCGGCGGCGAGAGGTGCGGTCTCGGCGATCACCGCTCCGCTCTCGTCATCGAGCACGAGCACACGTCCGTCCTGGGCGAGTGCGAGCAGAGTGCCGTCTTCGTCGTCGACCGCGGTCACGTGCACGAGCGGAGCAGGGGAGGGGAGCAGCGTCCACGACCTCGCGCGCGTGTCGAGGAGCCAGATCCCCTCGGATCCCGCGAGGCCGGCGACCGTGGGGCGCCCTTCGCGGTTGTCGAAGGACGCGGCGGGAGGCGCGGTCGTCCCGGCCGGATACGGGATGCGCTCGACCTGCAGTCCGTCGCCGTCGACATGCGCGAGCAGCGCGCCGTCCTGGCATCCGATCACCGCGCCGACCCGTGTCGTGATCGTGCCGGCGGGGTCTGTGCAGGGCTCCTCGAGACCGGTCGGCTCACCCGCGGCCGTGTACCCGCGCACGCTCGTGCCGATGCCGTCGGATGCCTCGGTGACCAGAGCGAACGAGCCGACCGGCACGACGAGCCCCTCGTGCGGCTCGCGCTCGATGCGGAAGAGCTCACTGATCTCGCCCTTCGACAGCGCCTGGGTGTCGAGCAGCACGGCGTCGCCGGAGCCCGCGAACGAGATGCCGGTGCCGCCGGTCGTCGACAGGGTGGTCGTCGCGACCGCGGCCCTGCCTTCGCCGGACACCGAGCCGAGCACGGCGGGGTCCGCCCGGTAATAGTGGAAGTGGTCGACGTGATCCCAGGTCCAGACGCCGCTGTCGACGACCTCGACACCGTCGGCCACCTGCGCGAAGAGGTAGCGGCCGTCGGTCGTCAGTGCGCTCGGTGCGGAGATCTCGCCGATGTCCGTGACGCTCTCATCGAGGAGGTCGAGGTGGGTCACGGCCCCCTCGGGATCGATCGAGGTCAGTCCGAGCTGCGGTTCGGCGACCTCCTCCGCTCCGGCGACGGCGCCGTGGCCGCCATCGGACGATGCCGTCGCGTCCGGGTCGGCGGGGCCCGCGGCGCAGGCGGACAGCGTGACGGTGAGGGCGCCGGCGAGGGCGAAGAGGGCGATGCGAGAGCGCACGAGGTGCCTTCCTGTCGGTGTCGGGTGTCGGGTGTCGGGTGTCGGACGTCGGCTCAGGCGCGTCAGGCGCGTCAGGTGCGTCGCGCGCGTGACCCGAGCGAGTCGATGACTGCGCGCGTGCCCCACGAGAGGCAGGCGAGCAGGATGGCGGATGCCGCGACCGAGGCGCCCGCGGCCGTCGCCGCGTACCACGACGCGAGCAGGCCGAGGAAGACGGCGGCGACGCCGAAGATCGCCGCCAGCGCCATGCGGGTCGGGATGCGGGTGGTCCAGTGCCCGGCGGCGACGGCCGGGGCGAGCAGCAGGCCGACGACGAGCATCGAGCCCACGGCCTGGTACGACGCGACGACGGCCAAGGTCACGAGTCCGACGAGCGCGGCCTGAGCGATCTGCGGGCGCAGCCCCAGCACCGCGGCGATCCGCGCATCGAGCGACAGGGCCACGAACGAACGGTGGAGCGCGGCGGCGGCGATCAGTCCGACGGTCGCGGCGGCGGCGAGCAGCACGAGATCCGTTCCGCTGATCGCGAGGATGTCTCCGAAGAGGATCGCGGTCGCATCGGTGGCGAAGCTGCCGGAGTGCGAGATGACGATGACGCCCAGGGCCAGCATCGAGACGAACAGCAGGCCGATGCTCGTGTCGTACGACAGGCGCGCTCGCCGCTGGAGGGCGCCGATGCCGAGGCTCATCGCGATGGCGCTCAGCGCGCCGCCGACGAGCACGGGCAGCGAGAGCACCGTGGCGAGAGCGACGCCGGGGAGCATGCCGTGTGCGAGCGCCTCGCCGAGGAACGCCATTCCGCGGATGACCACCCAGGTGCCGACGACGGCGCAGAGGATCGCGACCAGGGCACCGCCGAGCATCCCGCGCTGCAGGAAGTCGAGAGCGAAGGGGGCGAGTACACCGGTCGGATGGGAGGTCACAATCAGCGAGCCTAGAGCTTTATGAGAATGATTATCAAACTCATATAGTGGGATCATGCCCGACACCCCCCTCTCTCGCCGCGCTGCCGCCGATCTCGTCGACGTGCACGTGTCGTTCGGCGACCGCGCGGCTCTCGCGGGCGTCGACGTGCACATCCCCTCAGGCGCGGTCACCGTGATCACCGGGCCCAACGGCGCGGGAAAGTCGACTCTCCTCGAGGTGCTCGGAGGCACGCGGGCGATGACCTCGGGCAGCCGGGCCGTGCCTGGCACCGTGGCGTTCGTTCCGCAGCGGGCCGCGATCCCCGCCGGTCTCCCCGTAGCGGTGAGGGATGTCGTCAGTGTGGGCGCGTGGGGCCGGCTCGGACTGTGGCGGCGCATGGACGCCGCAGCACGCGAGCTCGTCGAGAGGTCGATGGACCGCCTCGACATCCGCTCCCTCGCCCGCGCGCCGTTCGCCGCGCTCTCCGGCGGACAGCAGCAGCGGGCGCTGCTCGCCCAGGGGCTCGCGCGGGATGCCGACCTCCTGCTGCTCGACGAGCCGACGACGGGCCTCGACGCGTCGAGCGCTCTGCGCATCCGCGCCGTGCTCCGCGAGGAGTCAGCACGCGGCGTCGCCGTGGTGTGCGTGTCGCATGACCCCGCGGTGATCGGCGACGCCGAGCACACCGTCCGGCTGGTCGACGGTCGCATCGGCGTCGGGGCTTGAGGCCCCAGCAGCCTCGGGGGCGTGTGGCTCTCGGGATGAGCAGGGCGCGCGTTCTAGTGTTGACCCGTTCTCCTCCGGACGAGCATCCGTCGGGCTCCGGACCGATCGGATGCCGTGAACACCTCCCACGATTCGAGGATTCGATGACCACGCAGCCGCCTCCGCCGCCACAGCCCCCGCAGTATCCGTCGCCTCCGCCGGCTCCGTACGCGGTGTTCTCGGGCATGCTCGGCGACAACGCCTCCGGCGGCTGGCTGCTCGCGCGGGCAGAGGTCAGCAACGGCCTCATCACCCTCTGGGTCGAGCTGCCGAGCGGCTGGACGCAGTACTTCAGCGTCAGAGCCGACGAGGTCACGGTGAAGTCGGCTGCGCAGCGCATCACGCTGGTCGTCCGCGGACAGAGCTATCCGCTGCTCGCCGACGCCCGCGCGGTGGGCAGAGCCATCGGGCTCGGCGTCGTCGGCGTCGTCGCCGACATCGTCGACAAGCCGGGGCTCGAGATCGGGGCCGACCTCGGTCGAGGCGCCAACGTCGCCGGTGCTGCGCGCGCCTTCCAGCAGGGGGGAGGACCCGAATTCCTCGCTGCGGCGCGGCAGTCGGGTGCGCGAACCTCGAGACTCGGCTACGGGCCCTTGCTCGCGATCGGCTGCGGGGGAGGGCTGCTCGTCGTCGTCCTCGTCACCGTGATCACCCTGGTGGCGATCAACTTCTGAGGCTCTCGCGGTTCAGGACGGCGTTGAGCGATCCGTACCCTTGCGCCCATGTAGTTTTGTTGCAAAACTATATGGGCGGCTCACGGTGAGTCGCAGCCAGGAGCGATCAATGAAGATCATCATCATCGGTGCGGGCATCGGCGGACTCGCCGCCGCCGTCAGTCTGCACGAGGCCGGACTGCGTGACGTCACCGTCTACGAGCGCACCACCGCGATCCGCGGCCTCGGGGTCGGCATCAACCTGCTGCCCCACGCGCTGCGCGAACTCACCGAGCTCGGCATCGCCGACACGATAGCCGAGCTGGGTGTCGAGCCGCGGACTCTCGCCTATTACAACCGTGTCGGGCAGCCGATCTGGAGCGAGCCGCGCGGCATCGCGGCGGGCTACCGCTGGCCGCAGCTGTCGGTGCATCGAGGTCGGCTCCAGCTCGCGCTGCGCGACCTCGCAGAGGCTCGTCTCGCCGAGCCCATCCGCCTCGATCACCGTCTCATCGACATCGCTCGCAACGACGACGGCACCGAGACCGTGCGCTTCGCCACCGGCGGCGGCACAATCGAGGACACGGCAGATGTGATCATCGGCGCCGACGGCATCCACTCGGCCCTGCGTGCGCTGCGATACCCCGCGGAGGGGGCGCCGCCGTGGAGCGGCCTCACCCTGTGGCGCGGAGTGACCCGGATCCCGGCGTTCCTCGACGGACGCACCATGATCATGGCGGGCGACGGCGAGCAGAAATTCGTCGCCTACCCGCTCGCCCCCGTCGACCCCGACGGGCGGATGCCGGTGAACTTCATCGCCGAGCGACGCACCTCGGGCTCGGGCGATGCGGACTGGAACCGCGCCGTCGACCCCGCGCCGATCGCCGAGCTGTTCCGCGACTGGCGCTTCGACTGGCTCGATGTGCCCGCTGCCATCGCCACCGCGGACGAGATCCTCGAGTACCCCATGGTCGACCGCGACGCCCTGCCGCAGTGGACGTTCGGGCGCACCACGCTGCTCGGCGATGCGGCCCACGCGATGTATCCGAACGGGTCGAACGGCGGCTCGCAGGCGATCCTCGACGCCCGCACCCTCGCCTTCCACCTCGCGACGGAGGAGAGCATCGACGACGGACTCGCGGCGTACGAGCAGGCGCGGCGTCCGGCGATGACCGCGCTGCTCGCCGGCACGCGTGCCACCGGACCCGAGCGGGTGATGCAGCTTGCGCGCGAGCGTGCTCCGGAGGGCTTCGCCGACATCGACGACGTGATCCCGTACGCCGAGCGCGAGCAGATCGCCACCGACTACAAGACCGCAGCGGGCTTCCTTCCCGAGATCCTCAATGAGCGCCCCTCACTCACACCGGCCTCGGCGGTGACGCCATGAGCGATCTCGACGCGGGCAGGCTCGCCGCCGTCATCTCCCCGCTGCGTCGCGCCCTGCTCGCCGCGACGCGCGCAGAAGCGCGGTTGCCCGAGATGTCGGACGCGCAGATCGACGTGATCCGCGCGCTCCCACGGGGCACGTCGCGCGGCCCGGCCGAGATCGCCGACCGGCTGCGTCTGAGTCGTTCGACCGTGAGCAACCTGCTCGGTGCCATGGAGAGCGACGGACTCGTCGAGCGGACCCCGGCTCCGGCCGACGGTCGTCGTGTCGTGGTGAGAGCCTCGGCGGCCGCACTCGACCTGTTCGACCGGTTCGACGCGGCGAACTCCGCGCTCGTCGCTCAGGCGACAGCGCGTCTCGATCCCGGCGAGCGGGCGGCGCTCGACGCGGCGCTCCCCGTGCTCGAACGGCTTTGCGCCGTGCTCGTCGGCACGGCGTCGCCGCCGGCCACGCCAGACGCGGCAGATGGCGCTGCCCCAACTGAGGAGTCGAACCGATGACACCGCACGACGCACTTCCTGTTCCCGGCCTCGAGTTCGCCTTCGACGTCACCGTCGATCTCGGTCCGCTCGAAGACCACCTCGCCACCAGCGTCGGTCATCGTCGCGTGGTGCCGATCCTCGGCGGAAGGGTCACCGGCGGGGTCGAGGCAGAGATCCTGCCCGGCGGTGCCGACTGGCAAATCGTGCGTCCTGACGGCACGATCGAGATCGACGGCCGCTACTCGGCCCGCACGGCAGAGGGCGACCTGCTCCTGCTCCACGCGAGAGGTCTGCGCACCGGCACCGCCGACATCCTCGAGCGGCTGGGTCGAGGCGACGAGGTCGCCCCCGAGTCGTATTACTTCCGCACGACCGTGCAGATCGAGACGGCGGCGCCAAAGCTCGCGCACCTGCAGCGTGCGCTGTTCCTCTCGGCGGCCCAGCGACAGGCGAACGCCGTGCGTTATCGCGCGTACCGGGTGAGCTGACTGCGACCCCGGATGTCTGGTGCGGCCGGACTCAAGAGTGCGCGGGTGAGACGGGGCGGGTGGAGGCTCGCTCGCGATAGATCAGGTCGAACCACTCCGTGCCGTGCACGGAGTCATCGGCCTTCTCGATGAGGGAGATGAGCATCGCGCCTGCCCGCATCCCGGCATCCTGAGCGCGCAGATCGAGAGATGAGATCGGCGGCTGCACGATCTGCAGCGCGGGGCTGTCGTTGTACGCGACCAGCTGGACCTCGTCGGGGACGGCGTGGCCGAGTTCGCGCAGGGTGGACAGGATGCCGACGCCGAGGCCCTCGGGGAGGCACACGATCGCGTCCACGTCGGGGTGATCCTCGTGCAGGCCTCGGATCATCGAATGGAGTTCCTCGGCAGAGGGCACACCATGGAGGTCGATGAACCTCACGGTGATGCCGGTGGCGTCCGCCCAGTCCGCGGCGGCGTCGGCCGCGAGTCGCGCCCACATCTGATCTATCAGTGGCCGGACGACGGCGATCGACGTCGCGCCGCTCGCGCGCAGCCGATCGAGCAGCCGATTCATCGCGGTGCGGTGATCGCCGGCCAGGGCCACGGTGGGCTCGGGCATCCCCGGGGGGACGAGTTCGGATGTCACCACAGGGCGCCCGGATTCGAGGATCGCGCGGGCGAGCTCGTCGCCGCCGATCACATCCGTCATCACGAATCCGTCGACATGAAGGGCTCGGGCCTTGGCGGCGGGGAACTCTGCGGGAATCAGAGACACCGTCAGCTCCCGATCCTCGGTGCTCTGCACGACGCCGACGGCGAAGTTCATGTAGTACTCCATGAAGTTCATGCCGCGAGGCAGCCAGAGTCCGATCGAGCCGGCCCGCGCCTGGCGGAGGTTGCGCGCTCCGCTATTCGTCGAGTAGCTGAGGGCCTGCGCCGCCTCGAGTACCCGACGTCTCGTCTCGGCGGAGACGCGACCGGTGCCGGCGAGCGCGCGGGATGCCGTGCCTCGAGAGATTCCGCACAGATCGGCGACGTCTTGCAGCGTCGCGGCTCGTGTCGATGACATCGTGACCTCCCTGTCGATCCTATGTCGCCGCTGGGTATCAATATTGCCCAATCGATTGCGCAACCGATGTTCCGTGCGCCACACTGTCGTCCAACGACCCGCAGGCGTGTTGAGCAGGTCGGCCACCCGACGGAAGGAAAGCACGCCATGACCCAGCAGACGTCTCTTCGAAACGAGGAGCACACCGGCCAGCTGAAGAAAGCAGCCCTCAGTGCGTGGGGGGTCGTCTTCCTCGTCATATCGGCTGCGGCCCCGTTGAGCGTTCTCGCGGGGATCGGACCCCTGGCTGTCCTGATCGGCGGCGTCTCGGCCCCGATCGTCTACGCCGTCGCGGGCATCGTCCTCGCCGTGTTCGCCGTCGGATTCCTCTTCATGGCGCGCAACCTCACCGCGATGGGAGGCTTCTACACCTACATCGCGGTCGGCCTCGGCCGGGTGGTCGGACTCGCGGCGGGCTTCCTGGCCTGGATCTCCTACAACCTTCTCCAGATCGGTCTCTGGGGTCTGTTCGGGGTCATGGCGCAGGGCATGTTCGCCACCGTCTTCGGCATCGACGTGCCGTGGTGGATCCTCGCGGTCGTCGGCGCGGTGCTCGTCTTCGCGCTGGCCGTCGCCGGAGTAGATGTGGGGGCGAAGGTGCTGGGAGTGCTCCTGGTCCTCGAGACCATCCTGCTCGTGGTGCTCGCCGCGTCGATCCTCACCCAGCGCGCCGGGCAGCTCGAGTTCGGGACGTTCGCGCCCGAGAACATCTTCACGCCGAGCATGTTCGCCATCCTCGGATTCGGATTCGCCGCGTTCATGGGGTTCGAGTCGACCGTCCTCTACCGCAGTGAGACCCGCGACCCCGATCGTTCGATCCCGCGGGCGACCTACATCGCCGTGGCATTCCTGGCGATCTTCTACACGGCCACCCTGTGGCTGGTGATCCAGGCATTCGGTGACAGCGAGGTGCAGGGCGTGATCGCTCAGGACCCCGCGGCCTTCTTCTTCACCGCCATGGGCGCGTACGTGGGGGATTGGGGAGTGTCAGTGATGTTCGTGCTGATCGTGACGAGCATCTTCGCCGGCCAGCTCGCCTTCCACAACGCGATCAACCGCTACAGCTTCGCGCTGTCGCGGGACGGGATCCTTCCCTCGGCGTTCACCAGGACCAACCGCAGGGGTGCGCCCTGGGTCGCCGGGGTGATTCAGAGCGTGGTCGCCATCATCGTCGTCATCGCGTTCGGCACCGCCGGCCTCGACCCGCTCACTCAGCTCGTGATCCTCGTGAATTCCCCCGGTGTCTACGGCATCATCACGCTGCAGCTCCTGGCCTCGATCGCCGTGCTGATCTTCATCATGCGCAACAGGCATCTGGCGCGCCGGTGGTACGTCCTGCCGGCTGCCATCGTCTCGCTGGTCGCGATGGCCGTGCTTCTCGTCGTCCTGGTGATCACGATCGACTACCTGACGGCGGCCGGCCCCGCGATCAACGCGATCATCCTCGCCGTCGTCCCCGTGGTGCTGCTGCTCGGCGCCGGATACGCACTCATCCTCCGGGCGCGCCGGCCCGAGGTGTTCGCACGCATCGGCGGTGCCGATCCTGAGACGGCCCGCATCGAGAACGGAGAAGGGCGATGACGCGCGAAGGCATCGCAGACCTGGTGGTCTTCGCGGGCACGGTGGTCACGATGGAGTCCGACCCGACGACCTCCGACGGGGCCGAGGGCGTGGCCATCGTCTCCGGCGAGGTGGTGGCGGTCGGACGCAGGGCCGCGCTGCAGGCCTGGATCGACGAGACGACTCGCGTCATCGATCTTCCCGATGCGGTGATCCTCCCGGGGTTCGTCGACAGCCATATCCATCCGGTGTTCGGCATCGAACTCACCCGCGGAGTCGACCTCAGTCGGTGCCGCACACTCGTCCAGGTCGAGTCGGCGCTCCGGGCCGAGGTCGCCGGACTGGCAGCCGACGACTGGCTGCTCGGCTGGGGGCTCGACCCGAACGTGTTCGGTGAAGAGCCCGTCTCCCACGCGGTCCTGAATTCCGTGGCGGGCGAGCGGCCCGCCCGCATCCGCTTCTTCGACGCCCATGCCGCGCTGGCGTCCGATGCGGCACTCGCGCTCGGCGGCGTCACCGGTCGCGAAGAGTTCACCGACGGCTCCCGCGTCGTGACCGACGGACAGGGCCGCCCCACGGGCTACCTCCTGGAGCTTCAGGCCATCGACCTCGTGGAGAAGGTGCTTCCCCCGCTGAGCTTCGAGCACCGCGTCGACGCCCTCTACGATGTGCTCCTGAACATGGCCAGGGGCGGATTCACCTCCGGACAGGTGCAGGACCTCGCGCCCGACGCGATCGACCTCCTGAAAGCGATCGAGGAGACGCGCGAACTGCCGATCCGGTTGCGCATGTCGCCCTGGTACGTGCCGGGGACCCCGATCGAAGAGGTGGTCCGGCTGGCCGCACTGCAGGGCGCTCACGGTCGGCACTGGGTGGTCGAGGGCGTCAAGCTCATGATCGACGGCACCATCGACAACGGCACGGCCTGGCTGCATGAGCCGGATTGTCTCGGAGAGTCCACCACCTCGCTGTGGCTCGACCCCGACCAATACCGCAACGCACTCACCGAGCTCGACCGGCGTGGCATCCCCACGACGACGCACGCGATCGGTGACGCCGGGATCGACTTCGTGGTGCGCGCGATCGACGGTCTGACGGAGCCCGCGGCGACGCACCGTATCGAGCACATCGAGACGATGACGGATGCCGCACTGGCCGTCTTCATGTCGTCGAAGGCGACCGCGAGCATGCAGCCGACCCACTGCACGCTCTTCACCAAAGCGGATGAGAGCGACAACTGGTCGCGACGTCTGGGCCATGCCCGCGCGGGCCGCGGATTCCGTACCCGTGATCTCGTCAGCGCCGGGATTCCGCTCGCGCTCGGGTCGGACTGGCCCGTCGCTCCGAGCGACGCCGTCGGCATCCTCGCGGACGCGCAGCTGCGGCGCCCGCACGACGACCCCGCCGCGCCGCCTATCGGCCCGGATCAGGCGCTCGATGCGATGACGGCGCTACGCGGGTTGACGGTGGAGCCCTATCGCACCATCGGTCGCACCGGCGGTGTTCTGCGGGCGGGCGCCGTCGCCGACATCACCGTGCTCGACCGTGATCCTCGGACGGTCGATCCCGAGAGCCTGGGCGAGGCCGCGGTGCTGTTGACGATCGTCGACGGTGGCGTCGTCGTCGACGCCGGCGAGCGGCGATCATGACGTCGCCCCACCTGCCCGTCGCCCTCATCACGGGGGTCGGCAGCGAGCATGGCATCGGTTTCGCCGTCGCTCGACGACTCGGCGCCGAGCGGATGCGTCTGGTCCTCACCTCCACGACGGAGCGCATCTTCGGCCGCGTCGACGAGCTGCGAGCGGCCGGGGTGGAGGCCGTGGGGATCGTGGCCGATCTCACCAGGCAGAGCGGGGTGGACGCCGTCATCGCATGCGCACAGGAGACCTACGGCTGCGTGGATGTGCTCGTCAACAACGCCGGAATGACCTCGGTGTCGGACCCCGACGAGCCCGGTGCGATCGATGAGCTCTCCGCTGACCGATGGCACGCCTCGCTGGAACGGAACCTCACCACCACGTTCTCGGTGATCCGCGCGGTCGTCGGCGGGATGCGGGATCGGGGCTATGGCCGGATCGTGAACGTCTCGTCGGTCTCCGGACCTGTCGCTGCATTCGTCGGAGACGTGGCGTACCACGCGGCGAAGGCGGGAGTCGTGGGGCTGACCCGCGCGGCGGCGGTCGAAGTGGCGCCTGCGGGAATCACCGTGAATGCGGTCGCGCCGGGATGGATCGATACGGCGTCGGCGACAGATCGCGAACGGGCCATGGGTGCAGCGACTCCAGTCGGGCGATCCGGCACCGCGGATGAGGTCGCATCCGTGATCGGGTTCCTCGCCGACGAGGCGGCGTCGTACATCACCGGGCAGTTGATCACTGTCGACGGGGGGCAACTCCATCACCGAAGAACGCGGGCGTTGAGACCCGTGACGAAAGAACGGCGAGAATTGACCATGAACGAGAACACTCTCGGATTCGACTTCTTCGAGGCGGGGGAGCTGCCGGCGCCGATCGTCACGGCAGCGCTGGCCGAGCGGTGGGCGGAGGAGGCGTTCGGCCTCGTCGTGGATGCCGTCGATCTGGGCAGCCAGCAGGATGCGAACTTCCTCCTCATCGCTCGCGGCGGAGTGAGCGGTGATCGGGTCGCGGTGATGAAGGTCTCGAACAGCGCGTTCGACGTCGAGGCGGTCGACGATCAGGATCGTGCCGCGCAGTGGGCGGTCGATGCGGTCCCCGGGCTGCGCGCGCCGACGCGGATCGGCGACGTCGCTCTGCTGGAGGCGCCGAGCGGCACTCACGTCGTACGACTCATCCGCTATCTCGACGGGGGGACGCTGCACGGGAGCGCGCCTCTCTCGCCTCGTTCCGTCGCGGCGATGGGGCGAGTGTGCGGCGAGATGAGCGCCGCGCTGTCGAGCCTTCCGCACACGCCGGCGGAACGAGTGCTGCAGTGGGACCTGCGCCAGGGATCGCGAGTGGTCGAGTTCCTCGCGGAGCACATCCCGGACGCGGTGCTGCGGGAGCGGCTCGTGAGGGTCGCGCGTGCGGAGGCCGCCCGCGTCGAGCGGGTGGCTGCGCTGCTGCCTGTGCAGGTCGTGCACGGCGATCTGACCGACGACAACCTGATGCGGTCCGCATCACGGGGCGACGACAGGGTCTTGGACGGTGTGATCGACTTCGGCGACCTGATGCTCTCCTGGCGCGTCGCGGAGCTCGCGACGACGATCTCGTCGGTCCTGCATCATGACGGCGCGTCCGCGTCGTCGGTCCTGCCTGCCGTCCGGGAGTTCCACCGGATCCGTCCGCTGAGCATCCCCGAGGTGGAGGCCCTGTGGCCCCTCGTCATCATGCGCGGGGCGGTGCTGGTGACGAGTGGTCATCAGCAGGTCGGCACGGACGACTCCAACGAGTACGCCCGGGACGGTCTCGCGCGCGAGTAGCTCATCTTCGACCGGGCCGCATCTGTGCCGTCGCCGGTGATGACGGAGATCATCGCCCAGCACCTGGGTCTCCGGCCACCCGGCTCCCCGGTGGAGGTCACGGCCGCGCGGTTGTTCGACGGCGATCCCTCTGCTGCAGAGCTCGACCTCCGCGTGGGCAGTCGCCTCCTCGACGATGGCGCCTGGATGACCGACGCGGACGCGCGTCGCGCCGTCTCCGAGGCCGTCGACGCGCTCTTCGCGCAGGGAGCGGACATCGTCGTCACGCCGTTCGGCGCGATCGACGCCACTCGGAGTCGTCCGCTCGCCACAGATCCTGCGGCCACCTGGCGCACGGGTACGGACCTGTGGGTGTCGGGCGAGACGCGGATCCTGGCGCCGTGGTCGGGGAACGTGGCCGCCACAGGCACGCAGATCGTCCTCGCCGGTGACAGCGCGACCCTTCGGATCTCTGCGGATCCGGACATGTCGGGTCTCCCCGCGGCTCCGTCCCTGGGCGTCGGTGAGCATCTCGCGACGCTGCGGCCGGGGGTGCGCTACCGACTCTCCGTCGCGGCAGCCGACGTCGACGCCGAGATCCCCGACGCGGTACTGCCGGACCATGCCGTGGGGTGGATTTCTCAGCTCGGGAACCCCGCAGCGGTATTCGGTCTCGTCGCTGCAGACGGGGAGGCGACAGTCGACGGCAGTGGGGATGGCGACCTGCTGGACCGACGGGCGGCCGTGCTGGCAGACGTGCAGGAGCATTACTACGCCCGCCCTCCGCGCATCGATCGCGGATGGAAGCACCATCTCATCGCCGACGACGGACGCGTCTTCCTCGACATGGTCAACAACGTCACCGTGCTCGGACACAGCCACCCGAGAGTGGCGCGCGCGATCGCCGATCAATGGCGGACCTTCAACTCCAACTCCCGGTTCCACTATCAGTCGATCGTCACGCTCGCCGAGAAGCTGACCGCGCTGCTCCCCGAGAGCCTCGACACGGTGTTCTTCGTCAACTCCGGCTCGGAGGCGGTCGAGCTCGCACTGCGCCTCGCGCGCGTGCACACCGGACGCGATGATCTGCTGGCGGTGCGCGAGGGGTACCACGGCTGGACGTACCTCGCCGATGCGGTGTCGACCTCCAGCGCAGACAACCCCCGTGCCCTGCAATCCCGGCCCGAGTGGGTGCACACCCTCGACGTGCCGAACGCCTTCCGGGGCCGGCACCGCGGTGAGCACGCGAGCCGCTACGCAGATGACGCCGCGGCCGTGGTTCGAGAGCTCGTCTCCTCAGGCCGACCACCGGCGGCGTTCATCTGCGAGCCGGTGTACGGAGGTGCGGGCGGTGTGACGCTTCCTGACGGCTATCTGAAGACCGTGTACTCCGAGGTGCGGGCGGCAGGAGGACTGACGATCGCGGACGAGGTGCAGGTCGGGCTCGGCAGGCTCGGCACGTGGTTCTGGGGATTCCAGCAGCAGGGCGTCATCCCTGACCTGGTCACGATCGCCAAGTCCTTCGGCGACGGACATCCGCTGGGTGCCGTGGTCACCACGAGAGCCATCGCCGCGAGCTATGCGGCTGAGGGGTACTTCTTCTCCTCGACCGGAGGCAGCCCGGTCTCGAGCGTCGTCGGCTCGACGGTGCTGGATGTCATCGCCGACGAAGACCTCGCCGGCAACGCCCGACGGGTCGGCGCACACCTGAAGAATCGCCTGCAGGGACTCGCGCACCGTCACGAGATCATCGGCGCGGTGCACGGGGAGGGGCTGTATCTCGGCGTCGAGTTCGTGCGCGACCGGGTCACGCTCGAACCCGCCACCACCGAGACGACGGAGATCTGCGAACGACTGCTCGAACGCGGGATCATCGTGCAGCCCACCGGAAACCTCATGAACGTGCTGAAGATCAAACCTCCGCTCAGCTTCGATGAAGCCGCAGCGGACTTCTTCGTCGATGCCGTGGATCACGTGCTGTCATCGGCACACCGTGGATAGTTACATCCCGGCGCATCCCGGCACCGCTCCCGATGGCCGGCGGTGAAGCGCGTCAGCGGAGTTCGCGGGTCGAATAGAGGCGCACGGCGGTGATCGTGCCTATGACGATGCCGAGCACGCCGACGGCGACGCATGCGCCGAGCCCGAGGGCGGGCGGTATCGCTCCGATGGCATCGCCGTCGATGGCGCCGGTCGTCTGGGCGAGCCAGGCGGCGCCCGCGATGAGGAGGGTCGGTGCATAGACCATCAGTCGACCGCGTGAATAGCCGATGCGGAACAGCACCGGCAGCTGCACACCGATCGAGATCCCGATGATCGCGAACGCCGCCGCGTAGCCGAGGCCCAGGAACTCGGGCGCGACGGAGGTTCCACGCACGGCTGCGACGCTCAGCGTCGTCACGGTGGCGATGAACATGGCGACGACGCCGTAGATCAGGATCGAGAGGGTGCGGCCGACGACGACCACGCGTCGGGAGATCGGCAGGATGCCGTAGAGCGTGTCGAGGTGGTCGCGCTCGTCGCCGAGGAACGGCCCCGAGAGCATCAGCGATGTCACGAAGGCGGATGCGGCGATCGCCATCCCCGGAACGGGCAGGACGATGCCGACGACGACGATGAACGCCAGGGGCAGCAGAGTCTGCCGGCGAGGGAACCACGACATCAGGTCGAGCTTCGTGAATGCGAACGTCATGCTGCTGCCTCCTCGTGCTGGGCGGCCAGGTGGATGATGATGTCGTCGATCGTCGCCTCGTCGATCACGACCTCGGGTCCGAACATCGGCGAGTCGTCGACGCGGATCAGGGCGGACCAGTGCGCCCCCGTGCGCTGGGGTCCGAGAGTGCCGCCCGGTACATCGCCGGTTCCGCGGGCCACGGCGAAGTCCTCCGTCGCGTCCGGCAGCGTGCCCTGGTGCGCGATCGCGGTGAATCTGATTAACCGCTTGACCATAACCCGAGAGCGCGCTACTGTCTGCGTAACCGATTAACCAAAGACGATTGGACGGGCAGTGAGTCAGCGAGGTTTCTACCGGCCGGACGGCGGATGGGTGGGAGATGTCATTCCCTGGCAGGAGGACGGCGTGCTCCACCTGTTCTATCTGCACGAGACGCGGCAGGTGCCGAAGGAGGGCATGCCCTGGCACCGCATCTCGACGGAGAACCTCGTCGACTTCGTGGATCACGGCGAAGCGATCGCCTCCGGCGGCTCCGCCTCCGACGACTTCAACATCTACACCGGCAGCATCGTGCGCGACGCCGACGGCCGGCACCATGCGTTCTACACCGGACAGAATCCCGACCGGAGCGGACCCGACGGACTCCCTCTGCAACTGGTCCTCCATGCGACGAGCGATGACGACATGGCCTCGTGGCAGCGGCATCCGGAGCACACGTTCGGGGCGACCGTCGGCTACGAGACCGCCGACTGGCGTGATCCGTTCGTCTTCCGAGACGAGAGTGCGGGCCTCTGGCGGATGCTGATCACCGCTCGCCACGACACCGGGCCCGAGCGGCGTCGGGGCGTCGTCGCGCAGTGCATCTCCCGCGACCTCGAGCACTGGGACCCCGCCGCGCCCTTCTGGGATCCGCGCCGCTGTGTCGCTCACGAATGCCCCGAAGTCTTTCAGTGGGGGGACTGGTGGTACCTGGTCTCCTCCGAATTCAGCGACGCCTTCGTGACCCGCTACCGGATGGCCCGCAGCCTCGACGGGCCCTGGGTCGTCCCCGAGCACGACACCCTCGACTCCCGGGCGTTCTACGCCGCGAAGTCCGCCGCCCTCGGAGATCGACGCTTCTTCTTCGGGTGGATCGCCACCCGCGAAGGCGGCACCGACGACGGAGCCTGGCAGTGGGCGGGAACCATGTCGGTCATCGAAGCGGCGCAGCGGGCCGATGGAACGCTGGCCTTCCATCCGACGCGCGAGCTGCGCGACACGTTTGTCGCACCGGCCGCCGCGCTTCCGGTGCCGACGACGCTGAGCGCCCCGGACGGGTACGAGCAGATGCTCGCCGAGAACGTCGCCGAGGACTCCTTCCGACTCGTCGCACGATTCGACATCGGAGTGAACACCCGGGAGTGCGGCATCGTGCTCCGGGTGGGCGATGACGGTGAATCCGGGTACAGCCTGAGGCTGGAACCTCAGCGCGACCGCCTCGTCTTCGACCGCTGGCCGCGCCGCTCCACCGGCACCGAGCAGTGGCAGATCTCGGGAGACGTGCCCTTCGTGATCGAGCTCGAGCGTCCCGTCGATCTCGCACCCGGCGAGCACGAGCTCGAGGTGATCGTCGACGGCGAGCTCTGCGTGGCGACAGTCGACGATTCCACCGTGCTGAGCACGCGTCTCTACGACCACCCGACAGGCCGGGTGGGCGTCTTCGTCGGCGAGGGAGAGGTCACCGTGCGCGAGTTCACGATGCGCACCCGCGACCACGCCCGCGTCGATCCGAGACGAACCGACCTGCTCGCAGCGAACGCCTGAGCATCCCCCTCCACACACCTATGGACATCGAAGGAGATTCACCATGATTCGACCCGCACGCAGGATCGTGCTTCTCGCCGCCGCAGCCGCGACGACCGCGCTCATGCTCACGGCGTGCGGGGGAGCATCCCCCGCAGCCGACCCGACAGACGTCGATCCCGAGGGAGAGGTCGTGCCCCGCGAGATCTCTTGGCTGCTCTCGCGTCCGGCGGACGGCGGTGTCATCACCACGATGGAGAAGATCGCGGACGAGTACGCCGAGGACCACCCCGGATTCGCGCTCAACCTGATCACGACCCCCGATCGTCCCTCGTACATCCAGAAGTACGAGACGCTCGCCGCGGCGAACAAGCTGCCCGAGCTCTTCGACACCGATGCGACCCCCTTCGCCCAGAAGCTCGCCGAACAGGGACGGATGGTCGATGTGGACCTCCTCCTCGACGACCTCGGCCTGACCGAGGACTACCGCCCGGCGGCGCTGAACTACCAGCGGTTCGACGACGGCTCGCTCTACATGGTGCCGTTCGAGTTCCAGCTCGAGTTCTTCTGGTACAACAAGGCGCTGTTCGACGATGCCGGAGCGACCGTGCCCGCCACTCTCGACGACTTCCCGCAGATGTGCACGGATCTCCGCGCCGCGGGCGTCACGCCCATCGCGCTGGACGGCCAGGACCAGTGGCCTCTCGAGCGGTACATGGCCTATTACCCCTTCCGCATGGCGGGTCCCGAGTACGTGCAGGACCTCAAGAACGGCGACGCCTCGTTCTCCGATCCCGCCGGGCGCGCAGCGGCCGAATGGCTGTACTCGCTCGGACAGGCGGGATGCTTCTCGGAGGGCTTCTCCGCGACGGGCTACGCCGACGCCCAGGCGCAGTTCACCTCGGGTGATGCCGCCGTGTACAACATCGGCACGTGGGAGCTCGGCAACCTCGCCACCGACGCCCTCGATCCCGGGGTCCGTGACGACGTGGACTACTTCACGCTGCCGACCATCGACGACGCGGCGACGGCCGACAACGAGTACGTCACGCCCTCAGGCATCGGCATGGCGGTGAACGCCAAGACCTACGACCCCCTGGTGCGCGACTTCCTCGGGTTCGCGCTGGAGCGGTATCCGGAGCTCTACGCAGCGACCGGCGCGCTGTCGCCGACATCCTCGGCGACCACGACCGTCCCCGACACTGCGACCTCCCTCTACGGCCGGGCCGTGGAGCAGGCGGACGGCGTCGGCGAGGCGATCGCCATGCCGTGGGACACCCAGCTGGATCCGGCCACCAACACGCGACTCCAGCAGGAGCTCACCCTGCTCGTGCAGGGGGAGATCACACCGGACCAGTTCATCGAGACCATGGACAAGGCGCTCGCGGAGAACAGCGATGGCTGACGTCCTCCCGGCGAGGACCCTCCCGGCGACGACGGCCCCGGCCCGGACGGGCACGTCCGGCCCGTCCAGGCCGGCACGGCGTCGGCCGATGTCGGGAGCCATGCTCCCTCGACGGTCCGCACTGTCGGTCCTCGTGTTCCTCGTCCCGCCGCTGCTGCTGTACGGCATCGCCGTGCTGCTGCCGATCGTGCAGTCCCTCGTCCTGAGCTTCTTCCGCTGGGACGGCATCACCGACATGGCGTTCGTCGGCGTCGACAACTACGTGAAGATGCTCACCCGTGACGATGTCTTCTGGACGGCGTTCGGGAACGCGATCGGATACCTCGCGATCTGCCTGGTGCTGCAGCTCGGCGGCGCCCTCTTCGTCGCCGGGCTGCTCACGGCCCTTCCCAAGGCGCGAGAGCTCGTCAAGACGATCTATCTCCTGCCGGCCGTGATCTCCACGGTGGCCATCGCCATCCTGTTCCAGCGGATCTACTCGTTGGAGCCGGTCGGCCTGCTGAACCAGGCGCTGGCGTGGATCGGGCTCGACGGCCTGCAGACCGCGTGGCTGTCCGACGTGCAGACGGTGCTCGCCGCGGTGTCGATCCCCGAAGGATGGCGCTTCACGGGCCTGTACATGCTGATCATCTACGCGGCGCTCATGGCCGTGCCGCGAGAGCTCGAGGAGGCGGCGCGTCTGGACGGCGCCTCCTGGTGGCAGGTGTTCTGGCGTATCCGGTTCCCCTACATCCGGCCCGTGTGGATCACGACGACCATCATGGCCACGACGTTCGCGCTCCGAGGCTTCGACATCCCCTACCTGCTCACCGGAGGAGGCCCGGGTCAGGCCTCCGAGCTGCTGACCACCTACATGTACAAGACCGCGTTCGTGCACACCGACTACGGCTACGCCAGTGCGATCTCGGTGTTCATCGTCATCGAGTGCCTCGTCGCCGTCGGCCTCATCCTGCTCGTGCTGCGCCGGAAGGATCGCTCATGACCTCCACCGCCACCCTCACGCCCCTGGCGAAAGCGCCTTCGTCGCCGTCGCGGCCGCCGTTCCGACGGCGCGGCTCGTCGCGACTGCGTGCTCAGCGCACACTGCTCACGGTCACGATCGTGCTGATCGTCCTCGTGCAGATCTATCCGCTCGCCTGGCTGTTCCTGACGAGCTTCCGCACCGCGGCGGACTTCGCCGGCGGCAACCCGTTCGCCCTGCCGTCGGAGTTCACGCTCGACAACTACGGGCGTGCATTCGCCACCGGCAACCTCGGGGTGAACATCGTGAACAGCCTGATCGTCACGCTCGGCTCCAGCGTGCTCATCGTCGTCGCCGGCATGATGGCCGCCTTCGCGCTGCAGGTGCTCGGCTTCCGATTCAGCGGCATGGTGCGCGCACTGTTCCTCCTCGGGATCATCGTGCCCGTGCAGATCGCGCTGGTGCCCCTGTTCATCGACTACTCGCAGGTGGGGCTGCTGGACACCCACCTCTCGATGATCATCCCGCTGGCCGCCTTCGCCCTTCCGATGGCGGTGTACCTGTTCTCGTCGTTCTACGAGTACATCCCGCGAGAGACGTACGAAGCGGCCTCGCTGGACGGAGCGGGCCCGTACCGCATCTTCCTCACCATCACCTCACCGCTGTCGGTCAACACGATCATCACGGTCGTGCTCGTGAACAGCATCTTCATCTGGAACGACTTCATCTTCGCGAACACCTTCGTGCTCTCCGACGGGTTGAAGACGATCCCCCTGGGCCTGCAGAACTACATTGGAGCAATGGGCAATACGGACTGGACGGCGACCTTCGCGGCGGTCTGCGTCTCGGTGACGCCGTTGCTGCTCGTCTTCCTCGTGCTCAACAAGGCGATGATCCAGGGCCTCGAGAGTGGAGCCACCAAGGGATGAGCACAGCAGGGAACGGCGCGCACCCGCCGAACGTCACGATGCGAGACGTCGCCAAAGTCGCGGGCGTCTCGATCGCCACGGTCTCGCACGTCATCAATGACAAGCCGGGCGCACGGATCGGAGAGGACGCGCGTCGGCGTGTGCAGGATGCCGTCGCCTCGCTCGGATACCGTCCCAACGCACTCGCGAAGACCCTCTCGCAGGGCACGTCGCGATTCATCGGCCTCGTGGCCGACCAGATCGCCACCACTCCCTTCGCGGGGCAGATCATCCACGGCGCGCAGGACGAGGCGTGGAAGCACGGGTTCGTGCTGCTCGTGGCCAACACCGACGGCAACGTCGACGTCGAGAACGATGCGATCGCGATGATGCTCGAGCATCAGGTGCGCGGCATCCTCTACTCCAGCTGGTATCACCGCGAGATCGCGGTGCCCGCGGCCCTCCTTCAGACGGACTCGGTGCTCGTCGACTGCTTCGCGCCCGACAGCGGGCTGCCCGCCGTCGTGCCCGACGAGGTGCAGGGCGGGCGCACGGCCACCGATGAGCTCATCGCGGCCGGGCACCGGCGGATCGCGTTCGTGAACACCACGACGCCATCGCCCGCGCGGAGCGGTCGGCTGGCCGGATATCGGGCGGCTCTGACCGCCGCCGGCATCGACCTCGACGACGCCCTGGTGCTCCCGGCATCCCCGGAGCAGGAGGGCGGGTACCGTGCGACGCCGCAGATCATCGCATCGGGGGCCACGGCGGTCTTCTGCCACAACGACCGCGTCGCCATGGGCGTGTACGACGGGCTGCGCGAGCAGGGTCTGCGCATCCCCGAGGACATGGCCGTCATCGGCTTCGACAATCAGGATGTGATCGCGGCGCATCTGCGTCCGGCGCTCTCCACGGTCGCGCTGCCGCACTACGAGATGGGGGCGGCCGGGGTCCGAGTGCTCCTCGGGCTCGACGAACCGGGCGTGGCGAACCCGACACCGGTCCGGTGTCCGCCGGTGCTTCGAGCGTCGATCTGACCGTCTGCACCGAGAATGCTTGACACCCGTTCTGTCGCGCGTTAGCTTGGGGTCTCACAAGTACTAACGCGCGACAGAACGGTCAACGATGACGAAGCGACCCGTCACCATGAGTGACGTAGCCAGAGATCTCGGTCTCTCCCGCTCGGCGGTGTCGTTCGCGTTCAACGACGAGAACCAGGTCTCGGCCGAGACCCGTGACCGCGTGCGGGAGCGGGCGGCCGAACTCGGGTATCGCCCGAATGCCGGAGCCAGGGCGCTCGCAGGACAGCGGACCGACCTGTTCGGGCTCGTGACCGACATCGTGTCGACGCCCTTCGGCGGCGATCTGATCGCCGGGGCGCAGGACTGGTTCTGGCGCCACGGCAAGTCGCTCATCATCGCGGGTGCCGCGCACATCGAGCGTCCGGACGCCCGGTCGATCGAGATGATGCTCGAGCACCGCGTCGGCGGCATCATCGTCGCCACCACCTGGAACCGGCCCATCGACCTGCCCGCCTCCCTCGACGGGGTTCCTGTCGTGCTCGTGCACTGCTTCGACCCGCTCGGACGCTACTCGACAGTCCTTCCCGACGAGGAGAACGGCGGCTACTCCGCCACCTCGATGCTGCTCGAGGCGCGGCGTCGGCGGGTGGCGTTCATCAATCTGCCGAGCGATCTCGTGGCCGCCGAAGGTCGCGAGGCCGGCTATCGCCGCGCCATGGCCGATGCGGGGATCCCCCTCGACCCCACGCTCATGGTCCGGTCCGGACCCGAGGCCGAAGACGGCTACCGGGTCGCGATCGAGCTGCTGCGCGACGGCGACGTCGACGGCCTGTTCTGCGCCAACGACCGCATCGCGATGGGGGCGTACGAGGCTGCGAGGGAGCTCGGCCTGCGGATCCCCGAAGACATCTCGATCGTCGGCTTCGACAACCAGGAGATCATCGCCGGATCGCTGCGACCCGGCCTCTCCTCCGTCGCCCTGCCCTTCCGCGAGATGGGGGAGCGGGGTGCCGAACTGCTCATGAATGCGGCCGACGGCGAGCCGCCGTCCCACGTGAGTGTGGCCTGCCCTCCCATCGCCCGGAATTCGGTCTCGATCCTGACCTGACCCGCAGGGTTCCCGCACGATGCGGGAGCCCGTTTCGACACCCGAACAGTCCTGTTCAAAGATGAAAGGAAATCATGACCACTTCTCGTTCGCGCCGTTTCTGGCGCGCGTTAGTTGGCGCTACCGCCGTGGTCGGCGCGGCCGCCATGGCGCTGTCGGGCTGTGCGCCGGCGATGTCCGGTGCGAAGTCCGACATGCTCCGCGTCGCCGCGATCGGCAACGCGTCGTTCGTGCAGAACTTCAACCCCTTCTCGCCGACCGCGGTCGCGATGTCGAAGAACGCCGTCTACGAGTCGATGATGGTGACGAACCTCCCCAAGGGCGAGATCGTGCCCTGGCTCGCCTCCGGGTACGAGTGGAGCGACGACGGACTCACGCTCACCTTCACGCTCAACGACGACCTCACCTGGTCCGACGGCGAGGAGCTGACGTCGGAGGACGTGGCGTACTCCTTCGACCTCGCCCGCGAGGTGCTCGGCGAGTCGACCTACGAGTACGTCGACTCGGTCGCGACCCCCGATGACACGACGGTCGCCTTCGCGTTCAACCGTCCCTACACGCCCGGCCTGTATGAGCTGGGTGTTCAGCTGATCGTTCCCGAGCACATCTGGAAGGACGTCGACGACCCGGCGAAGTTCCAGAACTCCGACCCCGTCGCCTCGGGCCCGTTCACCGAGGTCGCCAACTTCTCGGCGCAGTCCTTCGACCTGCTCCGCAACCCGCACTACTGGCAGAAGGACAAGGCCGACTACACCGGCATCCGAGTCATCGCCTACGGCGGAAACGACGCCGCGAACATCGCCGCGATCAACGGCGACATCGACTTCGGCCTCGGCTTCATCCAGGACATCCAGAAGACCTACGTGGATGTCGATCCCGAGCACCGCGGCTACTGGTTCCCGGCCGTCGGCTCCACCATCGCCCTGACGCTCAACACCGCGCAGGGGCCCTACGACGACGTGAACCTCCGCAAGGCGATCAGCATGGGCATCGACCGCGAGGCCGTCGTCGCCAAGGGGATGAACGGCTACACGCACCCCTCCGACTGCACCGGCCTGAGCGACGCGTACGACACGTGGCGCGACGAGGCACTCGTCTCGCAGTGCGACTGGACCACCTACGACGTGGATGCCGCGAATGCGCTGCTCGACTCGTCGGGCTACGAGCGCGGGGCCGACGGCATGCGCGTCACTCCCGACGGAGCACCGCTGGAGTTCAGCATCGGCGTCGGGTCCGCCTCGACCGACTGGATCGCGGTCGCCCAGGTGATCTCCGACAACATGACCGAGCTCGGCATCAGCGCACCGCTGAAGGTGCAGGACTGGTCGCAGATCAACCAGGCGCTGTTCGGCGGTACGTTCCAGGGCAACATCGCCTGGAGCGGCGCGGGCGTCACGCCGTTCGAGTACTACCGCAGCGCGATGTCGTGCCGCACGGTGAAGCCCGTGGGCGAGGAGGCGACCCAGAACTTCCAGCGCTTCTGCAGTGAAGAGGCGGACCAGCTGCTCGATCAGTTCGCCGCGGCCACCAGCGACGAGGAGCAGGCGGCCGTCATGGACAAGCTGCAGGCCGTCTACTCGGAGTCCGCGCCCACCATCCCGCTGTTCCCCGGCCCGGAGTGGGGTGCCTACAACAGCACCAACTTCGTGGGCTGGCCGAGCGAGGACGACCCCTACGCGACGCTGTCGGCCAGCGTCTCGAGCACCGTGATGGTGCTGGCGAACATCCGCCCGCGCGAGTGAGGGCTCCCGGTGGCGGCGCCTCCGCGCCGCCACCGGCACCCTTCTCCATCCGTTCCCCGCCCGCGACCAGCGGCGACCACGTTGAGAGGCATCTGATGGCTTTCGTTCTCCGCAGACTCGGCTACTACCTGATCGCGTTCTGGGCATCCCTCACGATCAACTTCCTGCTCCCGCGCCTGATGCCTGGCGACCCCGTCGGCCGCATGCTCGGTCAGATGCAGAACCTGACCGACGATCAGGTCGCGCAGTTCCGACACCTGTTCGGTCTCGACGACCGTCCGGTGTGGCAGCAGTACATCCAGTACATCGGCGACGTCTTCACCGGCAACCTCGGCCTCTCGATCTCGCAGTTCCCGACGCCCGTCGTGCAGGTGATCGGCGCGCAGCTCGGGTACACGATCCTGCTCGGCGGCACGGCGCTGGTGATCTCGTTCGTCCTCGGCAACCTGCTGGGCATCTGGGCGGCCTGGCGGCGCGGCGGTGCGCTGGACACCATCTTCCCGCCGCTGCTGGTGTTCACCGGGTCGTTCCCCTACTTCTTCATCGCGATGATCGCGCTGTACCTGTTCGCCGTGACCCTGAAGTGGTTCCCGATCGGTCAGGCCTTCACGCTGGGCACCGTCCCCTCCTTCAGCGGGGAGTTCATCGGCGACCTGCTGCTGCACCTCGTCCTGCCCGCCGGCACGATCGTGGCGGTCTCGGTCGGCGGATGGATGCTGGGCATGCGCAACACGATGATCGGCACCGCCGCCGAGGACTACATCACGATGGCGCGCGCGAAGGGCCTGACCGAGCGGCGCATCATGTACCGCTACGCGGCCCGCAACGCCATGCTGCCCTCGGTGACCTCCTTCGGGATGTCGATCGGCTTCGTGGTCGGCGGCGCGCTGCTCACCGAGGTCGTCTTCGCCTATCCCGGCATCGGCTACCAGCTGCTCCGGGCCGTGCAGGCTCTGGACTACCCGCTCATGCAGGGCATCTTCCTCACCCTGACCGGCGCGGTGCTGGTCGCCAACTTCCTGATCGACATCTTCTACGTGCGGCTCGACCCGCGCGTGCGAGTGAGGTAATCATGTCCGTACAGAATTCCGGATCGAGCATGCTCTCGACGGCGACGACCTCGCGCCCCGGCGTGCCGGTGAAGAGCCCGATGTACCGCGACCATCTGCTCGCGCGTCTGCTGCGGGACCGTCGCGCCATGATCGGCCTGGTCATCCTGGCGATCTTCGTGATCGTCGCGATCGCCGCGCCGCTGCTGGCACCCGGCAACCCCCGCGCCTCGGTGGTCGCCGGGTCCGAGGCGCCGTCGCTCGCGCACCTTCTCGGCACGACCGCGAAGGGGGAGGACGTCCTCGCACTCCTGATCTGGGGATCCCAGAGCTCGCTCGGCATCGGGTTCACCGTCGGCGCTCTGGCCACTCTCATCGGACTGCTGGTCGGCCTGGTGTCGGCCTTCTTCGGCCGCGTCGTCGACGACGTGCTGTCGGTCGTGACGAACATCTTCCTGCTGATCCCCGGGCTGCCGCTGCTGATCATCCTCGCCGCGTTCCTCCCGCCCGGACCGGGGACCATCGTCATCGTGCTCGTCGCCACCGGCTGGGCGGGCTCCGCGCGAGTGGTGCGGTCGCAGGCCCTCTCTCTGCGCGGCAAGGACTACACCGACGCCGCGGTCGTGACGGGCGAGCGGGCGCTGACGATCATGTTCCGCGAGATGCTGCCGAACATGGCGTCGATCGTGATGAGCACCTTCCTCGCCTGCGTGATCTTCGGCATCGGCGCCCAGGCGGGGCTCGAGTTCCTCGGGCTCGGCGACGTATCGGCGATCAGCTGGGGCACCAACCTCTATTGGGCCAGCATCGAGGGCTCGCTCATCCGCGGCACCTGGTGGACCTTCATCCCGTCGGGTGTCGCCATCGCCCTCGTCGCGTTCGCCCTCGCTCTCATCAACTACGCCGTCGACGAGATCACCAATCCGCGACTCGCCGGACGCACCAAGAGAAAGGACCGTCGGCGATGACCACCACACCGAGCGCGACCGCGAGCAGCACGCAGGCACCCGACGCGGCCGATGTCATCCTCGACGTCCGCGATCTCACGATCGCCTACGAGGGGAACGGCCGATCCGTCACCGCCGTCGAGAACGTGTCCTTCTCCATCCGCCGGGGGGAGACCTTCGGCCTCGCCGGAGAATCCGGAAGCGGCAAGAGCACGATCGCGAACGCGATCCTCAAGCTGCTCGGCGGCAACGGCCGCATCGTGTCGGGGTCGATCCGCTGCGGCGACGTCGAGATCGAGAGCCTCACCGGGGAGGAGCTGCGGGCGTTCCGCTGGAATCGTGTCTCGATGGTCTTCCAGAGCGCGATGAACTCGCTGAACCCGGTGATGACGGTCGGGGATCAGATCATCGACGTCTTCACCACCCACCGCAGCATGTCGCGGGCCGAGGCGCGCGATCGGGCGCGGCAGCTGCTCGAGCTCGTGGGCATCGATCCCGACCGCATGACGTCGTATCCGCACCAGCTCTCCGGGGGCATGCGTCAGCGTGCGGTGATCGCGATCGCCCTGGCCCTCGAACCGGACCTGCTCATCATGGACGAGCCCACCACGGCGCTCGACGTCGTCGTGCAGCAGGAGATCATCAACGAGATCAAGGAGCTGCAGGCCCGCCTCGGGTTCGCGATCCTGTTCATCACGCACGATCTCTCGCTGATGGTCGAGATCAGTCAGCGCCTCGGCATCATGCGTCACGGCGTTCTGCTGGAGGTGGGGGACTCGGCCGAGGTGTATGCGCGGCCCACGCACGAGTACACGCGAAAGCTCATCGACGCCTTCCCGCCGGTGACCCGCGACCCGTCCGCGCCCGCGCCGGCCGCCGTCGTCGACGGGGCCTCCCCGGATGCGAATGCGGATGCGGATGCGGCCGGTGAGGTCGTGGTCTCGTTCCGCGACGTGACCAAGGACTTCACGGGCGGGTCGATGTTCGCACGTCGCAGCACGAGAGCCGTCGACGGGGCGAGCTTCGACCTGCACGCGGGGGAGATCATGGCGCTCGTCGGCGAGTCCGGCAGCGGCAAGAGCACGATCGCCCGCATCCTCGCACGGCTCGAGCAGCCGTCCGCGGGGCGACTGGTCGTCGAGGGCATCGATGTGCTCCGCGACGAGCCGCGGCGCGCGTCTCGGAGATACCGGAACACGGTGCAGATGGTGTTCCAGGATCCGTTCGGATCGCTGAACCCGACGAAGCGCATCCGGCACTTCCTCGAGCGTCCGCTCGCCATCTACTCCGACCTCTCCGCCGCACAGCGCCGGCAGGAGGCCGTCGCCCTGATGCACTCCGTCGAGCTCGACCCCGCGCTGCTGGACCGGCATCCGCACGAGCTCTCCGGCGGGCAGCGTCAGCGGGTGGCGATCGCCCGTGCGCTGGCGGTGAACCCGAAGGTGATCCTGGCCGACGAGCCCACCTCGATGCTCGACGTGTCGGTGCGGATGGGGGTGCTGCAGCTGCTGAAGCGCCTCCGCGACGAGCGCGGGATCTCGATCCTGTACATCACGCACGATCTGGCTTCCGCGCGTTTCGTCGCGGACACGACGATCGTCATGCTCCGCGGAGCACTGGTCGAAGGCGGCGCGAGCGCAGAGGTGATGGATGCGCCGCAGCATCCGTACACCCGGCTGCTCGTCTCGGCCGCCCCCGATCCGCTGCGACGCACGCCCTTCGACCGGGAGGAGCGCGCCCGCGTGCGCGCGCTGATCCACACGATCACGGAGGGCCGGTCGCCGGCCCAGGACCGACCGGCGCATCGCTTCGTCTCCTCGACGCACTGGTACAGCCAGGACGGCCTGGACTGACAGCCGCGATGCCGATCCCGACGACCCGCCACACGACGACCACCACGACATCGAACCGAGTAGACACGCAATGACGACGCCCCTCACCGACGCGACCAGTCGCCCGCAGGCACACTTCGCCCCCGCGGAGAACTGGATGAACGACCCGAACGGTCTCATCCACCACGACGGCCTGTACCACCTGTACTTCCAGCACAACCCCGAGTCGGCGGACTGGGGGAACATGAGCTGGGGGCACGCCACGAGCCGCGATCTGCGGACATGGCAGGAGCACGCCGTGGCGTTGCGGTTCGACCACGACGAGCAGATCTTCTCCGGCTCCATCGTGTTCGATGCGACGAACTCGTCGGGCCTGGGGGGCGACGGTCGCGCGCCTCTGGTGGCGCTCTACACGTCGGCGACCGATCGCGGTCAGGCGCAGGCGCTCGCCCACAGCCTGGACGGCGGCTACACGTGGACGAAGCACGGCGTCGTCCTCGATCGCGGCACCGCGGACTTCCGCGACCCGAAGGTGTTCCGCCACGGAGAGGAGTGGATCCTCGTCGCGGTGGAGGCGCTCGATCGTCAGGTGCATCTGTTCCGCTCCGACGACCTGCTCGACTGGCACCCGCTCAGCGTCTTCGGACCGTTCGGCGCACCCGAGGGCATGTGGGAGTGCCCCGACCTCTTCGCGGTGGGGGACAGATGGGTGCTGGCGCTGTCGGTGAACCCCGGGCATCCGAGCGGCGGCTCGGGCATGCAGTACATCGTGGGCGACTTCGACGGCACGACGTTCACCGCGTCGCGCTGGGACTGGCTCGATCACGGACACGACTACTACGCCGGCGTCACCTTCAGCGGGATGGAGGAGCCCGTGATGCTCGCCTGGCTCAGCAACTGGTCGTACGCGCGCGAGGTGCCGACGTACCCGTGGCGCGGCAGCATGGCGCTCCCGCGCCGTCTCGCGCTCCGCGGAGATGTGCTGCTGCAGCTGCCCGCCGTCGATGTCGACCGTCCGCCCGCCTTCTCGTGCGAGGACACCCCGATCCCGGTCGGCGGGTTCGAACTGCCCGCCGAGGCGCAGGGATCCGCGCTGCGCATCGAGCTCACGATGCGTCCCGCCGGAGCGGCGGTCGAGCTGCACGTCCGCGCCGGAGCGGAGGCGGAGGACGCCATCGCGGTGCGGTACGACGACGGCGTGCTCACCCTGGATCGATCCGGCGCGTCGAACACGTCGTTCTCGGCAGACTTCGGACTCGCCTCGTCGGCGCCCGTGGAGCTGCGCGACGGCATGCTCGACCTCGATGTCTGGGTCGACAGCACCTCGGTCGAGGTGTTCGCCGACGGAGGCGCTGTGACGATCAGCGACCAGATCATGACCGCGGACGAACGGACCGGCGTGCGGATCGGCGCGAGTCGCCCCGGTGCGACGATCGAGTCCCTGACGGTCACCGGTCTGGATCTCGGATGAGCGGCGCGACGGCGGAACCGCTCGCCGCCCTCGTCATCGGGGAGGCGCTCGTGGACATCGTCGATGACGGCACGTCGACGACGGAGCATCCGGGGGGCAGCCCCGCGAACGTCGCGCTCGGACTCGGCCGTCGCGGCCTGGACGTCGCACTGCTGACCGACCTCGGACGGGACCCGCGAGGCAGCCGCATCGTGCGTCATCTCGAGCGATCGGGCGTGCACGTGCTGGCCGGTTCGTTCTCGGATCTCCCCACCTCCACGGCGACCGCCACAATGCGCGGCGACGGCTCGGCGTCGTACCTCTTCGACGTGCGGTGGAACCCGGGCGCGGCACCGCTGGCGGTCGCCCCGCAGCTCGTGCACACCGGATCGATCGGCGCCTTCCTCGCGCCGGGGCGCGCGACCGTGCTCGCGCACCTGGATCGGCTCGACGCGCGCCTCGTCACGTTCGACCCGAACATCCGGCCCGCCCTGCTCGGCAGCCATGCCGAGACGTTCGCGGACTTCGAGGAGCTGGCCTCCCGGGCCGACGTCGTGAAGATGAGCGATGAGGATGCCGAGTGGCTGTATCCGCTGCTGTCGCCGGCCGAGGTCGGCGAGCGTGTGCGTGCGCTGGGGCCGAGGCTGGTCGTGATCACCCTCGGTGCGGCAGGCGCTCTGCTCGTCGCACAGGACGCCGCCGTCTCCGTCGCCGCGTCCGCCGTGTCGGTCACCGACACGATCGGTGCAGGCGACACCTATATGAGCTCTCTCATCGCCGACCTGCTGACCACGGATCGTCCTCTCGACCGGTCGACGATCGAGGTCCTCGGCATCCGCGCGGCCGTCGCCGCAGCGATGACGGTGTCGCGGGCCGGAGCCGATCTGCCCTGGGCGGCAGATCTCGCGGCGGCTGCGCTGCCGTCGTTCGACGCGATCGGCGGGCGAGCGCCTGCCGTCGCGCACCCCTAACGGCAGCGCCGATGCTGCCCTCAACGGAAGGTGATCATGGACACTCCTCACGCGCTCTCCCGCCGCGCACTCCTCGCAGGGGCGGGGGCCGCCGCGATCGGCGGCTCGCTCGCCCTGGTGGCCGGTGAATCCGCCGCCGCCTCGACACTCGCTCCCGCGACTCCTGCCGCAGCGGGAGGCCCCTCCTCGAAAGGACGATCGCGCATGCGACCGACGTACCACTTCAGCGTGCCCGACAACTGGAAGAACGACCCGCAGCGGCCGATCTACCTCGACGGCGAGTACCACTACTACTACCTCTACAACGCCGACTACCTCGAGGGCGGAGTCGGCACGTCGTGGCGCCGCGCGACGACCCGTGACCATGTCGAGTTCCGCGACCGCGGCGAGGCGATCCCGAAGTTCAGCGACGCCAACGGCGACTGCTGGTCGGGGTCGCTGGTCGTCGACGACCAGAACACGGCGGGATACGGTGCCGGTGCCGTCATCGCGATCGTCACGCAGGCCCCCGAGGGGCGGCAGGCGCAGTACCTCTGGTATTCGACCGACCGCGGTCGCTCGTTCCGGCCGGGTGGCACCGCTCCGGTCCTCGCGAATCCCGGAACCCCGGACTTCCGCGACCCCAAGGTGATCTGGGATGCCGACCGCGACCGATGGTTCATGGCCAATGCGGAGGGGCAGACGATCGGCTTCTACGCGTCAGGCGACCTGCGCTCCTGGACGCGGGTCGGGGAGTTCGTGCGCACCGACCTCGGCCTTCTGGAGTGTCCGGACATCTTCCGGATGACGGCCGACGACGGCACCTCCCATTGGATCCTCGGCACCAGCGGGAACGCGAAGGCACGGGGCCTGCCGGCCACCTACGCCTACTGGACGGGCCGCTTCGACGGCGCATCGTTCGTCGCCGACCGTGATGAGCCCGAGTGGCTCGACTACGGGTTCGACTTCTACGGAGCGGTCACGTACCCGAACCATGACACGGCGGGTGCGGAGGATCCGACCCTCCGGCGCGTGATCGGCTGGGCGAACTTCTGGGACTACCCGCACAACACCCCCACCCTCGCCACCGACGGCTACAACGGCGACGACATGATCGTCCGTGACGTCCGCCTGAAGCGGGGGAGCGACGGCTACCACCTCGCCTCCGCCCCCACCGCCGCGTTGGCCGACCACGTGACGCGCACGCACAGCCTGGGCGACGTCGAGGTCGCCGGGACGCGAGACCTCGACCTGCGGGAGTCGGCATACGATCTCACCTGCGACATCGTCTGGGATGCCGCGTCGGCGCCGACCAACGTCGGCCTGGAGATCTGCCGCGCACCCGGCGGCGGGCGCCACGTCGCCACGGGAGCATTCCTCGCGGGGGGATTCGCCTATCTCAACCGGCGTCCGACCATCAACCCGACCGGCGGCGAGACCCAGACGCCGATCGATCCCTCGGCCGGGCACCTGAGCCTGCGGATCCTCGTGGACCGCACGAGCGTCGAGGTGTTCATCGGAGACGGGCGCGCCGTGCACTCGCACCGTGTGTTCCCGCTGGAGGGCGACAACCGCATCCGTCTCTTCTCTCACGACGGGACGAGCACGTTCCGTGGTCTGACGGTGAAGCGGCTCGCGTAGGCCCGGTCGTCCTCCTCGTGGGTTCAGCGCGAGGAGGGCGGCAGCTTGTCGACGCCGTGCCGATGGGGCTTGTCGGGCTCGGCCGCCGTCTCGGGTGACGCATGCGTGGTGCCCGTCGGGGTCGAGTCGGTCGGGTAGCTCGGCTCCTCGATCTCGACGGCCTTGTCGCGTTCGTCGAGAGGGGGCAGGTGGTCGAGGGGCTGTCTGATGTCGTCGGGATGGCTCATGACGGCAGGTTCTCGCGACTCGCAGGTGCGGGCCAGGGGGTTGAGAACACCGCGCCGGTGTGTTTCCATTCCGCCTCGACCGGCCCGACGAACCGTCGGCTCGCCCTGCATGGGCTCGACCGGCACCTCGCTCGTGTCACGTGCAATCCGGTCCTCCCGATGCTCCGAACAACGGGTACATCGACGCGGGGCTTCACGGCGCTTCACTCGCAGAGACAGCGAGTGGCTGCCGATTTGTGAGTAGTGGTCCTGCCCGAGGAGTCAAAATTCTGGGAGGTTGCGATGTCGGACCCTCTGCTCGACGATAGTCAGGTCGGTACGCGGAGCCACGAACGGCCTGACGAACGCTCTGTGAAGCTGGCGAAGTTCCGGGCCGTCGGGCGGCAAGCGATCCTTAACGCGAAGCCTGCGAGATCGTACGGTTCGCCGACCAACGTCAGATTCACGGAGGTAGCCGACGAGAACGCCGCTGTGCGGGCCGATCTCGTGCGGATCGGGGCGTACATGTTCGCCCATGTGCAGCTGCCCGCGGGGAGACTTGTCTGGACGCGAGACGGACTGTCACAACACCAGGTGGTCGTGGTCGCGACGGAGAGCCCCGGACTCGAGGTGGTGTCGGAGGGCCCGGTGGTCGCGCGACGTGCGACCTGGTTCGTGGTCGCACCTGGACGGACTCCGGTGCAGTTCACAGCGGCCAGACCGCTCGAGCTCGTGTTCGTGAACCTCGACCGGTCCAGGATCGCAGAGGAGATGGATGTCGACCTTGCTCATGCTGGTCGAGACACTGTCGACGATGGAGTCGTCAGGCCGATGGTGAACTTCGTGAAGTCGCTCTGCGCGATCCAAGGGGAGAAGGTCGAGACAGGGGCGACTCCGTTGGGGGGCGCCGCGTGCGAAGTGGCGCGCTCGCTCGTCAAGACCGTCGTCGGGGATCCGGTCCCCGAGACCTCTCTGACGGATGCGGTGATCGGCATCCTCCGTCGGCGACACGCGTCACCGCACCTGTCGGTGTCGATGGTGGCGCGAGAACTGGGAGTCTCTGTGCGGACGATCCAATCGGCACTTCGACGCGAGCGCACCACCTTCTCCGCGGCTCTCCGCTCCATCCGCATCGATATGGCGAAGGATCTGCAACGAGCGGATCCCGGTCTGGGTGCGGCTGCAGTCGCGAGGGCAGCCGGGTTCGGTTCCCGACAGGCGTTGTACCGGTCGGTGCGCAATGCCGAGAAGAGCAATGCCGAGAAGAGCAATGCCGAGAAGAGCTCGGCGAGAGAGTAGTGAGCCTTCGGTGGGGAGCATGCGCTGCGTGTTCCGCTCGATTCCCTCGAAGACGCGTCACGATCCGGAGCTCCGCGAATGTAAGCGGTGGGACTCGACCTTTCGGCTCCCGCCTATCTCCCCCTAGATGCTGTCCTCCCCAGGGACAGGTGAGGGAACGGTCCGACTGTGCCCTCGCTTCCCAACGCAAGCGAAAGACCCCATCCGTGTCGACACTGCCCCTCCCTCGTCCCCGGCTCTTCGAGCCGTCTCGTTTCCCCCGGGTATCGTGAAAATGGTAGCGATTCCGCGCAACGAGGGGGACAGAGTGCTACGACGACGTTCCGAGGCCATCGGCCGTACCGGCTTGGAACTCGCGAAGTTCCGAGCTGCAGGAAAGGCTGATCTGCTCGCCCTTCGCCCGCTCACTTCGTACATGGCGTCGGCGAACATCCAGTTCTCTGAAGTGCCCGAAGAGAGCACTGAGCTCCGGGCGAACCTCGTGCGCATCGGGCAGTTCCTGTTCGCCCATGTCAGGTTGCCGGCCTCGACTGTCGTCTGGCCGCGAGACGAGGCGTCGCACAAGCGCGTCGTCGTGATCGCGGCCGAGGGAACCGGGCTGGAGATCCACTCGGACTCGCCGATAGTCGATCGGCGGTCCTCCTGGTTCGTCGTACCGCCCGGCACAGACCCCGTGACCTTCCGGGCTTCGGAGGCGACCGAGCTCGTCTTCGTCAGCCTCGATGAGACGGAACTCGTCGGCGAACGCCAGGTCGAGTTCGAGCGGATCGGCGACGAAGATCCCGCAGATTCCGTTCTGAGACCGTTGATCAGCTTCGTGAAGTCCCTCTGCGCGATCGAGCCGAGGAGCATCGAGACAGGCGTGTCACCCCTGGGTGACGCGGCGTGCGAGGTCGGCCGCGCGCTCGTTGCGGCAGTGGTCGGGGAGCCGCCGCGGCGTGCGGAGGTGTTCGACGAGGTGATGCGGATCGTGCTCCAGGACTATTCCTCGCCGCACCTCTCCCTGCCGGCCGTCGCGCGCGCGCTCGGGATATCGGTGCGCACGGTGCAATCATCGCTGAGCGCGCACGGCACGACCTTCTCTGACGAGCTCCGCACGGTGCGTCTCAAAGCGGCGTCGGAACTCAGGGCACAGAATCCCCATCTGCTGTTGGCCGACGTCGCGAAGCTGGCGGGGTTCGGCACGCGTCAGTCGCTCTACCGTGCCATGCGTAAGAAGTCTCACAGCTAAGGGTCGACGGTTCCCGCTCGTGTGCGATCGACGTATCGCACCTGTCGGACGCCCCCACCCCACGGCAGACGAATTGCTTTTCGATCCAGCCCAAGAAGTCATTTCACGCAACTTTTCGGCACGTCGTGACACGTTTCGTGCAAAGTCTCGTTCCCGAGGTTCGGGCCGGCTCTACGCTCCGGCGTAGCGGTATATCGGGCGCGATGAGCTCCGGCGTCAAAAAACCTGCAGAGCCGCGTCACGATTCCGGCTAGCTGCGATGTAGGTAGCGAACGGCGAGCTAAGGTTCCCCGCGTGGGGGCGGTGCCGAATCTTTTCTACACATAAACGAGGGGGAACAATGACCGGCAAGCCGGCGCGAAGGAAGCGCTTCACATCGGGAGCGGGGGAGAGGCTGAGAAAGATTCTCGCCCTCGTCTCCGCCGGGGCGTTGGCGACAGCCACCCTGGTGAGCATGAACCTGGTGGGCGCGTCGCCGGCTATGGCTGCTCCGGGAGACGCCTTCGACCCGAGTACGCCCACGGTCTTCGTCGCCCAGTCCAACGCTGGTCAAACCACTCAACTTTCCCGCGCCGAGACGACAGGCGATGGAACGTTCGCGTTCACCCCGGAGGGCGGCCGTCTCGCCTCGGGCAACTACAACGCCATCAGCTTCAATACCTCTGACAACTACATCTACGGTGTCGTCACCACTGCGATCGGGTCCATTCCGAACGGATCGATCATCCGGATCGGCCAAGGCAACGTGGTCACACGAGTGGGTACCTCGACCTTCACCCCACCGACACAGTTCGTCGGCGCGTTCAACTCGGACAACGGGCGGCTGTACATCGCCAACGGCTCGAACACGAATCCCATCATCCGTCAGATCAACGTCTCGACCGGTGCGGAGGTGGCGTCGATAACTCCGTCGATCGGCGGGTACTCGATCGCTGACATGGAGTATCTCGACGGGTTCTTCTGGGCGTACGACTACAACGCCGACCAGCCGACCGGCTCTCTCATCCGCATCAACCCGACCACCGGGGAGACCACCCGCTTCCCCGGCGCCGTCACCACCACGCTGACGGGCGCCTGGGGCGCCGCCTGGCGCTTCGGAAACGGCAACCTGGGCTTCTCGCACAACGGCACGGGGACCATCGTGCAGTTGCGCATCACCAACCCGGGGTCCGCGAACCCCACCTTCACAACGGTCTCGACAACGCCCGGCCCTGGCTCCAGCGGCAACGACGGAACTGCGATCCCTGGCCTGCCGGCAGATCTCTCGATCACCAAGACCGGTCCTGCGACCTTCGTGTCCGGAGACCGCATCAGCTACAACGTCACGGTCACGAACAACGGTGCGGGTGTCTCGAGCGGCTGGACCGTCACAGACGTCCTGCCCGCCGGTCTCAGCAATCCGACAGTCACGGGCAACGTCAGCGAGACCATCGCGGGCAATACCGTCACCGTGAGCGGCTCACGCCTTGCGGTCGGCCAGTCGACGACGTTCACGATCGCTGCCGATACGAACGTCTCGCCGCCCGCCTGTGTCACCAACACCGCCTCCGTGCTTGGCAACGAGGCTGACCCGAACGCGAACAACAACCAGAGCAGCGCTCAGTCCTGCGCACTTGCGCTCTCGGTCCAGAAGACCTCCGACGCCACCGCCGACTCGCGGCCGGGTGATGTCGTGAACTACACCGTCACCGCCACCAACACCGGCGCCGGCGCTTACACCACGAACAACCCCGCAGTGGTGTTCGACGACCTGTCGGGCGTGCTCGACGATGCCGACTACAACGCGGACGTGGCGGCGTCAGCTCCCGGAAACCTCGGCTATCAGTCCCCACGGATCTCCTGGTCGGGCCCGCTCGCCGTCGGGGCGTCCGTCCAGATCACCTACAGCGTGACCCTCAAGACCGGCGGTAACGGTGAGGTGCGCAACGTCGCCTGGGTGCCGGACGACCCCGGGGTCACCACACCTCCCACCTGCGATCCGGCAACGGGGGGCATCGACAACGCCACCGGTCAGCCCTGCGCCGTGTCCGAGGTCGACCTGCCGCGCCTCACGATCGACAAGTCCGTCAACACGACGGAGCTTCCCGCGATCGGCGAACAGGCCACCTTCACGATCGTCGTGCGCAACGCCGGACCCGGCGCATACACCGTCGGCAACCCCGCGACGGCGACCGACGACCTGAGCGCGGTGCTCGACGACGCGACGTTCGACGACGCGTCGCTGACAGCCAGCGTCGGCACAGCCACTCGCACCGGGAACACGCTCGGATGGAGCGGTGTGCTCGCTGCCGGCGAGCAGGCGACCATCACGTACTCCGTGACGTACACGGGTGAGGGCGACCAGATCCTCCGCAACCTCGCCTGTATTCCTGAGGACGAGACCCTGCCCGGCGCGCAGAGCTGCGACCGCGTGCAGGTTCCCGGGGCACTGTTGACGCAGTGGAAGTCGGCTCAGGCATCGTCCGACCCGGTGGTGGCCGGATCGACCATCACGTACACGCTGTACTTCGACAACGACGGGCAGGCGCCCGCGACCGTCGATGCGGTCGACGACCTCACCTACGTCCTCGACGACGCAGCGGTCACCACGGAGCCGACAGGCTCTGACGGACTGACGGTCGTCCGCGACGGTGCGGAGATCTCCGTCACGGGATCGGTGCCGGTGGGGCAGACGTCGACGGTCACGTACACGGTCACCGTGCTGCCGGACGACGAGCGCGGTGACAGCCTCGCCTCGAACTTCCTGCTCGCGCCGGGAGAGACCCCGCCGCCTGGTGGCGAGTGTGTGCCGACCGACACCGAACAGCCCAACTGCACGACGACTCCGATCACCGGTGTCAGCTACACGAAGTCTGTGGAGGCGTCCGAGACGCCCGTGCGCACCGGCACCGAGCTCACGTATACGGTCGTCGTGACCAACACGGGCGCCACCACCGTCGATGTGCTGCGCGATGACGACCTCAGCGACGTCCTCGACGACGCGACGCTCACCGGCGCTCCCGAGTCCGACACCGGCTCGGTGACCGTCGACGGCCCGACTGACGACATCCTGCAGATTCGCGGCACCCTGGCCGCCGGTGCGACGGCCGAGGTCACCTACACGGTGACGGTCAATGCGCTCGGCGACCGTGGGAACAACACCGCAGCGAACTTCCTCGTGCCGCCGGGAACCCCGCCGGCGGGTCCTTGCGACCCCGCGACGGAAGAATGCACGGTGACCCCGATCCAGGGGTTCACTGTCTCGAAGTCCAGCGATGCGCAGACGACGACTCCGGGAGGCGTGGTCACCTACACGGTGACCGTCACCAACGTGGGGGCCGTCGACTACACGGACGCCGACCCCGCTGCATTCGAGGACGATCTGTCGGGTGTGCTCGACGACGCGACGTACAACGGTGATGTCTCTGCAGGCGGCACGGTGACCGACACAACGCTCACCTGGTCCGGCCCGCTCGCTGTCGGGGCCACTGCGACGGTGACGTACTCCGTGACGGTGAACAGTCCTACGGCCGGCGACTCGATCCTCGAGAACGCCGTCGTGCCGGACGGCCCCACGGGTGAGTGCGTGACCGACGGATGCATCGTCACGACCCCCGTGTCGTCGTACACGGTGTCGAAGGAATCTGATGCCACCACGGCCATGGCTGGGGACACCGTCACGTACTCGGTGACCGTCACCAACACCGGTCAGGTCGCCTACACGGATGCCGCCCCGGCGTCGTTCGATGACGATCTGTCTGGCGTTCTCGACGACGCGACGTACAACGGCGACGTCTCTGCAGGCGGCACCGTGACCGAGAACACGCTCACCTGGTCCGGCCCGCTCGCTGTGGGCGAGACCACGACCGTCACCTACTCGGTGACGGTGAACGACCCGCTCACCGGTGACCGCACCCTGCGCAACGCGGTGGTTCCGACCGGACCGGGAAGCAGCTGCGATCCGGATGAGAACTGTGTGACCGAGACTCCGGTCGCGTCCTACACGGTGTCCAAGGCATCGGACTCGGCGACGGTGCTCCCCGGGGGCGTCGTGACCTATACGGTCACGGTGACCAACACCGGTGAGGTCCCGTACACGGATGACATGCCTGCGACCTTCGAGGACGACCTCTCGGGTGTGCTGGACGATGCGGTGTACAACGACGACGCATCGAACGGTGCGGAGGTCTCGGGAAACACCCTCTCCTGGTCCGGAGCCCTCGGCGTCGGTGAGTCGATCGAGGTGACGTACTCGGTGACCGTGGACGATCCCATCACGGGTGACTTCGAGCTTCTCAACGCGGTCACTCCGACCGCACCGGGAGGCGGTTGCGACGGCGCCTGCACGACCGACACCCCCGCGGGCTCGTACCGCGTGGTCAAGTCCACCGTCGCCACGGAGGTGCTGCCCGGCGACGTCGTCGAGTACTCGATCACCGTGACGAACATCGGCAAGGTCGCCTATACGGATGACGCTCCCGCGTCGTTCACCGACGACCTGTCGGCGGTGCTCGATGACGCGGTCTACAACGGCGATGCGACGAGCTCGAGCGGCGCAGGCGTCAGCTACACCGACCCGCAGCTGGCATGGTCCGACGCGCTGGATGTCGGCGAGACCGTCACCATCACCTACTCGGTGACTGTGAACGATCCGGCCACAGGTGATCGGCAGCTCGCCAACACGGTGGTGACACCCCCGGGGACGGGCGGCAACTGCGTGGAGGGATCGACAGATCCTGCATGCGTGGCGAACGTTCCCGCCGCCTCGTACACGGTTGCGAAGTCGGCGTCTCCCGGCACGGCTCTTCCCGGCGATGTCGTGACCTACACGGTCACCGTGACCAACACGGGCGCGGTCGCCTACACCGACGAGAACCCGGCGTCGTTCACCGATGACCTCTCCCGCGTGCTCGACGACGCCGACTACAACGACGACGTCTCGGTCGGCGGCGAGGTGTCAGGTGACACGCTCACGTGGAACGGACCGCTGCAAGTCGGCGAGACGATTCAGGTGACCTACACCGTGACCGTGAACGACCCCGTCACGGGGGACTTCACGCTTCGCAACGTGGTCGCACCGTCTTCACCGGGAGGCTCGTGCGTCGAGGGCTCGTGCATCACTGACACGCCGGTCGCCTCCTACGCGGTCGAGAAGTCTGCAGATGTCGAGGACGTCACCCTCGGAGGTGTCGTCACCTACACGGTCACCGTCACGAACACCGGACAGGTGCCGTACACGCAGGACGCTCCGGCGTCCATCGTCGATGACCTGTCCGACGTGTTCGACGACGCGTCCTACAACGACGACGCCACCGCTGGTGCGCAGGTCACGGGGAACACCCTCAGCTGGGCAGGCGAGCTCGCAATCGGTGAAACCGTGGCGATCACCTACTCGGTCACGGTGAACCAGCCGGCGACCGGCGACGGAAATCTCCGGAACAGCGTGACGAGCGACGGCCCGGGTGGCGGATGTGTGGGTGATTCGGACTGCATCACGAACACTCCGGTGTCCAGCTACCACGTGACGAAGACCGTCTCGACAGCGACGGCATCGGTGGGAGACAGAGTGACGTTCACGATCACCGTGACCAACACCGGAAAGGTCGCGTACACCGACGAACGTCCTGCGACGTTCACCGATGATCTGACGTCGGCGCTGGCCGTGGGCTCTTACAACGGAGACGCCACCGAGGGTGCGACCTACGACAAGCCTGTTCTGTCCTGGTCTGGAGCTGTCGGCGTGGGCGAGAGCGTCGATGTCACCTACTCCGTCACGGTGACCTCCACAGGGCAGCTCCGCAATGTCGTGGTCACCCCCGACGGGTCGGGAGCAAACTGCTCGAACGACTCGGACGATCCGGATTGCCGGACGACGACGACGGTCGTTCCGCCGGGCCTGGCGACCACGGGTGGGGTGATCTGGATCGGTGGCGGTGTCGCTGGTGCTGCGCTCCTGATTCTCGGGCTGTGGCTCGTCTCCAGGCGTCGTGCCGAGCGGATCGGGTCTGCCACGCAGGTCTGATATCGATGCAGCGGCGGCCACGGGCGAAAGTCCGTGGCCGCTGCTGCGTTCCGAGCAGCGGGGGCCACGAGAGAAGAAACGTGATGAACGACAATCAGGAAGAGCAGATCGAGGAGATCTCAGACGAGGAGCTCCTCGAGCATGTTCGCCGAGGCGACATGCGCTCCTATGGACTGCTGTGGGAACGGCATGCCGGACCGGCCCGATCGGTTGCGCGCGGCTTCGCCGGTCTCGACGCCGACGACCTCGTCTCCGAAGCCTTCGAACGACTCCTCGTGGCCCTTCAGGCCGGTAAAGGGCCCCAAGGGGCATTCCGCCCTTACCTGATCACGACGGTGCGGAACGTCGCGCGGCGCCAATACAACCGGGACGTGCCTCGCGCAGAGATCGACTTCGACTTCATGGTCGATGCGGACGCACCTGATGGTGAAAGCGCTGCGATTCAGGGGCAACGCCACCGCGCCGTCAGTGAAGCGTTCCAGTCTCTCCCTCTACGGTGGCAGGAAGCGCTGTGGTATGCCGAGGTCGACGGTCTCCCGCCGAGAGAGATGACCGGATCTCTCGGACTCTCCGCCAACGCCGTCTCCGCGCTCGTGCTCCGAGCGAAACGCGGTTTCCGCGATGCCTGGGTGACTGCCCAGCTCGCCAGAGCGGATTCGCCGGAATGTCAGCAGATCCTCTCCGACATCGGCGCGTACTCGCGCGGCGGTCTTTCCCCGCGCGCGACCAAGAAGGTCGATTCGCATATCGCGACATGCGAATCGTGTACAGCAGCGCTGAAGGAAGCCCGCGAGATCGCACACTCCCTCGCTCTCGCCTTGCTTCCCGCAGTGGCCGGCGCGGCAGGTGCCGTCGGGTATCTGTCGACCATGCGGCCCCCGACGATGCCCGAGATGCAGCTGCCGGTCACGACCGCGGCGGCTGCCGAAGGACCCGTCCGCGAGGGACCCCGCAGTCTGACGACTCGTCGTCTGGGGGCAGCGGCGCTCGTGGCCGTCGTCCTGATCGGCGGTGGAAGTGCCGCCGCGACCCTCTGGCAGCCGGGCTCGGACGCGAACCCGCTCGCATCAGAAGAGCAGACGCAGACCCCGATCGCCTCGAGGCCCGTGCCTTCGCCGCTTCCTTTCGTGAAAGAAACCCAAGACGCACCCCTCAATGAGGATCCGGTGATGCCGCCTCCCGGGGCGACGCGGCCAGACACCCCTGTCGTCACCGATCGCCCGCAAGACCCGACGGACACCGTCCAGCCCCCGGATACGCGACAGAACCCGGGAACGCCGACCCCGACGGTCGCTCCTTCGGACCCTGAAACACCTGACATGGCGGTTCTCCAGGATGACTCCCGCATGTACCCCCGAGTGACGGGGACGGACGCTGTCCCCGGCGCGCGGATCGAGATCAGCGACGCCACCGGCACTCTCGTCGCTGTGACGACAGCAGACAGTCGAGGGCGCTGGACGATGTCGCTCACACAGAACGGGCCCGGTACTTTCACCGTCTCCGCATCTCAGACCGTGCTCGGGCTCGACTCGAAGCCGTCTGCTCCGGTGACCTACACCGTCACGGATGCTCCTGCAGCTGCGCGCCCGCTCGCCGGTGCTGTGGTGGACGCGACACGGTTCAACTTTCGTCTGGACCTGCCTCCTGGCACGGTGATCCAGCGCCAGATCCTCGGTCAGCCATCGATTCACACCCTGACCGTGCCCGCCTCGGGCGCGTGGAACGAGTATCTCGCAGTCACGCCGGGCGACCGGGTGCTCCTTCTCCGGTACGCACTCCCAGAAACACGAGACTTCGGCCCCTGGGCGGAAACCGAGTTCACTGCACGATGACTCAGCGATCAGCGATCAGCGATCAGCGATCAGCGATCAGCGATCAGCGACATGAGAAGAAGGGGGAGAGAGTCGAGACCCTCTCCCCCTGTTCGCTGGACGCCTGAAAGGCGGGGCCCGAAACAGCAGGCATGAGGCCTGCCGATATCTGTCGACCTATCTACCGCATCCCCGAACCGTGGAATCGTGACGCCGGATCATGAAATCTGAGGCGCCCCTCGTGAAATCAGGCGATTCTCTGCACAGCGAAGATTCCCTTCACGTTTTCACGTCACGATGGGGGATCCCCGTGATGTACATAGTGGATCGTTTTCCCCAGTGATCCACACTCAAAGTCCCGTACTTCACGCTGCGGGCTCGGTGTGGGGGGCTCTCCCCGCCCTCCACACCCACCTCTGACGGAACGCCGTCCGCCGACGATCCCGGTCGGGTGCTCGCACCCCTGAGATTCTGCCTGCACGTCGTCGCACGGGCTGAGGACACTGCTCAGATCGGGAGAAGCCGGGACGAGAAGGAGCGGATCCGGCGGAAGAGAGTGTCGAAGGCCGCGTCGAACGCGGCGGCGGTGCCGATCCTCGCAGGATCGCGGATGGACCAGTGCAGATCGTCGCCGTCGCGCAGCCGCTCGTGGGCGTCGTCGCACACCGTGATCACGAGGTCGCCGTCCGCACGGACGTCGTCGATGTGCTGCGGGGGATGGTCTGACGCGATGGTGAGGCCGTGGCGGGCGGCCGACGCCGTCGCCTCGGGGTTCACCGCGTTCGCGGGCCGCGTTCCCGCCGATGCGACGTCGACCGCGCTCGTCTCGCGCCAGATGGCCTCGGCGAGCTGCGACCGCGCCGAGTTCGCGGTGCACACGAACAGCACGCGCTGCGGCGGCACGATGCTGGCGGGTGCGAGAGTGTCGAAGACCTCGGGGCGAAGGCCGATGTAGTTGCGGCGTCGGTCGAATTCGGAGCGCGAACGGGTGATGATCTGCGCCGATTCGAGGACGCCGAGATGATGCGCGACCAGATTGGAGCGAAGGCCGAGGGTCGCCCCGATCTCGGAGGACGACAGATCGCCGGTCGTGAGCAGGTCGACGATCCGCAGGCGCGACTGATCGGCGAGGGCGGCGAAGATCCCCGTGCGGCGTTCCAGGTCGGTCATCACCTTCATCGTTACCAGACGCCCGCTGATCTGTCCACGGCTATTGACTCAACGTGGATTGACCATATGTTGGTGCCAACGGGCCCCGCCGAGGCGGCCCAGGAGAGGAATCCACATCATGGGTATCGGAACCGGCATCGCGCTCATCGTCATCGGAGCGATTCTCGTCTTCGCGCTCAACATCGACACCGGCGGCTTCGTCGACCTCGATCTGATCGGCTACATCCTCATGGGCGCCGGCGCACTGGTGTTCCTGATCAGCCTCGTCTTCGTCACGCGCAGCAGGCGCACCGAGACCGTCGACCGCACCGCGGTCGACCCCGCAACGGGCGAGCGGGTCACCCGCAGAAGCATCCGTGACAACGAACCCCTCGCCTGATCGCGCGTGTCCGATGCTGCCCGTCGCAACGCCGCACTGCTGACGGGCATCTCGGCCGTCGTCGCCTTCGTCGCGCTGCGCAGCATCGTCGCGATCGGCGGGCATGAGCCGCTGACGATCGACGTGTGGTGGCACGACGTCATGGCGGCGGCATCGAGCGATGTCGGCATCGTCATCGCGTGGGTGCCCGCGGTCGTCGGAGGCACCCTCGGCATGATCCTGGTCGGCGTCGCCCTGATCGTCCTCCTGCTCCGGCGGGACCGGCGGGGCGACGCCGCGACCCTGGCGATCGCCATGATCGCGGTCGTCGCGCTCGGTGCGACGATGGCAGCGGTGATCGGACGCACGCGCCCCGAGGACTCGCTGGCCGAGAGCATGGCCACATCCTTTCCCTCCGGGCACACCGCGGTCGCGACCACCGTGGTCGTCGTGCTCGGCATCGCCCTCCGTCGCCGCCTCGTCTGGGTGCTGGGCGCGATCTGGGTGATCACGATGATGTGGAGCCGCACCTACCTCGCGGCGCACTGGCTCAGCGATGTCGTCGCCGGGATGCTCGAGGGCGTCGGCGTCGCCACGCTCGTCTGGGTGTGCGCCGAGGCCGCCCGCGATCGCCGTGCCGCCCACCTGTCCGCCACGACTCCCTTCCCGCACCCCGACGAAAGCGCCACGACACCATGAATGTCCCCACATCAGCGGCCGGCACCGCCAGGGCCGCGCAGAGCAGCACGGCGTTCCGCATCCTCGCCAGGGTCGGCTACGTCGTGCTCGGCATCCTGCATCTGCTCATCGGCGTCATCGCCGTCTCCCTTGCGACCGGCGGCGGCCGGGGCAGCGCCGATCAGGGGGGAGCGCTGTCGCAGATCCAGCAGTCACCCGCCGGCACCGCTCTGCTCTGGATCATCGTGCTCGGGCTGTTCGCGCTCGCGATCTGGCAGATCGCGGAGGCGGTCGTCGAGAGCGATGCCGATGCCAAGAAGAAGTGGGCTCACCGCGTCAAGTTCGCGGGGACGGCGGTGGCGTACATCGCCATCGGAGCGACCGCTCTCGTGTACGCGCTCGGCGGGCGGTCAGAGTCCTCGGATTCGTCGCAGTCGTTCAGCGCACGCCTGCTGGCCGTGCCGGCCGGCGTCGTGCTGCTCGTGCTCGTGGGCCTCGTCGTCGTCGCGGTGGGTGTCGCGTTCATCGTGCGGGGTGTCACGCGGGCGTTCACGAAGAACCTGTCGCTGCCCGGTGGCGCGGCGCGCTCGGGCATCATCGCGTTCGGCGTCGCCGGCTACATCGCCAAGGGGATCGCGGTCGCCGTCGCCGGCGTGCTGTTCGTCATCGCCGCTCTCACGCACGACCCCGAGGCGGCCGGCGGTCTCGACTCCGCGTTGCGCAGCCTCGCGGGGCTGCCCTTCGGGGTGTTCATCCTCTGCGTGGTGGGCGCGGGGCTCGCCGTGTACGGCCTGTTCTGCGTGGCTCGGGCACGCTACGCGAGGATGTGACGCCCCGCCCGGCCGGTCGAGGGGCCCCGGATGGTTGCTCCAGGTCGACAGTTGTGCTTTAGCAACCATCGGGCGTATAGTTGATTCTTATCAACTTTCTACACAGGAGCATCCCACTGTGACCCACGTCTCTTCCTCTTCTCTCGCTGAGCCCACACGCTCGCCGCGCGAGGTCTTCACCGCGATCTCCGGCCTCGTCGTCGGCATGTTCGTCGCCGTGCTCTCGGGCACGGTCGTATCGACCTCGATGCCGGTCATCATCGCCGACCTCGGCGGCACGCAGTCCCAGTACACCTGGGTCATCACCGCGAGCCTGCTGGCGACCGCCGTCTCGACCCCGATCTGGGGAAAGCTCGCCGACCTCGTCGATCGCAAGATCCTCGTGCAGATCTCGCTCATCATCTTCACCGTCGGCACGGTGATCGCAGGCTTCTCGACCGACACGAACATGCTCATCGCCGTGCGCGTGATCCAGGGCATCGGCGTCGGCGGCCTGATGTCGCTCGTCATGATCGCGGTCGCGCTGATCATCTCGCCCCGTGAGCGCGGCAAGTACATGGGCGTCGTCGGCGGGATCATGGCCCTCGGCACCATCGGCGGCCCGCTGCTCGGCGGACTCCTCACCGACGTGTGGGGCTGGCGCTCCAACTTCTTCGTCGGCGTGCCCTTCGCGCTCCTCGCGCTCGTGCTGCTGCAGTTCACGCTGCACCTGCCCAAGCCGCAGCGCGACACCAAGGTCTCGATCGACTACTTCGGCATCGTCCTGCTCGCGGTCGGCGTCTCGACCCTGCTGATCTGGGTGTCGATGGGCGGCAGCCAGTTCGACTGGGACTCCTCGACCAGCATCATGCTCGTCGTCACCGCGGCGGTCGCGATCGCCGGATTCATCACCGTCGAGTTCTTCGTCAAGGAACCGATCGTGCCGATGTCGCTGTTCCGCAACCGCACCTTCACGCTCTCCGTCATCGCGTCGATCGCGATCGGCGTCTCGATGTTCGCGACCTCGGTGTTCCTCGCGCAGTACTTCCAGCTGGCCCGCGGCGCCACACCCACCGAATCCGGCCTCATGACCATTCCGATGATCATCGGCCAGATGGGCGCGTCGATCATCATCGGCCAGCTGGTGAGCCGGTTCGGCAAGTGGAAGGGCTGGATGCTCACGGGCTCCGTCCTCACCACGGTCGGTGTGAGCCTGATGGCGACGCTGCGCTACGACACCCCGTTCGCCCTCGTCGCGACGTACATGTTCGTCCTCGGCGCCGGACTCGGCATGGTGATGCAGAACCTCACCCTCATCGTGCAGAACGACACGAACCCGAAGCAGCTGGGAGCCGCGTCGTCGAACGTGAACTTCTTCCGCACCATCGCCGGCACCATCGGCGTGACGGTCATGGGTTCGCTGCTGTCGACGAGCGTCGCCTCGTACATGTCCGACGCGCTCGAGGGCTTCACGCCGACCACTCCCGACGAGGTCGACGCACTCACCCACCTCGCCTCCGGCGACGTGCCCAAGGTGACGCAGCTCCCCGACACCATCCGTTCGATCGTCGAGGGCGCCTACGGCCACGGCATCGCGGATGCCTTCATCATCGCGATCCCGCTCGCCGTGATCTCGATCATCGCGATCGCGTTCATCCGCAACAAGCCGCTCTCGACCAAGAACGCCGCGGAGCAGCTGCGCGAGCAGGCCGAGGAGTCGGTGCTCGACGTCTCTGAGGCGGAGGTCGGGGCGAACATGTCGACCGGCACCATTCGGATCTCGGGTGTCCAGGCGTCGACCCCCACCGGGTCGGTCACCGTTCTCGAACACGAACGCCAGGGCGAGCAGGGCCGGGAGCCGAGGAACTGAGATGACAGTCTCAGAAGCGGCGGTGTCCGCAGATGTGGACACCGCCCTCGGCGACCTGCAGACGCATCTGAACCTCATCTTCGCGAGGACCAGGACGCTCTGGCGGGAGTCGGCGGCGAGGATCGACCCCGAACTGCAGGTCGGCGGCTACAAGCTGCTCGCCTTCATCGACCGCGCGGGCTCGGCCAGCGCCCACGAGCTGGCGGAGCGGTTCGAGATGGACAAGTCCGTCATCAGCCGCCACGTGCGGATGCTCGAGGAGCTCGGACTGCTGGCCTCGAGGGCCGACGCGCGGGACGGACGGCTGCGGGTGCTGACGGCGACGCCGTCGGCCTGCGCCGCTCTCGCCGAGCTGCGCAGCGACCATGCGTCGCGGCTGCGCACCGTGGTCGCGGAGCTCACCCCCGACGAGATCGAGGCCGCCTCGAAGGTCTTCCGACTGCTCGCAGAGGTCTGAGCGTCGCACCCGAACGATCACTCCTCGTGTCGTCTCGGGTTGTCGATCGAGATGTTCTGTGGTTCAGTCGAATGTCTTGACTTCGCGATTCGGCGTCCCAAGACCGTACAGAACGGTGCTTCGGTGAACTGGATCGCCTCAAATCTCGGCCTGATCTTCGATCTCACGATCAACCACGTGCGTCTGGCGATCATCCCCATCCTCCTCGGCTTCGTGATCGCGGTGCCGCTGGGCTGGGTGGCCAGTCGCAATCGCGTGGCCAGAACCGTCATCGTCACGACGGGCAGCCTGCTCTACACGATCCCGTCGCTGCCGCTGTTCGTCATCCTGCCGGTCATCCTCGGCACCCGGATCCTCGATGACACGAACCTCGTCGTGGCCCTCACGATCTACGCGGTCGCGATCATGCTGCGCTCGGCGACGGATGCCTTCGGGTCGGTCGATCGGGCGATCATCGAGTCGGCGAAGGCCACCGGCTTCTCGCGAGGCGGACGATTCTGGCGCGTCGAGTTCCCCCTCGCCGGCCCGGTGCTGATCGCCGGCCTGCGCGTGGTGTCGGTCTCGACGATCGCGCTCGTCTCGGTCGGCGTGATCATCGGCTCCGAGAACCTGGGCTACCTGTTCCAGAACGGCAAGCAGCGCGGCATCCTCGAGGAGGTCGTCGTCGGGATCGTCATGAGTCTGCTCATCGCGCTCGTCTTCGACCTGATCCTCGTGGCGATCGGGCGCATCCTGATGCCCTGGAGCCGCGTCTCCGACCGGCGCTCGCGGCGCGGCCGCTCCTCCGACGGCGAGCCGGATGCGGATGCGGACATCGACGCCGACAGCGCTCGCAGCCCGCGAATGCTCGCCCACCCGGGTACGGGGGCCTGATGAACTTCTTCCTCGACGCCATCGCCTGGATCTTCGATCCCGCCAACTGGGTGCCCGGCTCGCAGAGCCCCCTGCCCATCGGCGACCGGCTCGTCGAGCACCTCCTCTACTCGGGGGTCTCGCTAGCGATCGCGATGCTGATCGCCCTTCCGCTCGGCTTCTACATCGGGCACACGGGGCGCGGTCGGCAGTTCGTGATCGGCTTCACCGGCGCCATGCGCGCCCTCCCGACGCTGGGGCTCCTGTTCTTCCTCACGATGGTGCTGCGCTCCGGCCTCAGCACCACTCCGGCCGTGCTCGTCGGCTCCGTCATCGCGTTCGTCCTGCTGGCGATCCCGTCGCTGCTCGCCGGCGCCTACGCCGGGCTCGAGAGCGTGGGGCGCGAGGCGATCGATGCGGCGCGCGCGATCGGGATGACCGAGATGCAGATCCTCCGCAAGGTCGAGATCCCGCTCGGGCTTCCTGTCATCATCGGCGGGATCCGCTCGGCCACGCTGCAGGTCATCGCGACCGTGACGATCGCGTCGTACGTCGGACTCGGCGGACTCGGGCGCATCATCTCGTCGGGAATCGGCCTCAACGACTACACCGTGATCCTCGGGGGTGCGCTCCTGGTGACCGTTCTCGCGCTGGGCGTCGACGGTGTCTTCGCCATTCTCCAGCGCCTCACCCGCACCCGGGGGCAGGCGGCACGCCCCCTCCGCAACGTTCAGCGAAAAAGGTCGGATGCCGCTGTGGCGCCGACTCTCGACGAAAGGACCCCCGCATGACCTCTCGAGCCCGTAAGACCTGGCTGACGGCCTGCCTGCTCGCCGTCAGCACCACCGTCGCACTCACCGGCTGCGCGACCTCCGACCCGACGTCGTCCGGCGGCGAGTCCGGTGGGGCCGCCGACGGCGACGCCATCATCGTGGGCTCCTTCGCCTTCCCCGAGAGCGAGATCCTCGGCGAGATCTACGCGCAGGCGCTCGAGGGCGAAGGCTTCGACGTGACCACCAAGTTCAACATCGGCCCGCGCCAGCAGACGATCCCCGCCCTGCAGGACGGCTCGATCAACCTCATCCCCGAGTACAACGGCAACCTGCTGGCGTACTACGACACGGAATACGCGGAGCGCACGACCGAAGACGTCGACGCGGCACTGCCGGACGCCGTGGGTGCAGACGACCTGCAGGTGCTCGACTCGGCCGAAGCCGAGGACAAGGATGCCTATGTCGTGACGAAGGAGACCGCCGACGACAACAACCTGAAGGCCATCGGCGACCTCAAGGCGCTGGAGCCCTTCTCGCTCGCCTCGAACCCGCAGTTCGGCGAACTCGGCTACGGCATCCCCGGTCTGCGCGACGTCTACGGCGTCGGCACGGAAGCCGGTCAGGTCACTTTCGTCCCGTACGAGGACTTCGGCGGACCCGACACGGTGCAGGCGCTCGTCGACGGCACGGTGCAGGTGGCGGACATCTACACGACCTCGCCGGCGATCAAGTCGGAGGACCTCGTCGTCCTCGACGACCCCGAGAACATGATCTCGGCGCAGAACGTCATCCCGCTGCTCTCGAAGGACATCTACACGGACAAGCTCGCAGAGGTGCTCAACGGCATCTCGGCGAAGCTCACCACCGACGACCTGATCGAGCTGCGCGACCGGGTCGAGGGCGACGAGAAGGCGTCGGCGGCGACGGCGGCGGAGGAGTGGCTCACCGCCGCGGGCCTGCTCGACAAGTGACCGTGCGGACGGGTCACGCGTCCACGATCTGATCGAAGCCCCGCTGTCGCACCGGCAGCGGGGCTTCGCCGTATCATGGCGATCATGAGTGCCTCTTCCGACGAACCCGCCGGACCCGACGCATCCGCCCAGGACGCCGCGTCCGCAGGGGCCCTCGACCTCGACGAGGCGGTGTCGCGCGTCGAGCACGAACTGGGGCGGCTCTTCGCCCGCATCCGCGTGAGCTGGCGGGAGGCGGCACAGACCGTGCATCCCGATCTGCAGCCCCTCGGCTACCAGGTGCTGACCTCCATCGCGACGGGCAAGGCCACATCGGCCGGGGCGATCATCGACCGCCTGCAGACCGACAAGACCGCTGTCAGTCGCCAGGTGCGGCAGCTCGAGCAGCTGGGGCTCGTCGAGAGCGTGCGTGATCCCGATGACCGTCGCGCGCGGGTTCTCGTGGCCACCGAGCTGGCCCAGCAGAAGGTCACGGCCGCGCGCTCGCGCTACGAGGCCCGGCTCGCCGAGCGGCTCGGCCGATGGTCGCAGGCCGACCTCGATCGCTTCGCCGAGATGCTCTCGGAGCTCGGTGGCGGGGCATCCGCGCGCACCGACGGCACTGCTCCGGCATCCTGACCGGGAATACGAACCACGCGACGCGCCTTGACCCTCACTGTGAGTCTTTACGAGCCCGCCGCCTTCGGCGCCCTTCCGCTGTCCAACCGCGTCGTCATGGCGCCGCTCACCCGCACCCGTGCAGACGATGCGGGTGTGCCCACCGAGACGATGGTGGAGTACTACCGTCAGCGCGCGGGGCAGGGCCTCATCATCACCGAGGGCACGTGGCCCGCGGCCGAAGGCAAGTCGTACCCCGGGCAGCCCGGCATCGTGACGCCCGCGCAGATCGAGGGCTGGCGTCGCATCGCCGATGCTGTGCACGCCGAAGGCGGCACGATCGTGATGCAGCTCATGCACGGCGGTCGCGTGTCGCACCCCGCGATCTCCGGCGAGCCCCGCGTGGTGGCGCCGAGCGCTCTCGCGGCTCCCGGTCAGACGCACACTCCCGAGGGCAAGGTCGACATGCCGGTCGCGCACGCTCTGACCCTCGACGAGATCCCCGAGGTGGTCGAGCAGTTCGTGCAGGCCGCACGCAACGCGATCGCCGCAGGTCTCGACGGCGTCGAGGTGCACGGCGCCAACGGCTACCTCGTGCAGGAGTTCCTCTCGCCCGAGTCGAACGTCCGTGACGACCGGTACGGCGGGTCGCCCGAGAACCGTGCGCGCTTCGCGATCGAGGTCACCACGGCGGTCGCCGGGGCCGTCGGCGGCGACCGCACGAGCATCCGCCTGTCGCCGCAGCACAACATCCAGGGCGTCCTCGAGGAGGACGACGCCGACGCGCTCGCCACCTACCTCGCCGTCGCCGAGGGGCTGCGCCCGCTGGGCCTCGCCTTCGTCGACATCCTGAGCGCCGCCCCCACAGGCGAGCTCGTGCAGCGCATCCGCCGCGCGCTCGGTGCACCGCTGATCATCAACTCGGGTTTCGGCGTCGTCACGAGCCGGGAGGAGGCCGAGGGCCTCGTCGTCGACGGATGGGCGGATGCCGTCGCCGTCGGCCGCCCCGTGATCGCCAACCCCGACCTGGTCGAGCGCTGGCGTCAGGACGCCGAGCTCAACGAGCCGCGGCCCGCGCTGTTCTACGGCCGCACCGGTGAGGGCTACACCGACTACCCCTCGCTCGAGACGGTGCGCACCGGCGCCTGAGCGTCGAACGCCTGTCGGACCGCGAACCTGAGCGATCCGACAGGCCGGGCGCGTAGCCTGAACCCCATGACGCTCACGAAAGCCCGCACCGCCGCCGAGGTCGTCGACTGGCGACGCCGTGTGTTCGCCCTGTACGACGCCGTCCGGCAGTCGGAATCGCCGGAGGAGGCGCACGAGCTCTGGCGCATCGAACGCGACGATCTGATGCTGCACCACCCGGCGACCCCGCTGCGCGCGGGCGACAGGGCCCTGTTCGAGGGGCTGCCCATCGCCTCGTACGATCCGCAGTGGCGGTTCGAACTGCCGATCCTGCCCGCCGACCCCGGCGGCTTCGACTTCGCGACCGGAACAGACGGCGTCGTGCCGTTCGAACGCGTCGGCCGGGTGGAGATCCCCGACACCGGCTCGCTCGACATCTGGCGCCTGACGACCTACGGCGGGGGACTCTTCATCCCGGTGCGCGACGCACTGGCCGGACGCCCCGGCGGCACCTACGGGGGCGGCCGCTACCTGATCGACACGATCAAGGGCGCCGACCTCGGATCCGATGCCGACCGCGGCACGATCATCCTCGACTTCAACTTCGCCTACAACCCGTCCTGCGCCTATGACCCCGCATGGGCCTGCCCTCTGGCGCAGCCGGGCAACGTGCTGCCGGTGGCAGTGCCGGTCGGGGAGATGTACGCGGGCACCGCCGACTGACCGCCCGGGCTCAGCGCCGGACGCGCGCCCGCGTCTTCGCGACGCTGCTGAGCGTCGCCCGCACCGGCGTGCCCAGGTAGAGGCCGAGCGACGCGCCGGAGGCGAGTCCGATCCCGATCACCGCGGCGCCGATCAGCGATCCGCCGGTGCCGACGACGCCGCTCTGCGTCCCCACGGCGTGCACCATCTCGAGCAGCCCCTGGAACACCGCGACACCGGGCACCAGGGGGACGATGGCGGCGGTCGTGACGGCGACCGACGGCACATGCAGGTTGCGGGCGATGAGCATGCCGATGAAGCTCGAGGCCAGCGCGCCGATCGCGCTCGCCGCAGCCGGGTGCAGGTTCAGGCCGGTCATCGCCGTGTAGCCGGCGATGGTGACCGCGCTCAGCAGGGCGCTCACGAGGATGATCCTGAGCCCCGCGCCGTTGAAGACGGCGACCGCGACCGCCACGATGATCGCGCCCGTGAACTGGTTCAGCAGCGGGCCGAACGGGGCGGGGTCGTCGGGGAGCCCCATGGTGAAGCCGAACACCTTGCCGAGCTCGAGCCCGACGAGGATGCCGATCACCACGCCGAGCGTCTGCATCGTGAGATCGAGGATGCGTCCGCCCGCGGTGAGCGCGAAGCCGTCGATCGCATCCTGCGCGGCTCCGACCACCGTGAGCCCGGCGAGCATGAGCACGATTCCGGACGCCACGATGATCGAGGGGCGGATGCCGACGAACGGCTCGATGCCGGCCGAGCCCAGCGCCGACACCGCGACGGCGACCACCGTCGTCACGAAGCCACCGGCGATCTGGCTGAAGAAGAGGGGGACCCTGATGCGGGCGAGGCCGGCCTGGGTCAGAGCGGCGCACAGAGCGGCCACGAAGGTGAGGCCGACGACGATCGGCGACGCTCCCAGCATGATGCTGACGCCGACGGCCAGCAGCGCCCTGGCCACGATCACCACGGGCTGCTGGTAGCGGAACGGGAGCCGACGCAGCGCTTTGAAGGCGACGCGGGCGGATTCGAGATCGAGTCCGTCGCCGATGTCGGCGACGAGTGCCTGCACCCGCTGCAGCTTCGCGTGATCGGGGGCGGCGACGCGCACGACGCGCACGAGCGTCTCGGGCCAGACCTCGCCGCTCAGGTGGAACGAGACGGTGATCGAGTTGTAGGTGACGTCGACCTGCACATCGCGCATGCCGTACGCCGCGCAGATGCGTGTGATGGCGAGAGTGACCTCGTGCGCCGACGCGCCCACTCCGAACATCGATTCGCCGATGCGGGTGGCGAGGTCGAGCACGCGCGGGACCGTGCGCTCGTCGATGACGGGCATGGCTTCGGTGAGGGCCACGGCCGACGGGTCGGTGTGCAGCACTCTGCGCACGGAGGCGAGCAGTCGCCGGGGGGAGTTCGAGGCCATGATGCCATTCTCCCGCCTCGCAGACACGTGCTCCGGCGACCCGCAGAACTGCGAGCGGATCGTCGGGACGACGTCAGGCGAGGGCCGGGGTCGGCGCCTTCGTGGTCGGTGCGGAGGCGGGCTCCGTGGGCTCCGGCACCAGGTAGAGGCCACTGGGGGCATTCGCGGTGAACGCGAGAGCCTCGATCCAGTTGCGGTTGATCGAGGGCTGCCTGCTGCCGCTGTAGCGGAAGACGAGCGAGCTGCCGGCGTGCACCCACACGGTCGTGCGTCCGCCGCCCACACTCATGTCCTCGCGCCAGGTGAACGAGAACGGCTCACCGCGACGGAGCTTGGTGGTGATGACCAACTGCAGGTGCGTCAGCGCGCGGTCCTCGATCTCGGCCTTGACGCTTCCTTCGTAGACGAGCTTGCCCATCGTGATCTCCTCAATTCGCCACGCAACCCGTGTCCAGCGGTGCGATCTCGATGATCACTGGCGGTACTCCAGCCTCCCATATATCGCGACGTGTCGGGCTGCGATCTCTCTCAGGATCAGTGCGCGTGGCGTGATGTCAGCACCCGGGTCGAGCGTCTGTCAACCCTCTGTGCCGATCCGCCGACGGATGTGGAGTCTGGGAGCCCGGTAAACGACGAGGAGGACGCACGATGAAGGCACTCACCTGGCAGGGCACCCGTTCCGTGGCGGTCGAGGAGGTGCCGGATCCCGTGATCGAGCATCCGACGGATGCGATCGTACGGATCACGTCCTCGGCGATCTGCGGGTCGGATCTTCACCTGTACGAGCTGCTCGGGCCGTTCCTCGACCGCGGCGACATCCTCGGCCACGAGCCCATGGGCGTCGTGGTCGAGGTGGGCGGCGCGGTGAAGGACCTGGCCGTCGGCGACAGCGTCGTGGTGCCCTTCACCATCTCCTGCGGCCACTGCTTCTTCTGCCTGCGCGGCCTGCAGTCGCAGTGCGAGACGACCCAGGTCACGGAGTACGGCAGCGGAGCCTCGCTCTTCGGCTACACCAAGCTCTACGGCCAGGTGCCCGGCGGGCAGGCCGAGTACCTGCGTGTGCCGCTCGCGGACTACAACCACATCAAGGTCGCCTCGGATCTGCCCGATGAGCGCTACCTGTTCCTCAGCGACATCCTGCCGACCGCATGGCAGGGCGTGGAGTACGCGGACGTCCCGGACGGCGGCACGCTCGCCGTGATGGGTCTGGGCCCGGTCGGGCAGTTCGTGGCGCGGATCGGGGCGCACCGCGGCTACCGCGTGCTCGCCGTCGACCCGGTCGCCGAGCGGCGCGAGATGGCCGCACGCCACGGCGCGGAGGTCTTCGATCTCAGCGACGACATCGTCGACGAGCTGAGAGATCTCACGGGTGGAAGAGGTGCGGATGCCGTCGTCGACGCCGTCGGCATGGAGGCGCATGGCAACCCCGGTGTCTCGCTCGTGCAGAAGGCGGTGGGCCTGCTCCCCGATGCGGCGGCCCGGCAGATCTTCGACCGGGCCGGCATCGATCGCCTCGCCGCGCTGTATTCGTCGATCGATGTCGTGCGCCGCGGAGGCACGGTGTCGCTGAGCGGCGTGTACGCGGGCGACGCCGACATCCTGCCGATGAAGACCATGTTCGACAAGCAGATCAGCCTGCGCATGGGGCAGTGCAACGTCAAGCGCTGGGTCGACGATCTGATGCCCCTGGTCGAGGATCTCGCGGATCCGCTCGGAGTGATGGATCTGACCACGCACACGGCGCCGCTCGACGACGCCCCGAAGCTGTACGAGACCTTCCAGCGCAAGGAGGACGGCTGCATCAAGGTGGTGCTGCAGCCCGATGCGGTGTGACGGTCAGCCGGCGCAGATCAGTCGGCGCGTCCCTCGGCGAGGTAGGCGAGCCGGTGCAGCGTCTCGGAATTGCGCCACCGCAGCAGCGGGGCGGTGAGCAGGTCCGGCAGCAGCGTCGCCGGGCCGCTCACGGGCTCCTCGTCGATGCGCACCATCGTTCCGCCGCCGTAGGAGCGCACGCGCAGGGTGACCCGCGCTTCGCCGATCGGCCAGCCCTTGGCCCGCATCACCATGCGGTGCGGCGGATCCCATTCCTCGACGACGGTCGTGTCGTCGAGCAGCGCCGGCCAGACCCCGACCGAGTGGTGCAGCTCGGCACCCGGCTGGGGCCAGGTCTCGTCGACATCGCGCATGCGCGACGCGCCGACGACCCACGCGGGGTAGAGCCAGCCGTCTCCCAGAACCCGGAAGACGTCGTCCGGGGTGCAGTCCATCGTGCGTACGTTCTTCGCCATCTCGACTCCTGATCTCGGTCGCGTCGTGCTGTCGTCGATCCCGCCCCGACGCGGGCTGTCTGCGGTGATCCTCACTGCATGGTGCGGTGCGTTCCCCGCTCGCTCCCAGGGGGTTGACGACCGTGACCAGTGCTGCCACAGCCCCATCTACCACAGGCTCCGCGATCGCGCCTCCCCCTGGAGCGGCGCGCGCTCGTCTGAGATCGTCGGGCCATGGCACTCCTCGACACCACCGCCCGTGCCGCGCGCAGACTCGGCGCCCTGGCACGTGATGACGCCCCCGCACTGCTCACCCGGGGGTACGGCTTCGGTCCCCGCATCTGGCGGAGGGTGGGGAGGGGAGCGCGATCCGCGCCCCTGCGCCTGCTCGGCAGGGATGCGGTCTTCGTGCGTGGCGTCGAGGGCGTCGAGCTCTTCTACGACCAGAGCCGCATCGCGCGCTCCGGGGCCATGCCCGCTCTGGTGCAGGAGAGCCTGTTCGGACACGGCTCGGTGCACAGTCTCGACGGCGACGACCATGCGCACCGCAAAGCGACCTTCGTCGACGTCGCGTATGACGACGGGCAGGTCGAGCGGCTCACTCCATGGCTCGAGCGCGAGTGGCAGAGCGAGCGGCAGGCATGGCTCGACGGAGGCACCCGCACCGCCTACGACGCCGCGGTCGGTGCGCTGGGTCGCGCGATCATGGGCTGGGCCGGCGTGCCGGGAACCCCGGCGGCGAAGACGCGGTGGGCCGGACGTCTCGCGCAGATCGTCGACGGATTCGGATCCCCGTACTCTCCCGAGTACATCGCCGCGCTGGTGAACCGCTGGTGGTCCGATCGTCACTCCGCGCGGCTCATCGAGGCGGTCCGGCACGGTGCGCTGACGGCCGAACCCGGCACCGCACTCCACGAGTGGGCGCACCACCGCGACCGCGACGGCGCGCTGCTGCCCGCCCGCATCGCCGGAGTGGAGCTGCAGAACAGCATCCGCCCGATGATCGCGGTGGCGAGGTTCGTGGCCTTCGCCGCCAAGGACCTGCAGGAGCGTCCGGAGTGGCGAGAGCGCATCGCCGCCGAGACCGCCCAGCGCGGGGCGCTCGTCAGCGGCCCGCTGGCGGTCATGTTCGCTCAGGAAGTGCGCCGACTCTCCCCGTTCGTGCCGATGCTCCCCGGGTGGGCCATCGCCGACGTCGAACTCGACGGTCAGGGAGTGCAAGCGGGCGGACGCGTCGTGCTCGACCTGCTCGGGACGAACACCGACGAGCGATCCTGGGCCCGACCCCAGCACTTCGATCCCGAGCGATTCCGCGACGTCGGCGGCGAGTACGAAGCGCTCGCCGCCTTCGTGCCGCACGGCGGTGCCGATGTCGCGACGGGGCATCGCTGCCCGGGCGAGAAGCTCGCGATCGCCGGGCTCGCCGCGGCGGTCGCGGTGCTCAGCGACCCCGAGCTGCGGATCCTCGACGAGGGGCTCGACGTGAACCGCCGCCGCCTCCCCACCAAACCCCGCTCCGGGGGCAGGGTGCGCTCGGCCTCGCGCTCGGTCTCGGCCTCCGGCGGGTGCCCCTTCCACCGGTAGAAGCAGGCCGCGGCCCCGTCGTGCGACCCGCTACGGTAGGGCACATGTCGCAGGCCTTCCGGATCTTCGCGCGCGTCGTCGCCGGGCACTGGCCCGCGCTCATGGCGTGGTACCTCGGCGGAGAGGCTCTGCACCGGGTGCTCATCGAGCTCGCGGGTTTCGTCGGCGGCCACACCACACTCGGCGGTCTGCTGCTGCTGCCGCTCGCGGTCGCCGCTCGACTCGTCTCGTACGTCGCGATGTACCTGACGGTGCGGCCGTCGCTGCCGCACAGCCGCAGGGAGGACGCCGGAGGCATCCGCGAGTTCGCCTCCGCCACGCTGACCGCGATCCTGCCCTTCTTCGCGTTCTACACGGCGTGGGGCCTGCTCGACGCCGATCAGATCGAGTTCTTCCAGATCGCGAATTCGCTCGCGGTCGGGGGTGTCGGATACGATCCCGCTGAGCGCGGCGACCGAGGCGGCCTGATCGCGGTCGGCGTCCTTCCGGTCGCCGTGCTTCTCGTCGCCTTCGTCGCGCGTCTGCTCTTCGCCCGCTACGCCGCACGGTTGCCACGCTGGACGATCATCCTCGCGACGTACGCCGAGGCGCTGTGGACGTTCATGCTGTTCATGTTCGTCGCCCGCTGGTGGTCGGGGGTCCTCGACTGGTTCTCCCAGCGCGAGGCGGTCGGCTGGCTGCGGGGAGTCGGTGACTGGTTCGCCGTCAATCTCGCCCCGGTCGCGATCGTGTGGGAGGGAGCGGCCTGGGTCGTCGGCATCCTGGTCGCGGCCCTCATCGTCCCTGCGGCCTGGCTGACGGTCGCAGGCGTGATCTTCGGCACCACCTTCGACTCCACCCCCTCTCTCGGGCGCTGGCGCGGCGCGGCGGCGCGAGGCGCGGCGCGGAGCGCGGCGATGAGCGTCGCGCGCACCCTGGTGATGCGCCTGGAAGGGCTGTGGGCCGCCGTCGCCGTGATCTGGCGGGGAGGACCGCTGCTCTACGGCGCCTATGCCCTCTCCTACGCGGCCTGGGCGCTCGCCGAGCAGGCCGGGACCCGCGCCGTATTTCAGCTGATCGGCGGCCACGAGGCATCGTTCTGGGCCGGCTTCTTCCCTCTGGTGACGGTGGCGGTCGCTGCCGTGACCGAGCCGCTCAGGGTCGCGATCGTCGTGACCGCATACGACGGGGTACTCGGTCGACCTCGGTCAGAGCTCGACACCCGCCCCTCAGGGGTCGATGTCGAACCGGGCCAGATCGTCGTCGCTGCCCTCGATGTCGAGCCGGAACGGCCCGTCGACGTCGTCGGGAAGCAGGAAGACGAGCAGGATGCGGTACGCATCCGTCTCGACGGTGCATGAGCTCTCGCCGCCGTCGGACGAGACATCGAGGCCCTTTCGCGAGCTGATCCAGGTGTGCGATGAGTCCGGCTCGGTGAGTGTCGACCGGCCGCAGAGCGAGGCGTCGAAACCTCCGCTCGACGACAACCGCACGCTGAGCGTGCGCGAGCCCGACGGAGCCTCGAACTCGCCCCACTCGGTAGCGCCGAGTGTCAGGGTCTGCCCGGCGATGTCGACGCTCGTATCGGCCTCGATGACCCGGTCGGTCGGTCGCGCGCTCGGCAGGATGTCGAGCCAGACCGTGACCGCGACCATCGCGACAGCGGCGGCCGCGAGCGCGATCAGCGCCGTGCGCTGCCTGCGCCACCAGCTCACGGAGTGCTCCATGCGGGGGCTTGGATGTCGAGGGTCGGAACCCGCGGCAGGTCGTCCAGCGCGAGGGATATGGCGATGAGGTCGTCGAGCTCGGCCGTGTAGTACGAGGTGGTCAGGCGCAGCTCCGCAGTTCCCGCGACGACGTCGGGAGGCAACTCGAACGCCAGCATACCCTCGGTGTCCGTGCCGACCCGCAGCGGTGCGCCCTTGAGCGTCGTCGCGACCCGCTCGCTGGAGTGGAACACGCGGTCGCCGATCACCAGCGCCGCCAGCTGGATCGCCGCATCCGCCTCGGTGGTGGGCGCCGAGGCGGTGACCCTCACCACGAGCCAGTTGCCCGCTGCGCTCCAGTCGGAGGCAGGGACGGCGACCTCGTCGGTGAAGGTCGCGTCGGTCGCTGTCGCGATCAGAGAGCGCGACTGCACGGCCTCGCCGACCGCGCCGCGCAGCACAAGGGGGCCGATCACCGCGTCGTCGCCGGGGGTGACGGCGGTGAGCGCTCCTGCAGCGAGCAGCAGCACGCCGCCGAGGATCCAGGAGCGAGCGCGCTTCATCGCGCAGCCTCCGCGGCGACGGTGATGCGCGCGCCGACTTCTGCGGCGCGCCAGCTGACCGCAGTCGACGAGATCAGCACTCTTCCGCGACGCACCTCCGCCTCGTGCACGTCGAGCGAGACCTCGCCGTCCGAGAGTGCTTCCTCCGGCACGGTCCAGGCGAAGGTGACCTGACTCGGCACGCCCGGCTGGAGGATCACCTGTCCGGCCGAGCCGTCGGCGCGCCAGACCGATACGGAGTCGTCGGCCGCCGTCGCATCCGCCAGCTCGAGGAGTGGGCCAGGGATATTGATCATGTTGGTGGCGGTGCGGTCGGCGGTGGTGCCGACGCCGATCGGCGCATCCGTCAGGTTCTCCATGCGCGTCGTCATCACGAGGAGCTTTTCACCCGGGTCGGCGCTCAGGTACTCGGATTCGATCTCCGTGGCGATCTCGGCGCCGAGCACCGTGATCGCGTAGGTCGACATGCGCGCCTCGTCACCGACGCCGAGCTCGGGCGGGTGCACTGTGGCCCGGGTGAAACCGCCCGTCACGCCCACCACGATCAGGACGGCGATGGCCGTCGCCGCGGCGATCCAGATTCCGCGGGGCACGTCGAGGAGCGCCCGACCCCACCGCGCGATGATCGCGCGCGCGGACAGCGCGGGCGGGGCGGTGTCATGACCCGCCCCCTCGTGATCCCCCGTCATGCTCACGGGGTCAGCCTACTCACGCCCTTCGCGCGGCGACGGTCACGGGCAGGTCTCGAACACGTACCCCTCGACATCCGGAGTGACGAGGTCTCGGTCACGCAGCACCATCGAGGCGGGGGAGTCCGCATCGGCGCACATCTCGTCGAACGACCGCGGGAGTTCGTCGCTGTACTCGATGTCGATCACGGCATCGCCGTAGACGGCGGTGTAGACGCCGCACTCCTCGTAGACCGCGCACTCTTCGACGACGGCGAAGTCGAACCCGGCGCGCTCGTGCAGGACCACCGCATCCTCCGCCGCGTTCTTCTGCCCGGCCGCGAGCCCCGAGGCGTGGGCGACGTCGACGAGGAGTGCCGCGAGGGCGAGGTTGTCGTCGAGAGCGAGCGCGTCATCAGACCGTGTGTACGAGTCGAGGTTGTCGAACTCGACCGCATCGAAACCGGATTCCGCGCAGCCCTCGATCCAGCCCCCGACGGTCTCGGCGATGCGCTGACGTCGATCATCCGTCGACGTGTCGAGCAGCGCCTCATCCGGCCAGTCCGGATCGAACACCGGCTCGCCGTCGCGCTGCAGCAGCAGGTCGCTCGGCCAGGACTCGAGTTCACCGGGCTGCGTCTGGAACCCGTTCACGTAGCAGACCGAGTAGAGCCCGTCCGCCGGTTCGTCCGATCGATCACGGCCCACGATGCCGACGCCGTCTGCCGGCTCGTAGCCGCCGCCGAGCTGGTAGTCGGGGGCGGCGCCCGCCGGCGGGAGAGCGGCATTCGCGGCATCCGGTGCCGTCGGTGGCGCGGCCGCCGCGCAGCCCGCGAGAGACCCGGGCAGAGCGACGGCGAGCAGTGTCGCGACCACCGCGGCCGTCACGCGCCTCAGCTGCCGGCTCCGTACAGTGCGGCGATCTCTTTCGAACCCATCCCCTGATCGTACGTGCCGTGCTGCGGCCATCCTGCAGGGGAGTCCTCCCACTCCTCCTGGCGGCCGTACGGGAGGATGTCCACCAGCCCCTGCAGGTGGCTGAGCCGCTCGGTGCCGCGGCCATTCGTGTGCCACGTGCGGTACACGGTGTCACCGTCGCGCAGCAGGACGTTCACCGCGAAGCCCTCGTTCGGCCCGGCATCCATGTCGGTGCCGAAGGTGCTGTCGGCGCTCGAGTACCAGTCCATCCGGTTGCCGACCCGGTCGCGATACGCCAGGGCCTCGTCGATCGGTCCGTTCGTCACGATCACGAAGCGTGCGTCGTAGTACCGCTCGAGCACGTCGAGCCGTGTGAACTGCGAGGTGAACCCGGTGCAGCCGGGGCACTGCCACTCGTTGCCGTCGGACCACATGTGGTTGTACACGATGAGCTGCGGGTGCTCGCCGAAGATCTCGGCGAGAGGCAGCGGGCCCTCGGCACCGACGAGCGTGTACGGCGCGAGCTGCACCATCGGCAGACGGCGCCGCTGCGCGGCGATTGCGTCGAGTTCACGGGTCGCCGCCTTCTCGCGCACACGCAGTGCCTCGAGATCGCGACGCCACGTCTCGGCATCGACGACGGGCGGAAGGGGAGACGGGGTGCTGCTCACGAGGGACCTCCGGATGCTCGGGCGGTGATCTCAGTCTGCGCCCGGCCGCCGACACGGTCAACCGATCGGTGTGGGGGCTCCGTCGACCGACTCGGCGGGCGCGTCTTCGGCAGGGTTGCGGCGAATGCCGATCCACGACACCACGCCACCGAGCACGAGCAGGCTCGCGGTGACCAGAGCTGCGTTGTGGAAGCCCGCGAGATCGAGGGTGCCGCCGATGATGGTCGACAGCATCGCCACGACGAGCAGGCCCGCGACACGGGACACAGCGTTGTTGACGGCGGATGCGATGCCGGAGCGCGACTCGTCGATGGCCCCGAGGATCGCCGAGGTGAGCGGCGCGACCGTGAGCGACAGACCGAGCCCCATCACGATCATGGCCGGCAGCACCTGCCACCAGTAGTCGAAGCTCTCGGCGACCGTCAGCAGGAGCAGCGCCCCCGCGGCCATGACGATGGGTCCGACCGTCATGAAGATGCGCGGCCCGAACCTGCCCGCCCACGATCCGGCGCGCGAGCTGAGGAGGATCATCAGGATCGTCAGCGGCAGGCTGGCGAGTCCCGCGGCGGTGGCGGTGAGCCCCGCGCCCTGCTGCAGGTAGACGCCGACCACGAAGCCGTTGAGCGAGAGGGCGGCGTATACGAACAGGGTCGCCACGTTGCCCCAGGCGAAGTCGCGCACGCGGAACAGCGAGAGCGGCATGAGGGGGGCGGTCGAACGCTGCTGGCGCACCAGGAACCACGCGAACAGGGCCGCGCCCGCGACGCCGGGCACCCAGATCGCGGGGGACTGCCAGCCGAGGTTCGGCTGCTCGATCAGCGCGAACACGACCGCACCGAGGCCGATCGCGCAGAGGGCGCCACTGAGCCAGTCGACTTTCACGCCGCTCGGCTTCTCGGCGAGCTTCAGGCGCGACAGCAGCACCAGCGTGACGGCGATCGGGAGCACGTTGATGAGGAACACGAAGCGCCAGGACAGGAAGTCGACGAACAGCCCGCCCAGCAGCGGTCCGACCAGCTGTGCACCGGTCGTGAACGCCGTCCAGGTGCCGATCGCCCGTGACTGCACGTCGGCGCGCATGGTCGCCGTGATCAGCGCCAGCGAACTCGGCACCAGCAGGGCGCCGGCCGCCCCCTGAGCGGCCCTCGCGATGATCAGGATGAGCGGATCGGGCGCGGCCGCCACGGCGACCGACGCTACACCGAACGCGATCAACCCGATGCGCATCACGAGCACCCGGCCGTAGGCGTCGGACAGCGAGCCCGCGAGGAGGATCAGCGCGCTGAGGGTGATCAGGTAGGCGTCGACCACCCACTGCTGGGTCGTGATGCCGCCGCCGAGCTCCCTGCTGATCGCGGGCAGCGCGACGGTCACCACCGTCCCGTCGAGGAACGTCACGAACGAGGCGAGCACGGCGACCGAGATCACCAGACGTTGAAGCGGGGCGAAGCGGGAGGTGGCCACAGCCAGACACTACTCCCGCCGTGGGACAGCCGGGGCGGAGCCGCTGTTCCGCGCGCGTCAGAGCGTCGCAGTGCCCTCGAGGTAGAGGTCGCGCAACCCGGCCGTGCCGTTCTCGGCGTAGGCGCGCAGCTGGCGCTGCGCCCCGGTGCCGTCCGTCGCGATGCGTGCGAGCCCCTCGGCGACGAAGTCGGCGTCGCCGAGTCGCTCGAGGGTCGGGGTGAGGCGGTCGAGCAGGCTCGCGCTGATGCTGCGGACGGAGGAGACCTCGCCGGTGAGCGGATCGACGAGTCGTGCATCCGGTCCGAATCGCGCCGCCGTCCACAGTGAGGCGTCGATCACGTCGAGTGGCATCGGCGACGATGTGTCGAAGGCGTCGCTGGTCATGATGCCGCGGCACAGGGCGGCGGCGAGAAGGGTGTCCTCGGCATCGAGCTGCGCGTCGAACACCCGCACCTCGACCGTCGGAAAGCGCTCCGACAGCCGCACCGTCCAGGACAGCGAGCCGGCATCGGCGATCGCGCCCATCGAGATGAGCTGATCTATGCGGGTGCGGTAGTCGTCGAGGTCCTCGAAATGAGGAGGGCTCCACGACGACGGCAGCCGGTGGATCAGGATGCTGCGCCAGCTGGCGAATCCGGAATCCCGGCCGTGCGTGAAGGGGGAATTGCCGGTCAGTGCGAGCAGGGTGGGCAGCCAGGCGCGGATGCGGTTGAGCACGCGCACGCGCTCCTCGTCGCCGTCGACCTCGACGTGCACGTGCACCCCGTTCACCTCATGCTCGCGCGTGATCTCGCCGAGCTGGGCCGAGACCGCGTCGTAGTGGGGAGACGACGAGACGGCGAAGCGGTTGGGAGAGATGAACGGCGTGCCGGAGCAGGCGACGATGGCGCCGTGCGCAGCGGCGGCGCTGCCCAGACGGCTGCGGGTGCGCCGCAGATCCGCCCTTGCCTGCTCGGTGGTGGTCGCGGGCGCGGTGGCCGATTCGAGTTGGCACGTGAGATATTCCGCGGTCAGACCGGGACCGACCTCACGCAGGATCTCGTCGCGCACCTCGACGCTCATGCCCGAAGGGACGAGGGTCTGCTCCTCGAGCAGCACGAACTCCTCTTCGATGCCGAATCGGGCCACGGGGGCGAACCTAATGGTCTCTGAGCGTGGAGATCAGCTTCTCTTTGCGCATGCGGCTGTAGCCCGACAGGCCCAGCTCCTTGGCGCGGGCGCGCAGCTCCGAGACCGTCCAGTCCTCGTACTCGCCGTGCTCTCCGCCGCGTCTGCCGACGGCGCTGCGTCCATCCCTCGCCGCCGCATTCGAGATGCGTGCGGCCTTCTCCTTCGATGCGCCGTCGTCGCGGAGCTCTTCGTAGAGCTCCGGGTCCTTGAGCGAACTGTTCCTGCGTCCGGGCATGATCTCTACTCCTCTCTCGCCGGCGGGACTGCACCGGCGGGCTCGCGCCCGCCGGTGAGATCACTCAGTCCTTGAGACCGTCCCGAAGGTTCTCGCCGGCGTTGTGCGCGGCATCCTTCACGTTCTCGCCGGCCTGCTTGGCCGACGCCTTGGTCTGGTCGGCGCGGCCCTCGGCCTCGAGCTTCTCGTTGTCGGTGACCTTGCCGACGCCTTCCTTGATCTTGCCCCCGGCCTTCTCGGCCGTGTTCTTGATGTCGTCTGCTCCGCTCATGGCGTGCCGTCCTCTCATCTGTCGATCAATGTCCGACCAACCTCGCACGGGCCACGGATGCTGCACACGGGATTGACAACGGGCGCGGCTCGTGAGAGCCGCGGATCGATCATCGACGTGGTCGTCCGGGCGGACTAGCCTGGCCCTCAGGCGGGTGGTCCTGCCCGCTCTCACCCCGGCTGCGGCCGACGACGGAGGCGGTACAGATGGACTCGATGATGATGGGCGCCATGACGCAGAGCATGAAGTCGATGCCCGACATGGCGGCGATGGACATGTCCGTCCTGCAGGCGTGCATGGACGCCTGCGCGGCGTGCGAGCAGGCATGCACGGTGTGCTCGACGCAGATGATGGACTGCAGCCCGGCGTGCATGAACTGCGCCGACATGGCGGGCACCATGATGAGGTCGATGCTGCGGATGCAGGGGATGACCGCCGCGTCGATGATGGCGATGCTCGACGCCTGCATCGCGATGTGCCAGACGTGCATGGACGAGTGCATGCAGCACGCGGATCACAGCGACGCCTGCCGGATGTGCGCTCAGGCGTGCAAGGACTGCATGGACGCCTGCATGGCAGTGAAGGACATGATGATGGCGAGCGCCTGACCCTCGCTCCCCGAGGGCGTCAGAGGAGCGCGATGTTGAACTGCGTGCGCCCGACGGAGAGCACGCCGTAGCGCACGTGCAGCGCGACCGGGGTGCCGACGGGAGCCTCGAGAGCGGCCCCCGCCGCACTCCAGATCTCGTGGGCGATGCCGTCGAGGGTGCGCACGGCGAGGGTTCCCGAGAGCGCATCGGCGTGCTCCACGACCGCGTCGACCCGGTCGCTCGGCGTCGCCGATGCCATGCGCGCCTGGATGAGGTGCAGGGCGTGGCCCTCGGCGAAGGAGGAGCACGCGAAGCCGTGCCGGCACATGCACGCGGAACGCTCACGCACCGAGAGGGGCGGAAGGCTGTTCAGCGGCGTGGACACGGTGGTCTCCTTCGTGAGTGGACGTTCCGGCAAGAGTAAGGCGGTCGAGACACCGAGGGAACCGGGACCGACACGCGGTGAAACAAACGGGCGTAGACTCTCCGGGTGCTGTTGTCGAAGAGTGCTCCCCGGACGCCGGGTAGAGCGCGGAACGGAGCCGTGGGCGCACTCAGCGCCACGGTCAGAGGCTGACGATCGGCCGGAGTCGGAACATCCCGTCCCCGGTGGCCCGTCGTACCCCGCATCCGTCGTGATGCGCTCCCTCTTCTCCTGCCGCCGCTCGGCGGCCCGCCGCCTCGCGCGGCCGACACGAAAGTCTGCACCCTCATGCGTCCCATCGACGAGCGCACCCTGCGCGCCTCCTTCCTCAACGCCTCCCGTAAAGAGGTCTCCGACCTGACCCTGCCGGCCGGCTTCGCCGACCTCGACGTCGAGAAGCTCGACTACCTCGGCTGGGTCGATCCGAAGCTCCCCCGTCGCTCGTACGTCGTCGCCTGGGTCGACGACGTCGTCACAGGCGTCATCCTGCAGCGGGCCGAGCAGCGCGTTCTCGCCAGGGCGCAGTGCTCGTGGTGCGAGGACGTGACGCTCCGCAACGACGTGCAGCTCTACGTCGCACGCAAGGCAGGCTCCGCCGGTCGCAAGGGCGACACCATCGGCACCCTGCTGTGCGCGGAGTTCGGATGCTCGCAGAACGTGCGGATGCTGCCACCGCTCGCCTACGAGGGGTATGACCGCGAACTCGCCCGCGAACTGCGCATCCTCAGGCTGCAGGAGCACGTCGGGGCGTTCATCGCGGCCGTCCGGGGCTAGGGCGAGGCGGCTCCGCGGCGGTAGGTGTGGGGGGCGGGGAGAGCCCCCCACACCGAGCCCGCAGCGTGAAGTGCGGGCTTTCTTGGGATGGATCACTGGGAGAGGATCCACTATCTCCATCACACGGGTTCCGAATCATGACGTGGAACTGTGAAGAGAATCGAGAGGATCCAGGTCATCTCAATGTCGCTCGAGCCGAGTGGTTTCTTCGATCTGGCGTCGGGATTTCGCGGTTCGGGGGTCTTATGCATAGGTCGACAATTATCGGCGGGCTTCACGCGTGCTCTGTCGGGCGCCGCCTTTTAGACATATAGCGAACACGGGGGAGAGGGCCTTAGCTCTCTCCCCCTCGTCTTATGTCACTGATTGCTGAGTCATCGTGCAGTGAATTCGGTTTCCGCCCAGGGGCCGAAATCCCGCGTTTCGGGGAGCGCGTACCGGAGACGGAGTATCCGGTCGCCTGGCGCGACTGCGAGATACTCATTCCACGCGCCCGAGGCGGGCATAGTCAGGGTCTGAATAGACGACTGGCCGAGGACCTGGCGCTGGATCACCGTGCCAGGAGGCAGGTCTAAACGAAAGTTGAACCGTGCCGCGTCCACCACGGCGCCAGCGAGTGGCCGTCCAGAGGAAGGGGGATCCGTGACGGTGTAGGTCATCGGAGCGGACCGTTCCGACTCGAGTCCGAGCACGGTCTGAGATGCGGAGACCGTAAAGGTGCCTGGCCCGCTCTTCACGAGCGATGTGGTCCAGTGCCCCCGACTGTCTGCTGTCGTGACTGCGAGGAGAGTGTCGGCAGCGTCGCTGATCTCGATCCGTGCGCCAGGGACAGCGTCCGTTCCCGCCACTCGCGGGTACATGCGGGAGTCATCCTGGAGAACCGCCATGTCAGGTGTTTCAGGGTCCGAGGGAGCGACCGTCGGGGTCGGCGTTCCCGGGTTCTGTCGTGTATCCGGGGGCTGGACGGTGTCCGTCGGGTCTTGCGGGCGATCGGGGACGACAGGGGTGTCTGGCCGCGTGATCTCCGGAGGCGGCATCGCCGGATCCTCGTCTTGGGGTCCATCTGGGGGTGCCTTCACGAAAGGGAACGGGGAAGGTGCGGGCTTGGATGCGATCGAGCTCTGCGTCTGCTCTTCAGACAGTGGCGGCGTCGCGCCCTGGTCTGACTGCCAGAGGGTCGCGGCGGCACTTCCGCCGCCGATCAGGAGGACGGCTACGAGGGCTGCGGCACCGAGCCGCCGTGTGGTTGAGCTTCGGGGTGCGTCTTCGACGGGGCCTTCGCCAGCCGCCGCGGTCGTGACCGGGAGCTGCATTTCGGGCATCGCCGGGGGGCGCATGGTCGACAGATACCCGATGGCACCTGCCGCACCTGCCACGGCGGGAAGCAAAACGAGAGCGAGGGAATGCGCGATCTCGCGGGCTTCCTCCAGCGCAGCTGTGCACGACTCGCACGTCGCGATGTGCGCGTCGACCTTCTTGGTCGCGCGCGGGGCGAGGCCGTCGCGCGAGTACGCGCCGATGTCGGAGAGGGTCTGCTGACACTCTGGCGAATCGGCTCTGGCGAGCTGGGCAGTCACCCATGCATCGCGGAAACCACGCTTCGCTCGGAGCACGAGTGCGGAGACAGCGTTGGCGGAGAGGCCGAGAGACCCGGCCATCTCTCGCGGTCGGAGGCCGTCGACCTCGGCATACCACAGCGCTTCCTGCCACCGCGGAGGCAGAGACTGGAGCGCTTCACTGACTGCTCGGTGGCGTTGCCCCTGAACCGCGGCGCTCTCACCCTCAGGCGCGTCAGCGTCGATCATGAAGTCGAAGTCGGTCTCTGCCCGGGGTACGTCCCTGTTGTATTGGCGCCGCGCGACGTTCCGCACCGTCATGATCAGGTAGGGGCGGAATGCTCCTTGAGGACCCTTCCCGGCTTGAAGAGAGACGAGGAGTCGTTCAAAGGCCTCGGAGACGAGGTCGTCGGCGTCGAGACCGGCGAAAGTGCGCGCAACCGACCTTGCCGGCCCCGCGTGACGTTCCCACAGCAGTCCGTACGCGCCCATGTCACCACGTCGAACCTGTTCAAGGAGGTCCTCATCCGCGACATCACCGAGCGTCGGGCCCTGGTTCTCGTCCATAGTTCATTCTCTCGTGCGCGTTCCCACAGCTCGCACACGAGTGGCGGCCAAGGAGAAGTTCCGTGGCCGCCACTCGCTCTCAGATCAGCCCTGCGATGAGAGCCCAGCCTGCTCGGCACGTCGTCGAGAGACGAGCCAGAGTCCGAGAATCAGGAGCGCGGCACCGGCGACGCCGCCACCGATCCACATCGCCCCACCCGTGATCGCCAGGCCCGGCGGAACGACCGTCGTCGTCGTCCGGCAGTCAGGATCATCCGAATCGCTCGAGCAGTTCGCCCCCGACCCGTCGGGGGTGACAACGACGTTGCGGAGCTGCCCCGTGGAGGTCACCGTGACGGAGTACGTGATGTCCACACTCTCTCCCACGCCGACGGCTCCAGCCCAGGACAGCACCGGCTTGTCGTATGTCGCTCCCTCGGTGGCATCTCCGTTGTAGGAGCCCACCGCCAGAGACGACGTCAGATCATCCGTGAACGTCGCCGGACGTTCGTCGGTGTACGCGACCTTTCCGGTGTTGGTGACCGTGATCGTGAACGTCACTCTGTCGCCTACCGATGCCGTCGACGCGGAGGACGTCTTCATCACGTGGTAGCTGGAGACCGGCGTGTTGACGATGCAGTCCGAATCGGCTGCACATCCACCACCGGGGCTGTCGCTGGTCACGCTGTTCCGGAGATTTCCATCGCCGGTCGCCGGCTGGTTCACCGTGACCGAGTAGGTGATCGCAATCACTTCGTCGACTCCGAGCTCGCCTGTCCAGGTGAGGTTCGTCCCCGATACCTGCGCACCCGCGGTGGCGTCGTCGTTGTAGGTCGCGTCGTCGAGCACATCGGACAGGTCGTCGACGATGGAGGCCGGAGCGTCCTGCGTGTACGGCACCTGTCCGGTGTTCGTGACGGTGACGGTGTAGATGACGACACCGCCCAGGGTGACGTCCTCGACATCCGCGGTCTTCACGACCGTGTACGAAGCGACCGGCGTGTCCGTGATGCATGAGCCCTCGACGCATGAGCCTCCCGGCGAAGACGGGGCGACCACGTTGCGAAGGGTGAAGTCCCCCGCGACAGGGTCATTCACCGTCACCGTGTAGGTCACCTGAATCGTCTCGCCGACTTCGAGCGGCCCGTTCCACGTGAGCGTGTCACCCGATACCTCGCCGCCGACCGAGACGTCGCCGTTGTAGTCGGCATCGTCGAGCACGCGGGAGAGGTCATCGGTGAACGACGCCGGGTTCTCGTCGGTGTAAGCGACCGCTCCGGTGTTGGTGACGGTGACCGTGTAGGTCACGATGTCACCCGGGAGAGCCGTGCCCGGAGACGCTGACTTCGCGACCGTGTACGAGGCGGCGGGGACGTTCGCCACGCAGGCAGGATCTGTCGATCCATCCACGCAGTTCGCGCCGGATCCCGGGGGCGTCACCACCGTGTTGGCGAGCTGCCGATCACCTGTGGCCGGATCGTTCACAGTCACCGAGTAGGTGATGGTGACGGTCTCGCCGACATCGAGCGCGTCAGACCATGCGAGCTGCGGGTCGGCGTAGCTGACGCCTGCGCCAGTCGAGCTCGTCGCATCGCCGTTGTAGACAGCATCATCGAGCACCGCCGACAGGTCGTCGGTGAACGACGCGGGAGCGTCATCCGTAAAGGCGACCTTTCCGATGTTGGTCACGGTGATCGAGTACTCGACGACGTCGCCGGGCAGCACCTCGGTGGCCGTGGTGGACTTCACCACGCGGTACGAGCCCGCGGGGGTGTCGGTCGTGCAGGCACCCTCGCAGCTCCCTCCCGGTGCGGTCGGAGCGACCGCGTTCAGGAGCTCGAAGTCACCCGTGATCGGATCGTCCACGGTCACGGAATACGTGACCTCGATCGACTCGCCGACACCGAGGGCACCGGACCACGACAGGGTGTTCCCCGAGACCTCCGCACCGTTCGATGCGTCGTCGTTGTACACCGCATCGTCCAGCACACCCGACAGGTCGTCCTCGAAGGACGCAGGCATCTCATCCGTATACGGGACCTCACCGGTGTTGGTCACGGTGACCGTGTAGGTCACGACGCCCCCGGGGAGGACCGTCGCGGAGTCCGACTCCTTCGACACCGTGTAAGAAGCGACCGGAGTCTCCGTCACACAGTCCTCATCCGGATCACAGCTGCTTCCCGGTCCGGTCGGAACCACGGCGTTGCGCAGAGTGCGGTCACCGGTGAGCGGGTCGTTCACGGTCACCGAATATGTGACGGTCGTGGTCTCGCCCACGGCGAGCGGGCCTGCCCAGGTGAGGGTGTTCTCGGTCATCGTGCCGCCTGCAGAGACGTCACCGTTGTACGTCGCATCGTCGAGAACACCAGACAGATCATCATCGAACGACGCCGGGGCGGCATCCGTGTAGGCGACCTGACCGGTATTGGTGACGGTCACCGAGTACGTGACGATGCCACCGGCCATCACCGTCTCGGCGTCCGCCGACTTCGCGACTGTGAATGATGACACCGGGGTGGTCGTTGCGCACTCGCCCGGCACACACTCGCCCGTCGGATCGCTCGGCACCACGACGTTCTTGAGAACCGAATCGCCCGTGGTGGGGTCCTTCACCGTCACCGAATACGTGACGGTCGTGGTCTCACCCACGGCGAGCGGGCCGGCCCAGCTGAGCGTGTTCTCCGCGACGGAACCGCCGGCAGAGACGTCGCCGTTGTAGCTCGCGTCATCCAGCACACCGGACAGATCGTCTTCGAAGGAGGCAGGCTCCGCGTCCGTGTAGTCCACGGCGCCGACGTTCGTGACGGTGACCGTATATGTCACGACTCCGCCGGGCATCGTCGTCTCAGAGTCCGACGACTTCGAAACGGTGTAGCCACGGATCAGGGTGACGCACACGTTCGGCGAATCCACTGAATCTTCGGTTCCAGTAACGGACACCGTCGCGATGTTGCAGACCTCAGCCATCTTCGCGTCATCACGAACGCGCGTCACAAGAGTCAGGACAGCATCTTCGCCCACCGGGATGCCAGATTCCAATGCCCAGGTGCTCGTTTCGGGGTCGTAGGCACCGTTCGTGGCATCCGCCGACACGAAATCCATACCGTCCTGGATCTCGTCGACGACGATCACTCCTTCGGCAAGACCGGTCCCCGTGTTCGTGACCTTGATGGTCCAGGTGATCTCGCCGCCCCGCCCGATTTCTGCCGTCGACGCGGACTTGTCGATGGACAGCGACGGGCTGGTACGCAAGCCAACGACGTTCGGTTCGACGGGCAGGATCGCGTTTCCGTTGCTGTCGTCGACCGCCGACACGGCGAAGGAGTTCCACGCGATGCCTTCCGCGTCCGCTGGCGTGGTGACGGGGAGCGTCACCTCCTGGACTTCGCCCGGCGCAAACGTCCGGTCGCCGAAGTCGATCCGGATAGCGCGGACATCGGCCGGATCGCTCGGCAGGGTTGCGGACCAGTCATCGACGCATCCCGCGGGCGCGGATCCCCGGGTGCCTCCGACCGCCATGACTTCTCCACGACACGGGTTCGTGGAGAGCGAGTACATGATCTCTGCCGATCCGCCGGCATCGACGGTGCCGGACAGCAAGGTCTGCCACTGGCTGCCACGGCCCGCGTCCGATGCCGGGCCGACACCGGTGTCGCCCACATGAGGAAGGATGTCGTAAGCGACGACGTCGGAAAGCGGCACGTTCCCCAGGTTCGTCACATCCAGACGATACGTTGCGGGTTCGCCGGGCAGCACTGCTCCGATACCGGGGGCTGCCGTGAAGTCTGCGTCCTCGGACCCGCGCACCCACTTCGTTCCGCCGACCGCGGGGGTCGAGACCACCGAGTATGTCGCAGCCGTGGCGCAGCCGACACGCTGTGAATCGTCGACGAACCCATCTGCGTCGGTCCGTGAAGTGTTGACCACACACCCGACTGTCGAGTACTTGCTGTCGAACACGGCCAGCTCGTTGCTGTGCTGCCCGACCGACGCGCCCGGCTGCACAGCGACCTTGAACTTCACGTTCCCCCACGCGGTGCTCGGGGCGAGCCCGCCCGTGCCCGGCCAACTGACCCGGACGAGCTGACGTCCCGTGCCTTCATAGTCGTCGATGACCTGAACCTGCAGATCGGCGTCGGGGAGAACGGTCTTGGCGCCCGTCGTCAGCCCGGCGGTCGTGAACGAACCGGGAACGAAGCGTAGATCTGCGGGCAGGAGGTCCGTCAGGACGGGCGACCAGTTCACTCTGCTGGCTTGCGTCGATAGGACGAACTCCACACCCATCTGTCCGCCGGGTCCCTGCACGTTGTCCGTCATGTTCTTCGCAACGCGAACGATCGGACGATCAGGGTCGACCTTGACGTATCCGCAGACATCACGAACCTGCTGCACGACGTCTCCCGAGATGGAGTTCGTCAGCGTCCCACTCAGACAGTTCTCGAGAAAGACAGGTGACCCCTTGGGGACGTTCGCGTTGCGGTAGATCGCATCGGAAGAATCCTCGGGGAGGTCGGATGACACCTGGCCCGAGACCTGCAGGCTTGCCGAGTCTCCTCCAACCATGGTCGCCCGCACACGCAGCGACGTGACCCATTCCGTCGAGGACTGCTGCGGCAGCGTGACAGTGTTGGGGGTGGCCACCAGTGTGACGGTGCCGGTGTTGCCGAGGTTGGTCACATAGTCGATGGTGTACGGGTTCTCTGCGACACCACCGGTCAATGTGAGTCCCACGTTACGGATTGCAGGAGTCGCACACGTTGTCGTCCCATCGGTCGGAGAGCTCCAGATACAGGGCAGCGCATCTGTGAGGTCCACGTTGAGCGGAATGGTCCCGGAGTTGCTTATACCGATCTGCCACGCGGTGGTTCCACCGCGGGAGCCCCCATTGGCTCGCGTGAGCGATCCGTTCTTCGTCACGGCCCCGCGCGCGGTACTCGCGGCGAACCCGTGCGTTGCGTCATCCGAAGAGTTCACGGTCTCGTCCGGCGCGAGATACGGATTCGCCGTCGCCGTCGCCGTGTTCGTTGCTTCAGAGGCGGTTGAGAATACGGACGACGGGTAGCGGAGCACGACCTGATACGTCGGCGGGATGACGAACGCCCCGTTCTCAGACCACGCGGGCCACGTCACCGTATGTGCGTCCGAGTCGTACACGCCTCCACCGGTCGCCGATACGAACTCTGCCCCGACAGGAAGACGATCCACCGTGACGACGTTGTCGATCGCCCAGGTGCCGTTCGCCGGCGCGTTTCCGTGCCGGCCGGTGTTGGGGTTGATGCCCGACCTGTGGCCCGTCGTGACCTGATAGGCCACAGGCACATCCAGCCCGGGAGTCTGGTTGCTGACGAGACGCTTGTCGGTGAGGAGATCCGGGCTCGACACCACAGTCTTCGTCGACGATGCCGTCTGCGTCACACCGCTGGTCGTATACGTGGCGACCGGGACGATGGTCGCACCATTGGGGGAGGCCATGTTGGGCACTCGCACCGTGAACGTCATCGTGCCGGAGCTTCCTGCCGGCACGACATCGAGCATCGTCCAACGGATCACCCCGCCACTGACCGTCGGATCGCTGGAGAAGCCTCCGGTCGAGGCAGTCCCGGCGACGTACGTCGTCGCAACGGATGAGTAGGGGGTCAGCGTGGGTACCGGGACGGTGATTGTGCCCGTGTCACAGGTTTCGACGGTGGAACTGCAGGACCAGGAGATCTGATAAGTCGTCGTATCACCAGAGGCGACGGTCGCACCGATAGCCGTCATCGTGAGACCGAGACTCGGAGCGGCCATCGCGGGCGAGGCGACCCCTACCCCCGTAACCGTGAGAGCTAAGAGTGCGAGAACGGCAGACAGCCGGCGTCCCCACGATTTGCGCGACTCTGACATGCGGATTCTCCTTGTCCTATGTCGCCCGGGGGCGCACGGTCAGGGGAGATGTTCCCCCCCTCACCTAATAAGAGTGTCCCGAGGGCCATTTCGTGACGCGACTATGCAAACTCTTTCCGCGGCCCCGGCGATCGATGGGACTCAGCTCCACCTTCCACGAGATGTCAGCGCGCACATCTCTCCGCCTCAAGAGTGCGTCAGGCTTGTCGGGTCGCCGTCTGGCAAGGCAGAACTCGCCCGCCTGCGCCTCGGGGCTTTGCTCGCGCCTCGAGACGCGAGAGTATCCGACGTCATGACGCGGACGAAACTCATCCTGCTCGCCACCCCGTTGCGGAGGGATGAAGCTCCTGCTCGAGCCCTACCCGTCCTCGCTGATCGACGAGACGATCGCGCGATACGGATCGAGCCACCGGCTTCTGCCGCTGTGCGACGACCAGGCGCTGCTCGTCGACGACGATCGGGAGACGGTGATCGACTCGGCGGACTGAGGCGACGAGTAGGGCGCGGCGCCGTGGTGCGGCATCCGTCTCGTCGTGCGTCGGACGATCTCGGAGCGGGTGGGGCTCTCCGTCGCGGCGGTCGCGGTGGGTTCTGACCTGATTGGAAGTCTCGCCGGTCGGCGACTCTGGGCGCCGTCGTCGTACTTCCTGATCTTCGCCCTTGGCGGCGTGATCCACCGGAAGTGCGTCGCCGCTGTTCTCCTGGTCAAACAGGTCCCGCAGGGCTAAATGAGCAGGTGACCGGCGTTCGTGAGTGCGTCCTCTGCACGATCCGCGTCTCCGCGGGGAACCATCAGTACATCGCCGTCGTAGGTGGAGACGACGAACACAGGGCAGCCGATCGCCGACAGCGGAGACACCAGCGATGTCACCACTCCCGTCAATCCGAAGGGGATGGGGCCACCGACGTACAGCGCGGCCCAGGGCCCGTCGATCTCGGCGTCGGGCGGTGCAGAGTCAGCGGGGCACACGATGGATATTTCCTGCGGGGTGCGAGTGATCGAGACGAAGGATCCTTCGCCGATCACGTCGACCAGGAGGGAACGGACGTCGGACGACACAGGAAAGCGTGCGACGACGTATTCGCCCGGGAGGCGCTGCAGCGTGACGGGGGAAGTGGGCATGAACGCAACCCTTCACTACATTGCGCGGAAGGCTCTCAACTGGAGCCACTGCATTCGCGCGGTCCTACGATACGGCACTGCCCCGACGGGCCGACGTCACCCCGGTGCGATCACAGCCGCGCCGACAACGATCGCTTTTGCGCGGCACTACTCGGCTCCCCAGGGCGGTCGCCGCGAACGTCGACAGTGCGATAGTGCCAAAAACGATCGTTTGCGGCGTCGAACGATCCTGAGTCACGGTTGGCCGCCGCAAACGTCGGCCACAGACATGGGCGAAGGCGGTCGCGACCGTTCTTCAGATCGATTGTCGCGCTAACCGTGAGTACATGTACATATCGCGCGGTTGGCCGTCCACCCGTTTCCAATTGCGGAGTAGGCCCTCGCGCTCGTAGCCCGCCTGTTCGGCTACCCGCCAGGAGCCTTCGTTCCAAGGCTCCACGTACAGTTCGACACGATCGAGTTCCTCGAGCGTGACCGCCCATGATGTCAGGGTGGCCAAGGCGTCCTTCGCGAATCCCCGGCGTCGACGCGAACTGGCGATCCAATAGCCAGCGCTGGCTCGGCTGGATCCGCCCGGGATGAGGAAGAGTCCGATGTGCCCGATCGCGGTGTCGTCGTTGTCAGCGATCGCGAACGCGTAGCCGGCTCCGTCTCGCATGCGTTCATGTTGTCGCTCGATGAAGGCCAACGCTTCCTTCTCATCCGAAGTCGTCGGCACGCTGGTCAGTTGAGGAATCAGGGGGTCCTGAGAGGCCTCCATGACGATCGCAGTATCCGAGTGGCGCCATGCCCGAAGTGTGACCGTCTCGCCGGTGAGCGTCGGCAGGAACAATGGGCTGGAAGTCATCCCTCATGGTGACATGCGAGTGCGCACGGCAGGAGGGAAGCGCGCGCAGACGCCGACGCCTGCTACCTACCGAGTGGGGGTTCCGACGACTCCCAGGCTCGGTGGAGTGCGGCGACCGCGGCATCGAATGCATCAGACGGAAGACGTGTCGGGCCGTCTGCGATGTTCACGTTGCGGAGAGGGTCGTCGGTTGCGTGCTGAGGTAGCAGGTGGCAGTGGAGGTGGGGCATCCGGTGACCCATGACGAGGTAGTCGATCTTCTTCGATCGGAACACCTCATCGATGACGCGTGCCGCGCGCTGTACATCCGCCCAAAACTTCGAGAGCTGGTCTGAGGGTAGTTCAGCCATATCGACGACGTGTTCTCGGAGGATCACGAGGCTGTATCCGGCGTGGTGTTGATTTCGGGCAAGCCGCACGTAGCTGGTGGCGGTTGTGGCGATGAGAGCACTGTGCTCGTTCGTCAGCAAGTGTGCGTCAGCGCACATCCCGCACTGCTCCGCCGCCGTCAGCGCTTCCCATTCGTCGTCCGACCACCACATGGCTCCCACCGTAAACGATGGTTTTCGGCGCGCGATGCCGCGTGTGCAGAACGGGATGCCACAAAGGTTCGCCGGAACACACTTTCGGCAGGGAGTTCGGACATCCCGTATCCCCTACTGGCTGTCCGCGAGGTTGCGTTACACGATCGTCTGCGGCGCGGCGAACAGAGCCGCTTGCGTCCACAGAGAAACACGAGTCATGCGCTTCTCGTGAATCAGAGGACGTCCCATCCCACTGGAAGTGTCAGGGCGGGCTCGGATACTGCGGGTGAATGAGTAACGTCCCAGCGACCGAGGGCGTCGATGAACGATCGAGGGTCGGCCATGATGGCCTCGCCGGTGCGGCGAGCATGATCGAGATCCTCGTCGCGCAAATACTCCGTTTTAACCGCCGCCGCTGCCTCATCCTCGTCTTTCCATTCAGCTTCGAAGTCAGCGGAGATCAGAACGTCCAGGTGCCAGTCGACGGCGACGAGCCCGAGCCGATCGCGACGCTTCTCAGACTCGAGATTGACGTACCAGCCGGCGAACGTGCCGTCAGCATTCCAGAAATGCAGAACTTGCCACGGCTCAGCCAGGGGGATCACTCGAAGGACGCTTCCACCGGTCCAGGCGCGCTGCGCCGTCGTGAGGTGCTGATGGAAACGTGAATCCAGCGGCACCGCGCGCGGATCTTCGCCCTCGGTCGTCGCCCAGTACGCAATTTCAGAGCCTGAGGATAGCCATCCGGCCACGACCCCCGCGGGCGCCTCGACCATCCGGAGTGGTAGCGCGGCCTGCACGCGCCCGTCGGGGTACAGGTATCGCAAGAGAGTCGTCGTTGGAGGCGCCATACGCACACACTACGGAGGGAATCCAGCACGGCGCTGGAGCCTGCCGGAAACGATCGTTTTCGGCAGAGTACTTGCTGCGGCTGACCTCACCCTAGACACAGGCCACCGCGCGGGCATGCCAGGCTGAGATCGTGAAAGGGACCGATAAGCTCGTTCGCGCCGTCGAGGCGGCGGCATCCGCCGACGGCTTTTCCCTCGATCCCGCTCAGAGAACAACACTGGATCGACTCGCCGTACTCGGTGGCGAGCTGGCCGGCGGCTCCCTCCGGCGAGGATTGCCGCGCAGCCTCTACGTCTACGGCGATGCCGGCCGCGGAAAGTCCTGGCTGGCCGATGCGTTCTACGCCTCCCTGCCGATCCGTCACAAGACGCGCGTCCACTTTCACGGGTTCTTCGACGAGCTGCATCGCAGCATCCACAGTCACCGGAGCGAACGCGACGCGATCGAGCGGGCGATCGATGACGTGACCCGAAACAGTCGGTTGCTGTTTTTCGATGAGCTGCACGTGCACGACTCCGGCGACGCCCGACTCCTGACGCGCCTCCTCGATCACGTTTTCACTCGGAAACTGACCGTCCTGGCGACCTCGAACTACGCCCCCGACAACCTCTTGCCGAATCCGATCTGGCACCACATCTTCGAACGCGGCATAGCTCTCATCAAGACCCACATGGATATCTGGTCGCTCAACGGCCCCACGGACTACCGCACTATGCAGGACGACCATTCGAAAGGCTTCGCAGCGGGCACCTGGTCGACTCGAGAGGCTGCACCGGCACCTACTTGGCTCGACTCCCTCGCGTCGCACGGTCGCTCGTTTCCGGTAACGTCCACGGATGACGGGGAGCTGACGGCCACGTTCGGTCAGCTCTGCCGCACTCCAACCTCAACAGTCGAATACCTGCAATGGTCCCGCGACTTCACCCAGTGGTCGATTACGGATGTCCCGCCGTTCAGCGCCGCCGATCCCGAAGCACAGCAACGCTTCATCAATCTCGTCGACGTGCTCGTGGACGCCGACGTCCCGGTCAGATTCTCAGCACACGTCGACCTCGACAGCTTCCTGGCCGACGCCTCCCAGCGCCCCGATGCTTTCCGCATGGCGAGCCGCTTACGGCTGTTGCAGCACGTGGCCGTCCCGAAACTCAACACCGAAACCTGATCGCTCACAACCCGATTTCGACACGGGTCGCGTTTGCGGACCGCTCCCTACGAGCCTGCCCGTGTCGTGCCGGAACCGAACAGTACGCGCCCGGCGCGACCACACCGAGTGCCGCGTTCTCCTCGTGGACCGACATGGCTTCGTCCAGACTTCACCTACGCCGAAACCATCCGCCGAAAGCAGGTTGCGGAGCACGATATCGGCAAGAGCGTGAACACGATCAGCCCGATAGAGCCGGAAACGATCGTTTGCGGCGGAGCGCCCGGGTTCACGGAGCAAGCGTGTGACACGTCGAGACTCGATCCGCCGAAACCCTCTGCCGCAGACGATCGTGCCGAAACATCGGCGGTGACGTTTTCGGCACGGCTCACGGACGAATCTCCTCTGGCTCGCAACCCCGGCGCGACGCGCCTTCCGTGACAGTGCGCGCCGGGGTGCCGCTACGGCACGGCATCCGCGCACCCTCACACGATCTCGAGGCGGGCCACCGTCTCCTCCTCGTCGCAGGCGCCGCCGACCCACAGGCGGATCGTGCCGGGCTCGACGCGCTTCACGCCGTCGAGCCCGGTGAACGCGAGACGGTCGATCGGCATCTCGAAGCGCACGACCGCCTCGGTTCCCGGCAGCAGCGCGACGCGGCGGAAGTCCAGCAGCTGGGCGACCGGACGCGCCACGCTCGCGACCTCGTCGTGCGCGTACAGCTGCACCACGTCCGTGGCCGCCACCGGGCCGGTGTTGCGCACCCGCACCGTGGCGTGCAGCGTCTCGCCGGCGGCGACCGATGCGGGGACCGTGAGCTCCTCGTGCGCGAAGGTCGTGTAGCTCAGGCCGAACCCGAAGGGCCGCACGGGTGTCGGGTCGGCGCTGGTCACATCGGTGCGACCGCCCAGCACCGCGTGCAGATACGAGTACGGCTGCGCCCCCGCCGAGCGGGGAAGCGAGACCGGCAGTCGGCCCGACGGCACCACGCGCCCGCTCAGCAGAGCCGCGAGCGCCGGAGCCCCCTCCTCTCCGGGGAAGAACGTCTGCACGACGGCCGCCGGTCGCCGGGGCGCGGCGGCGGCAGCGGATGCCGGGGCGTTCGCCGACGCCGGGGCGTTCACGGCCCCGAGCCCGACCATCGTGCCCGTGGCGCCGGCGCGCTCGGGCAGCGCCCAGTCGAGCTCGTAGGGGCGACCGGTCATCGCGATCAGGACCACCGGTGTGCCGGTCGCGACGATGCTCTCGACGAGCTCGCGCTGGATGCCGGGAAGTTCGAGATCGTCGACGTCGTTGCCCTCGCCGACCGTGCCGCGCCCGAACAGCCCTGCGCGATCGCCCACCACGACGATCGCCAGGTCGGCTGCGCGTGCGGCCTGCACCGCATCGGGGATGCCGGAGCGGTCGGCGCCCTCGACGTCGCACCCGAGGGTCGTGGTGACCTCCGCGAGCGGGAACTCGTCGCGCACGGCGTCGGCGACCGTCGGCAGAGCGATGCCGGCGGGCGTCCCGGGGTGGTGCGCGAGCACGTGGTTGACGAACGAGTAGCACCCCATCAGGGCGTCGGCGCTGTCGGCGTTGGGGCCGATCACCGCGATGCGCGAGGGGGCGCTCCCCCCGAGCGGCAGCACGCCGTCATTGCTGAGCAGCACGACGGATTCCTCGGCCAGACGCCGGGCGAGTTCGCGATGCTCCGCCGGGTCGAGGTCGATGTCGGCGGGGGGCGAGGTGAAGTCGGCATCCAGCAGCCCGAGCTCCTCCTTCTGCGACAGGACGCGTGCGACCGCACGGTCCAGATGCACTTCGGAGAGCCGGCCGTCGCGCACCTGCGCGGCGAGGGTCAGGTAGGCGTCGGGAGAGGGGAGCTCGACATCGAGGCCCGCGGTGAGGGCGAGTCGCGCCGCCTCCGCCTTGTCGGCCGCGACGCGGTGCATGGTGCGCAGGAAGTCGACGGCGAAGTAGTCCGACACCACCACGCCGTCGAACCCCCACCGGCCGCGGAGGATCTCGGTGAGGTAATGGGCGTCGGCGGTGACCGGCACGCCGTCGATGTCGGCGTAGGAGTTCATCACGCTGCGCACCCCGCCTTCGCCGACGGCCATCTCGAACGGGGGGAGGAGCACGTCTTCGATCTCTCTCCGACCGGCGCTGACCGGGGCGTGGTTGCGTCCGGCGCGAGACGCGGAATAGCCGACGAAGTGCTTGAGCGTCGCGTGCACCCCTTCGGACTGCAGACCTCGGACGTAGGCGGTCCCCACCCGTCCGACGAGCAGCGGATCCTCGGCGATGCACTCGTCGACTCGCCCCCATCGGGGATCGCGGATCACGTCGAGCACCGGGGCGAGCCCCTGGTGCACCCCCAGCGTGCGCATCGACGACCCGATCGCCCGGCCGACCTCCTCGACGAGGTCGGGATCGAAGGATGCGCCCCACGCCAGCGGCGTGGGGAAGGTCGCGGCCTTCCACGCGGCGAGCCCGGTCAGACACTCCTCGTGCACGAGGGCGGGGATGCCCAGTCTGGTCTCCGTCTGCAGCCGACGCTGCTCTGCCCAGAGCCAGGCCGCCCGTTCGGCGGGGTCGACAGGGCGGGTGCCGTAGACCCTCGTCAGGTGACCGATCCCGTGCGCGGTCGCCTCGTCATACCGGGTCGAGCTCTGCTTCTCGCCGGCCATCGGGGCGACCACCTCATCGCCCTGATCGACCCAGAAGCCGACCAGCTGCGCCTGTTTCTCGTCGAGCGTCATCTCGGCGAGCAGCGCGTCGACGCGGGGGGAGTGGCGTGCTTCGCCAGGGGACTGCGACATCGTGGTCTCTTTCTCGTTCTCTTCGTCGTCGGCGATCGCGCGCTCGACGGGATCAGCCCTTGACGGCACCGGTGAGCCCTCCGACGATGCGCCGCTCGAACAGGCTGAAGAAGATCAGCGCGGGGATCATCGACAGCGACGTGAAGGCGAGCACCTTCGCG